>NZ_BBAD01000001.1 GCF_001311075.1 Secundilactobacillus similis DSM 23365 = JCM 2765
ATTACCGCGCTCCCGAAAATTTATCATGAAGGGCCGAACTGTCGCACGTTGACAATCGAGAACATCTCAGTAAACGTTAAACGATAACGTTACAGCATTGCGTCACCGCCCGTTCAAGCACATTAAGTCAACGTTCAGAATAGATCGACGTCTTGTCCGTCACGATGGCGAAACATCGACTGTTAATCAACTTTAGTGTTTGTCGAATCAACGTAAGCATCCTTGACAATCGAATAAAATGATGTTACTTTATAAAACACAAGTTACTTTAAAAATAACAACAAGGATGGTCCTTAAATATGACAACATATGCAGTAACCGGAGTTACCGGTAAATTTGGTTCAGTGGCACTCAAAGTTTTAGCAGGGTTAGTACCAGCAAACAACATCATCGCCTTAGCGCGAAACGTTGAAAAAGCGCAAGCAAGTGTACCGGCTGGCGTGACAGTTCGACAAGGTGATTACACTGATGTTGAAGGCTTCAAACAAGCCTTAGCTGGTGTCGATAAGCTTTTGTTCATTTCATCACTTCCAGGCGGTGAAGTTTCTCGGCAAACCCAACACCAAAACGTGATCGATGCCGCAAAAGCAGCCGGTGTCAGCTACATTGCTTATACCAGTTACCCACACGCTGATACGGCTAAGTCACCATTATCCGAAGATCACAAGTACACCGAAAAGACACTTCAAGATAGTGGCTTAGCCTACAGCTTCTTACGCAACAACTGGTATTTGGAAAACGACGCCGGCGTGATTCAGGGGGCCTTTAAGGGTCAGCCATTCACTTACGCAGCTGGCGAAGGTAAAGTTGGTTGGGCACCAGAAGCGGATTACGCTGAAGCTGCCGCTCGGGTCTTAGCAACGGCTGATCCTAAAGCCATCTATGAGTTTGGTGGCCCGGCCATCACTTATGCGCAATTGGCTGAACAAGTAAAAGCCGTTTCTGACCAATCATTTGACGTTGCTTCGGTCAGTGAAGCTGATTACCAAAAGGGATTGGAAGCTGCTGGTTTGGATGCGACAACTGCTGCCGTGATTACCAGCATGCAAACCCTGATTCACAATGGGGATTTGGCCCAATCAGATGATACGTTAGCCACTGTTTTAGGTCGTCCAGTAACGCCGATTCAAACTGCACTTAAAGCGTTAAAGGCAAACTAGTGTCCACAAACCAAGCGCAATGCGTTAAACTGGAAGCACGATTAAGCGAGGTAAATTGATATGAAATACTCTCATAAATTAAGCGATGCCGTGCACGTCTTAGCCTACATTGAAATTTGTCAGGGCGAGTTTGACCTTTCCAGCAACGCGATTGCGCTCAGTATCAACTCTATCCGAGTCTGGTGCGCCGGCTCATGTCGTCGTTGGTAAAGGCAGGATTGTTAACGAGTCGGCCTGGGGTGGTTAAACCCAGTTTGGCCAAGTCGCCAGCCGACATCACGCTGTTAGACGTTTACTATGCGATCGATGAAGATCACAACCTGTTGCACATTGATGATAAAACCAACATGGATTGTCCGGTTGGTGCAAATATTCAAGGAACGTTAGAAGAGGCTTACGCCAAGGTTCAGGCGGATGCGGAACGCAGTATGGCCCAAATTACGTTGGCACAACTGGTTGACGATTTACGAGTACGGCGGGCGAAGTGGGAAATGGACACGCAGAGACGGACTCAAGAAACAGAATAACAAAGGGAATCATTAAAACGACTCTTCGTTGGCGATTTTACGCTGACGGAGGGTCGTTTTTGGGTTAGACTTATGGAAAGAATGGGAGTGATCGACATGGCTGATATGCGTAAATACAAGAGTCAACGTGATATTCAGGCGGCCCTGATAACTTGTTTGAATCGACGATCGTTTAATCAGATCACGGTTAATGATATTTGTCAGGAAGGATTAGTCGGGCGAAGTACGTTTTATCACCATTATCCAGATAAATACGCGGTTCTTAGTGAATTAGTTGAGCAGCAAGCAGCCCGTTTTGACGAACTACTGGATGCGCGATTGGTGGATCCGTTAGCTGATAGTGGGTTATTAGCACTCTACACGGCGTTATCGGAAGACGTTTTTATGATTTTACCGTTGTTGAAAGTCCATGAACCGGAAGGCGATTTAAGTGCGCGGTATTTAGCTAGTTTACGGCGACATGCAGCGCAATTATTACCTGAGGTATCGCAACCAGTACCGCAGGATTTTCTATTAGAAATTTACGCCTCTACTGCTTATACGGCAATCACTTGGCACTTCGGCGAGGAAGTGCGGATCAAATCTCAACCTTTATGAATGGACTGGTGAAATCGGTATTAACTGGTCAATCATAGGGTAATGATGTGAGGATCCGTTGTTGTATCGTGATTAGCCAGCGCTTCGATGCAGTTAGGGTCGTGGGCCTGTTCGCGTACCCAACCTAAACTAGTGATGGCGGCTTTTCGACTCGTACAAATCCCCGGTGTGAGCATCTCTTCCCAAGAGCGATTAGCGTAACCAACGTCAGCGGCCAAGAGAACATAGTGGCCAGCGTCATTTTGAATCAGAGTCGCCGACATGCCAGTGGCGTGCCCCGGTGTGTGAACTTGCAAGACACTGCCGTCACCGAAGACATCATAACTTTCACCAACGGGTCCGATACCGGAATCTTCGTACTGATAAGTGTCAACGTTAACGCCCCGCCATTCATGTGGCAGGTAGACTAGTGGGAGCCGGTTAGCGGTCTGCCATTCCGGTTGTGACACTAGGATTTGTTTGGCCTGGGCAACGTGCTTGAGGCCACTCACGTGATCGCAGTGAAGGTGACTGAGTAAGACTAAGTCGAGATCTTCTGGCTTGTAGCCGAGTGCGGCGAGTCGTTCGTCAACGGCCCAACCAGTTGGCAAGTAACCCGTATTGATTTGGACTTGGGGGCCCAGTTCCGCCCAATTACTTTGACGAACCTGTTTATGCCAACCGGTATCGACGAGAATTAGTCCCTTGGGATGTTCGATGAGGTAACTAGAAACGGGCAGGGTGACTTGGTTTTTATCGCTTCTGAAAAGGCCAGTAAAAGCAAGCGGGTTACGGTAGAGGCCATGAAAGGGAAGTGCCCGGTCGACTTTGACGAGACCAGTATGCATGACGTGAATTGTAATTTTAGCTGTCATTTTGGAAACCTTCTTTGTAATTGATGGTTCCAATCATAACGGGCTTGAGAGCGTTAGCCTAGAAGCAGTTTGAAACAGGCTGTATCTTAAGAGACACTCATTGGGAGAACTGTCTCTTAAGCTACAAAAATAATAAAGTTAATTGAAAAAGGACGTGACCACATGCTTCCCATCAACCTCCTCGTCACCGTTGACGAGCGATACATCCCACCATTGAAAACGATGCTGACATCACTGAAACGGCACGAAACCACTCCGGTTAAGGTTTGGTTGATCCATCGCCAACTCTCCGCTGATGTTTTAGCGGCTTTAGCAAGTTTTATCACCACCCAACTTGGTTTCAAGTTCCAAGCGATTCAAGCCGATGCGGCCAGTTTGGGCGACGTACCAGTAACCGACCAGTATCCGGTCGAAACTTATTACCGGTTGTTGTGCGGTGAGATTTTACCGAAATCAGTCCATCGCGTGCTCTACCTCGACCCCGATACGTTGATTTTAAATGCAGTGGCTGACCTCTGGCAATTACCACTAGCCGGCAAAACTTTCGCAGCCGTTGCGCACCAAGGCGACCAGAATAGCCGGGAACGGTTAGGGTTAGCGCAACCGTATTTCAACACTGGGGTCCTCCTGATTGATTTGGATCGTTTGCGGCAGTTAGTGGACGTTCAAGCTATCAACCAGTTCGTGGCCACGCATGACGCGTTACCATTAGTTGATCAAGACGTGTTAAATGGCCTGTATGGCGACCAAGTTGTTGAAGTTGATGACCGACTGTGGAACTTGGATGTGCCCAATTTTGCGCAGTATGAAGCGGCCGGCGTTACGGAAAATTGGGTCAAAACGCATACTAAGGTGCTGCATTATCAACGCCAACCAAAGCCGTGGCAAAGTAACTATCAAGGCCCATTGGCAACAATCTATCACGCAAATCAGTAGTAAAAAACGGTTGGGCCAGCGCCCAACCGTTTTTTAGTCCTGTAACTTTTTAAAAATTGTCTGAAGATTCGTTTCGATGCCATTTAATTCCTTCGCATAACCACGTAACTGATCGCCGTATTTAACGACCTTATCAGGATCAACGTCGGTTTTATAACGCAACTTGTGTTCCAAACTGGCCCACATATCCATGCCCACAGTTCGCAGTTGAATCTCAACCGGGGTGTCAACGGGACCGTCCGTCCGAAAGACCGGCACGGAAACGACGAGGTGTAAACTCCGGTAGCCACTTGGTTTGGGGTGGTTGATGTAATCCTTGCGCTTCAAAACGGTAATGTCGCTTTGACTCGTGAGCGCATCCGCCACGGTATCAATATCTGACAGATAGTTGGTGATCACGCGGATGCCAGCCACATCTAGAATGTGGTCGTGGATCGAATCGAACGTTTTGGGGAGTTGTTTTTTGTCCAGTTTTTTAAATAAACTAGCGGGCGCCTTCATCCGCGTTTCCATGTGGTGGATCGGGTTATGGTTATCGCGCATCTGGTATTCAGAATCGAGGTTATCTAACTTGGTGCCGATTTCGTTGGCACCAGCCTGACACTGCTGATAGTAGGCGATGAATTTACGAAATTCTTCGGTAGTTTCGGCCCCAACCAGTTCGCCCATCTGGCTAGAAATTTGGTCGAGGTTGGGAATGTTATCGCGTTGCAAAATCATAGGGGTTCCTCCAAGTTAAAACGGTAGTTAATACCCTTATCATACCTGTATCGGCAATGACAACCAAGTGACGATTCTGATAAATTCTCAGGACCTTCACCTTTTTAGCAAGTAGTTTCTCAGAAAAACACGCGTTATGATAGGCCCATCAAAACAACGAAGAAGGGAACCATTATGCGTGTTTTAAAACCAGAGGTGAACGAGGCAACGCTTCGACGCACCCGCTTTAAATCAGGGGTCGGGGACCTTGCCCCGGCACTCAGCTTCAGTCGGCTTGGTGTCAAAATGGGGGTCGCTAGCGTCCTCACATTGGCTGTGCTGGGACTAGTCTTTAGCTACTATCATGTGACGCCATTTGGTTCACGCAACCTATTGATTGGTGATATGTCGGCGCAGTACCTTCAATTTTTAACGTACTTTCGGCATGTCATTACAACGGGGCAGTTCGCAACGTATAGTTTTTCATTTGGGGTTGGGGAAAACCTTGTCCCGATGGTGGCGTACTACCTGTTGAGTCCGTTTAACCTGTTAGTTGGCTTATTTTCGGTCGGTCAGTTACCAATGGCCATTACGCTAATTTTGATGCTTAAAATTAGCGCTAGTGCGGCAGCCATGAGCTACTATTTAGCGCGACACACGCACCAGATGCGGTGGGGAATTGTCGCGTTTGCGATTGCTTACGCGCTATGCGGTTTTGTCACCGCCGATTTTGTGAACATCATGTGGCTTGATGGTTTGATCTATCTCCCATTGATTGCGGCCAGCATTGACCGGGTTCGGGATGGTCAGCGGTCACTTGGCCTGTTTGTTTGGCTAACGTTAACGATTCTGTCGAACTACTATGTCGGTTACATGACGGGGCTCTTTACGGTCATCTACTTCGGCTACGTCTTTTTGACGCGTCCCAATCCAACCGTGGCAACTGGCAGAATGCTGCTGACGTTCTTAGTCACTGAGGCCTGCAGTGTTTTAACCAGCATGATCGTCCTCATACCAACGGGACTGGGGATGTTGCTGACGTCGAAGTTATCGACCAATACCAACGAGTTTGCGATTCAACCGATGTATGGGCCAGAAATTTTGGCCCAACTCGGCCTCGGCGGCGAGAACTACACGAACCGACTGATTCACGCACCAGCACTTTACGCAACGTTGGTTGTGACCTTGTTAGTCATGAGTTACTTCGTTAATTCAAAGATTACTCAGCGCCAAAAATTGGGTGCAGCGGCAGTTTTCGGTATTTTACTCATCAGCATGTTTGTTCAACCACTAAATACAGCTTGGCACATGTTCCACCAACCTGCCGGCTCACCGTTCCGCTACGCCTTTTTGGTCAGCTTTATGGCAGTAATGATTGCCTATGAAGCTTGGTTAGCGCAACCACAGCAGTTAAAACGGTGGCAAAAATTAGCCATTCCAGCGAGTTTGATGGGGTTGCTAGTTGCTGGGTTCGGTTACTTACGGTTTGCTAAGCACAGCGTTGCACTAGCAGTCTTGACCCACCAATACCATCAACTACAACCCAATTCAGCGAAGATCTTACTCTTAAATCTGCTGATTATTGGGGTGGATGCCGCGATTATCTTCACCACGTTCCAACGTCACCAACTCATGACACTGGCGTTAACGGCTGCGTGATGGGTGAAGTGTCGCTTAACTTTGCCGACACCCTCCGGTCAGCACCGCTGGCGAGTCAGAGTGGTTATCAGACGGATGTGGCACAACAGACAAAATTGATTACGCCACAAACGTCACAACGGCAATTGTACCGTGTGAACTATGCGGGACCATCGTTGGCACAAACGTATGCCAAGACTGGCTATATGGGCTACAACGATGCCCAAATCTATAACTTCAATGGCATTAAACAGTATGATTCAACCATGAACGAACAAACCCGGGAAGCACTGATGGCACTGGGTCTATACAGCAAGAATGCTCGTCGAATCAGTAACCAAGGTGTGACGGCGATTTCGGAACTGCTGTTGGGCGTTAAGACGTCCGTTAATTCACAAACGGGCGCGAAGTCGAATCCGTACTACCTCGGCATGGGCTTTCCAGTCAACAGCCGATTCGTTCAATTTAAGCTACAACGGTTTGCGATTTTTACGAACTTGGAGACGATTTTGCAACGCATTCAGCCAATCAACGGGCGGTATTTACAACCCGCTACGGTAACGGCAACTCACCAGGCGGCAGCTTTGACTGCTTCTGGTCGTCACCGGTACCAGTTGCGGGTGACGACGCAAACGAGTGGACCGTTGTATTTGGAAGCGGCTGACAAACGAATTTCAACCGCAACCATTACCGTTAATGGGCAGGCAATCAAGAGCATGGTCACGAAGAATAACCACGATCTGATTCGTTTGGGTAACTACGCCAAGGGCGCGCACGTGGTGATTGGCATCTCTGCCCCAACTCAGGCATCAACGCATAAAATTCATCTATTGAGTTTGGATGCCGCCAAGCTCCAAGCACTTACCCAAGGGCGGCAACAACAAGCCTTCAAGCCAACAATCAGCGGGAACCAGGTCAGTGGCACAGTTACCAAAACATCGGCGACGAACAACTGGCTATACACGGCGATTCCGTACGATAAAGGTTGGGCAGCAACGGTTAACGGCAAAGCGGTTCAGACGCGTCAGGTACTGGGCAACTTTACGGCGGTACCATTGACCCAGAAGACGAATCACGTGACGTTGCAGTACCACGTGCCGGGATTAGCGTTGGGCGCAGGACTGTCAGTTATTGGATTGCTAAGTTTTGGTGGTTACGACTGGCTACGACGTCGTCGGCAACAGCGAACGGATGAGGTGGCTTAAATGACGGCTGAAAAAATGACGGGCGGTGAGACGCGGACAGCGGTGCGCCAACGACATCACGCGCAACGAATCGATTGGCTAGACATTGCGAAAGCTTACGGTATCATCGCGGTGGTGCTGGGTCATCTGCTAAGTGGCAGTATAACGGCCCACTTCGTTTATTGGTGGCACATGCCGCTGTTCTTCATTATCGGTGGGATTTTTTTAAAACCACTGCCTCATTTAGTAGACTGGCGTCGATTCTGGCGCCGGCGACTGCAGGGCGAATTGTTGCTGTACGTGGTGATGGGATTCCTACTGATCAGCGCCTACGTGGTGCTCCACCATCAAACGGTCCTGTTTTGGACGCAACACTTGATGGACCTGATTTATGGTGGTCGCACGCTAAACTTTTACACTAGTACCTTTTGGTTCATTAACGCTTACCTGATCACGATCGTTGTGGTGACGGCGGTGATCACGATTGTTCGCCAACCGCTGCTGCAGTTCGCAGTTGCGTTAGCCGGCTTACTGCTGGGCACGAGCTATCAGCAGGTGACCTGGATGCACATTAACGGGTTTGCGATGATGCCTTGGAGTCTGGATACGGTGCTGGTCACGGCATTTTACACGATGATTGGTTATCTGCTGTTTCATGCACACCTTAATTGGATTACGCATCCGGCAGCCATCATCGGCATTTTAACCAGTTCGGCGATGTTGATCTGGTGGCATTTTATGGGGGGCTTTACGTTCCACTTTTCGTTAAAATCCCACCTGATTCAAAGCTCATTACCCGCAGCGTTGACTTTAGCGGTGGTACCGGTATTGCTGACATTGGCGGTGATGGTGCTTGCCTACCTCACCTCGTTGATGCCGTTACATGGTTGGTTGACCGTTATCGGCCGCCACACGTTGGCAATTATGTATGGGCATAAGTTGTTCTTAGATGTCTGTCTGCTGGTTGGCATCGTCAATCATCCGGTTCTCCGGTTGATTATCGCGGTTGGCGGGCCGTTACTCATTGCGTTAGCGATTCAGTGGCTGTTACCGAAGTGGCACCGGTTCAGGCCGGTCAACGCAAAGTTAATGATTGGCTAAAGCGAGACTAAAAAACGGCTTCTTGGCAAGTTGCCAGGAAGTCGTTTTAGTGGTTGGTGAGTGATAATCGGGTCGTTTGCCGGAGCTGGCGGTCGCCCCAACCATCTAGATTCAGGAGTACTTGTTGAAAGTACTGCCCATCCAACGTGAGTTTGTACTGGTAGTCGCTGGTATCGGCGACCAGTCCGAGACGCGTTAAGGTGGCGAGTTTGATCAGTAGCTTAAAGGTGCCGATGCCGCGCACACTTTCACGCAGGGTCATAAACCTTGATAGTCGCCGGTTAGATTGAGTAAAATGAGGGCAGACCATTTGTCTGAGATAACGGCAAGACCGGCCTTGGTCCCCATATTGAGGTCACGCATGACCATTGTAGATCACGATCCTTTATTTTGGAGTCTGTTTTCCAAGTTTAAGGGCTTCGACGTTAAAATACCAGTAAAGACACTTCAACGAGTTTTAGAAAGGGGCGCAACGATGGAACTTCGGTTATTACACTACTTTTATACGATTGCGGAAACGGAAAACATTACCCAGGCTGCGGCCCAATTACACATTACCCAGCCAACGCTCAGTCGCCAGTTAAAGTCACTGGAACGCGAGCTTGGCACAACGTTATTTACCCGTGACCATAACCAGTTAGCGTTGACGGAAGCGGGGTTGTTTTTGAAGAGTCGGGCGGCTGAAATTTTGTCGCTGACCCAGCAAACCACTCAGGAATTTAACGACCGCCGGCAACAGCTTTTCAGCGGCCACATCGCGATCGGCTGTGTGGAGGCCGATAACTCCGACACGTTGGCGATGATGCTGGAGGATTTTGTAAGTGACTATCCGCAGGTGACCTTTGAGATTTTTAGTGGCACCAGCGACATTATTAAGGAACGACTGGAGAAGGGGCTGCTGGATGTCGCCATTTTATTGGAGCCGGTCAACACGGAAAAATACCATACGTTAACGTTGCCTAGAACGGAACGTTGGGGGTTGCTGGTTAGCAACGAAAGCTTTGCTGCCCGGAAGGCCGACATTGAACCCGCTGACTTGCCCGGCATGCCCTTGATGATTTCGGGGCGGCCTGAAGTGCAACAGCTCTTAGCTGATTGGGCTGGTGTAACACTGGATCAGTTAAACGTGATTGGTAACTTTAATCTGAGTTTTAACGTCATTCCACTGGTGGAACATCAAGTTGGCGCTGCCGTTAGTATTGAAGGGGCAGTGAGTGGCCGTCAACCTAGCGATGTGACGTTTGTGCCGTTAAAGCCTGCGATTCAGACCAGTTGTGTATTGGTTTGGCGCCGGGAACGGATGCTGACGCCGGTAGTTGGGGAGTTCATTCGCTACTTCCGGGAAGCCTTTGCTTAACTAAAAGTTGAACGAAACGGGATTCATGCTTATCAGGCATGAATCCCGTTTTTTTAGGTATTAGACGAATGCCAATGTCGGCCTTAAACTGAATCTTGTTAACTTAACCAGAACGGAGGTGATCGCGTGGCGGTCGTGGTTTACTTTTCACATCGGGGTGAAAATCTCGTTAATGGGCAACTTCAGTCGTTGACGGTCGGCAATACCGAATGGGTGGCGCGGACGTTAGCGGAGCGCTTAGCCTGTCCGTTAGTTCAGTTGGTGCCGCGAGAGCCGTATCCGATTAACTATGCGGCAACGGTGGCGCGAGTTAAAGTTGAACAGCAACGAAATCAGTTGCCGGCGTTTCAGCTGTCAACTTCACCGGCTGAGTTTGAGACGGCAACCCGAATTTTTCTGGGGTATCCCAACTGGAACGGCACGTTGCCACCGGTTGTGACGGCATTTTTAAAACAATGGTCGTTTGCGGGGTGTGAGATCTTACCGTTTTGCACCCATGAAGGTGGCGGCTTGGGGAATAGCGTTGCGTTGATTCAGCAATGTTGTCCGGATGCCAAGGTCCGAACTGGACTACCCATTCGGGGTTCTCGGGTGACACGATCGGAGCGCGCGGTGACCTACTGGTTAAGGCAGATTGAAGTCAGTACGAATTAAAAAGGAGATTAATTAAATGACAGTTCAAAATAAAGTAGTTGTAATTACCGGGGCCTCTTCAGGAATCGGCGAAGCGAGCGCCAAATTGTTGGCCGCGAATGGCGCCAAAGTTGTGTTGGGCGCGCGGCGTGAGGCCAAGTTACAGGCCATTGTGGATGCCATTCAGGCTGCCGGTGGCGAGGCGACCTACCAAGTAACTGATGTAACGAAGATGGCTGATGTCCAGGCGTTGGTTGCTAAAGCGAAGGCGACTTTCGGTGGTATCGATGTGATTTTCAACAACGCTGGCATCATGCCAACCTCACCAATCAGCGCGTTACACACGGATGAATGGGACGCCATGATTGATATTAACTTGAAGGGTGTGTTAAACGGCGTTGCAGCGGTAATGCCAGATTTCACCAGTCAAAAATCCGGTCAAATCATCACGACCTCATCCGTTGCGGGGATCAAGAGCTTCCCGGGGTCTGGTGTTTACGGTGCCACCAAGTTTGCGGTTCGCAATTTAATGGAAGTCATTCGGACCGAAAGTGCGCAGGAAGGCACCAACATCCGAACCGCAACGTTGTACCCAGCCGCCATTAACACGGAATTGTTGAGTACCATTACGGATCAGGACGCTTTGGCTGGCATGAACCAGCTTTACGATGCCGTTGGCATTACACCGGATGCGATTGCGCGGGTCGTGAACTTCGCTATCGATCAACCAGCGGATGTGAACGTCAATGAATTTACAATTTACCCAACTCGTCAAGCCTAAGGAGGCTGCTTAATATGACTAAAAACGAACAAGTACAACACGGTATCTTTGAAATGGGTCCCAAGAACGATGCCTACGCCAAATACTTTGTGGGTCAAAGTTACTTACAGGGCTTAGTGAACGATCCAGCCGTTAACGTTGGTGTCGGAAATGTAACTTTTGAACCTGGTTGTCGCAACAACTGGCACATTCATCACGATGGGTTTCAAATTTTATTAGTGACTGGCGGTGAAGGTTGGTATCAAGAAGACGGCCAACCAGCGCGCCACCTCGTACCTGGTGACGTTGTGGTGACTCACGATGGCGTTAAACACTGGCACGGCGCAACTAAGGATAGCTGGTTCTCACACATTGCCATCACTGCTGGCACGCCAGAGTGGTTGGAAGCCGTTAGTGACGACCAGTACGCTGCCGTTGAAAAGGAGTCGAAGTAATGGTGAAAAAACAAACTGCAGGACGCGATAACTTGGGCGAATTTGCGCCTAAGTTCGCGGCTTTAAACGATGATGTGTTATTCGGAGAAGTCTGGGCGCGTGAAAAGCAGATGTCAGCGCGTGATCGGAGCCTGATCACCTGTTCAGCACTCATGGCGCAGGGCCTCTTTCCACAACTAGAAGCCCACATGAAGATGGCTAAGG
This sequence comes from Secundilactobacillus similis DSM 23365 = JCM 2765, assembly GCF_001311075.1. Lineage (GTDB taxonomy): Bacteria > Bacillota > Bacilli > Lactobacillales > Lactobacillaceae > Secundilactobacillus > Secundilactobacillus similis. Next base: position 12,106 of record NZ_BBAD01000001.1, read on the forward strand.
AAAACGGCGTGACGAAGGGTGAAATGGTGGAATTGATCACCCAACTTGCCTTCTATACCGGTTGGCCAAAGGCGTGGTCGGCATTTGGCATCGCTAAAGAAATTTTTACTGATTAAAATCACCGAACAATTGAGTTGCGTACTTAACGGTTGTGTCATCGACAACACAATTGAAAAGGAGCAACATCATGAATTTACTCAAACAAGGGTTATTGCTGTTGGGCATGTTGGGGGATTAGTGACTGAGCCGCTATCGAGTCGGGCTAAGTTGGTTACCCGAACAGAGTTTGCTCGAGGGCAGCTACCACGGATGACGCAGTGGTCGCAGTTTCAGTCAGCAGATCGGACAACCGACCGCGCGCCTTTAGCTGTAGGGCCGGTTTGGACGCCAGCAACGCAACGTTGGCAGCAAACGACGATCACGTACCGGTTAGCCCCGATGTCGGCATATTACCGTCAAATTTGGCGTTCAGCGGCGAGACATTGGAGTCGGGTGAGTTTAATTAACTTGGTTGAAACAAAGGCGAAATCAGCGGATATTACGGTTCAGACGAAGAAGCAACCGGCGCACGTTGCCCCAAGCATCGTGGGGATGACGACTTCGCGGCATTATAGTCGGACGAAGCTAGCCAATCTCAACGTACTCGCAACGGCGACCGCTACGTTATATCGAGATACAACGAAGGCCTTACGCTACACGCGACTACAACGGATTCACGTTGCAGAGCATGAATTTGGTCACACATTAGGCCTACAACATGCGCCATTTCAGCAAAGTGTGATGTACTACGTGACTAGGGACCGCACGATTACGGTTGCGGATATTCGTGGCATTCAACGCGCTTACGCAAATTAGGTTGAGTTTGCTGATTATTTTGAGATAAGTAATTGACAATTCTATAATTCGGCGTATCATATTTCTCAACTTATGACCGCTTGAAGGGAGCTGGGCACGTGAAAAGAACGTGGATGATTACCGGATTAAGCAACGGCTTTGGCCAAAAATTGATTCAAAATTTAATCAAGAAGGGTAAGCAAGCAACCACTAATGCTCAGCAAGAACTGAAAGTTAACAGTTCGCGCAATCAGGGTAGGGTGGATGTGTTAATTAATTTGCGCTAGAGTGCGGAACGAAACGGTTTGAGAGCGGCGTGTAAGGGTAATCCGGTGAAAGCCCCGGGCCTGGGGTTTTACCGGGTTACCCTTACACATAGCTCTCAGTTTCGTGGAGCACGTTTCGGCTCGAGGACAGCAACGAACCAAGCATAAAAAAATTGAATTTGAAAGAACTGTCGATCATATCGGCGGTTCTTTTTTTGTTGATGATAGTTGTACGTAACGGTAGAGGAAACGCGTAAATTTAACGTCACTTAAACAGTTATTTTCAAGATTCTTAAAACAACAGAAAATTACCAACCACGCGCTTTTCGACCATCGTTCCGCACGTTGTCACAACAGTAACTCAACCGTTTTCAATGAACAAAAAACCAAGTGATGTTGATTGACAAATCACCGATATGCTTGTATTGTAATCAGTTAGTTAGCTAACAGTGTCGGCTAAGTTGACACTGTTCAGTAAACGTTTTACGTTAATTAGGAAATTGGAATGAGAGAAGGCAGAAGTGGTGTTAGAAAAAACGGTTTATCGGCAATTACTGAGTCGGGCATTTGACATTCCCGTTACAGTAACCTATTGGGATGGTAAGCTAGAAGCTTATGGTGAAGGCGAACCGGTTGTTCAAATCAAGATCAACAAGGAAATTCCGTTGAAAGAAATGACGGATAAGCCAACCTTAATTTTAGGCGAAGCTTACATGAAAGGCGACATTGAAATTGACGGTTCAATTCAAGAACTCGTTGCGTCGGCCTATCGTCAAGCAGGGAGTTTCTTGAAGCAAAACTCATTCTTGAAGCACTTGCCAAAGATGTCTCACTCTGAAAAATCTAGCCAAAAAGACATCCAAAGCCATTACGATATCGGTAACGACTTCTACGAAATGTGGCTTGATGATACGATGACTTACTCATGTGCCTACTTTGAACACGATGACGATACGTTGGAACAAGCCCAATTGAACAAGGTTCACCACATCTTGAACAAGTTGCACCCAGAATCCGGCAAGCGGTTGTTGGATATTGGGAGTGGCTGGGGTACTCTGTTGTTCATCGCCGCTGAAGAATACGGCTTGAACGCTACCGGGGTAACGTTGAGTCAAGAACAATACGATTACACGAAACAACAAATTAAGGAACGCCACCTTGAAGGTAAGGTTGACGTCTTACTCGAAGACTACCGTGAAGTGAACGATCAATTTGATTACGTCACTTCCGTTGGGATGTTCGAACACGTTGGGAAGGAAAACCTTGGGTTATACTTCCAAAAAGTGGCCGACTTCTTGGTACCAGAAGGTCGCGCGTTAATTCACGGGATCACTGGCCAACACGAAGGCGCTGGGGTGGATCCATTTATTATCAAATATATCTTCCCAGGTGGCTACATTCCTAACGTTTCCGAAAACTTGAAGCACATCATGGATGCTAAGTTACAGTTCTCTGACATCGAACCACTCCGTCGTCACTACCAAAAGACGTTGGAAATGTGGTATGCCAACTACGAAACTGTCCGTGAACAAGTGATTGCCAAGTACGGCAAGGAATTTGACCGCATGTGGTCACTTTACCTGCAAGCTTGCGCCGCTTCATTTGAGGCCGGCAACATTGACGTTATTCAATACTCATTGGTTAAAGCACCAAGTGGTACTGGTTTACCAATGACGCGGGATTACGTTTACGAAGAAGATAAGGTTAAAGCTTAAGTATTATGAATCGCTCTCCGATTGAGGGCGATTTTTTTGTGCTGTCGTTTGTGTCCAGCGTAAGTGTGCGGAGCGAGACGGGTTGAGAGTGGTGTGTAGGGGCACTTCGGTGAAAGCGCCCGGGCCTGGCGGTTTTATCGAAGTGCCCCTACATGCAGCTCTCAGTCTCGCGCAGCACCATTCGGCGCGGTGGCCAGAAAGCGCGTGGTTGACAAGTTTCTACAACTTCAGGAACCCTGGAAATAACAGTTTAAGTGGCGCCGAATTTTGTAGCCTGAGAGCGCCGGTTTCCATGCGGCTTTGGCGAGCGAAGCGACGACAAACAGTCAACACCCAAATCTCACCCAAATCTCACCCAACACTTACGCTGGACACAAGTGACAGCAAAAACCACCATCACCCGGGAAATAACAGGTAATGGTGGTTTTATCATTAATTCAAAAAGTAACGCAATTATTCCGTCCGTAAAGCAGTCGCCGCATCCTTTTTAGATGCCATTCGTGCCGGAACGTGACCACCAAGTACGGTCAGAACCGTACTGATAATAATCAGGATAATCGCATGCATTGGGTTCAACTGCGCAACGTTACTCAAGTCGGTCATGCCCTTCAGTACGGCGTTGATTGGGAAGGTTGCCAGCCATGCAATCACGATCCCGATGACCCCAGAGGCGACTCCAAGGATCGTGGTTTCAGCATCGAACACTCGGGTAATATCGCGTTTCCGGGCACCGAGGGCTTTGAGGACCCCGATTTCCTTGGTCCGTTCCAGAACGGAGGTGTAGGTGATGATACTGATCATGATCATACTTGTGACCAGCGAGATACCGGCAAAGGCCACTAAGACGTAGGTAATCGCGTCCATCAAGCCACCAGTCAGCTTCGAAACGGAGCCGGCCATGTCGGTGTAGATAACCTTGTCAGCCTTGGATTTGCCTTTGTTGTAGGCGTCTAGGTATGAGAGAACCTTATCCTTAGCTTGAAGTTGTTGGGGTAAATTAAGATGCTAGAAGGTGTTTTAGAACCGCCTAAGTAGCTAATGAGTTGTTCTTTGGCGGCGCTTGAATCAACCGTTGCGCCAGTCAGCACGTTACGGGAGCTGGCCTTTTGCGCCTTCACAATGTCCGAAGACGCGTTTTGATCAACAAGTTGCTTCGTTAAGCGATCACTGTAGGCAAATCCAGGGGAGAGGATGCCTTCCTCATTAGCGGATTTGACCCGCAGAACACCGACCACGTGGAGCGTCTTGTTAGCGCTGTTCTTGTACATTGAAGCGTAGTTGGTATTTGGCAAGAACATCGTTGCCGTTGGGTGTAGTAGGCGTTGTTGGAAACCGTCTTGAAGGTTGTGCCAACGATCTTGTTGAAGTTTAACTTTTGACCGTCTTTAACGGTGTAGCCAAGGTTCTTTAACGCGTTGATGTTGGTTGAATTATCCTTATTTACGATTAACACGACGTCAGTTGCCTTAGATGGGAAGCTCCCGGAAATCGCTTTATAGTGCTTTTTGAGGAAGCTGACCTTACCAGCATTGTCGGTTGGGTATGATGATACGCCGACACCAGTGCTGCTGGCCATCATGCTACTGTAGTCGACACCGTTGGCCTTACTTTGATCGGTGTTGGAGAGTTGAACGGGTTTGATTTTGCCGTTCACATTGCGTAGCAGGTTCATGCCGGTCGTGTAGGTGTAGCCAATATTTTTCCCGTATTTGGGATTCAAATCATTCACGTAATTGAGGTACTTTTGGGTTAATTTGTTGGTGTGCTGAGCCTTATCTGAATCGCTGATCTTAGCTACCACGGTGTTGTCCTTAGAGAAGTGCTCCTTCTTGTTGGCCATGCCCGTTTGCGAGGTAGCATTTTGCGAAATCGTGACCGGATATTGCGCCAAGGTGTTCGACTGCGTTTTGTCGATTTGGCGTTGGAAGCCGTTAGATAACGCTAAAACGATTGCGATGCCGATGATCCCGATGCTGGAGGCAAAGGCGGTCAGGAACGTCCGGCCCTTCTTCGTTCGAATGTTATTGAAGGAGAGTTTGAGGGCGGTGGTGAAATGCATCTTGGTCTTCTTCAATTCAAACTGATCGGTACTTTCAGCTTCGTTGTATGGGTTAGAATCCTTTTGAATCTTCCCGTCCGCAAATTCAATGATTCGGTCCGCGTACTGGTGCGCCAAATCTGGGTTATGAGTAACCATGATGACGAGGCGCTCTTTAGAGAGTTCCTTGATCAATTCCATGATTTCAACACTGGTGACGGTGTCTAACGCGCCGGTTGGTTCGTCACAGAGTAAAATTTCGGGGTCGTTGGCAATTGCCCGTGCGATGGCGACCCGTTGCATTTGCCCGCCAGAGAGTTGGTTGGGCTTCTTATGCATATGATCGCCCAAGCCAACCCGTTTAAGGGCGGCGATGGCCTTTTCTTTCTTTTCGGCAGCGGGGACACCACTCAACGTCATCCCTAATTCAACGTTATCGATGATGCCGAGGTGCCCAATCAGGTTGTAGCTTTGGAAGATAAAGCCAACCGAGTTGTTCCGGTAGGCGTCCCAATCAGAAGCACTAAACTTCTTGGTTGATTTCCCTTTAATAATCAAATCGCCGGAATCGTAAACGTCCAGTCCGCCAATGCCGTTCAGCATCGTAGTCTTCCCAGACCCACTAGGGCCAAGAATCGCGACAAATTCCTGCTTCCGAAAGGCAACGGAAACGTCGTCTAACGCTTTGGTGACGGTGTCGCCAACTTCGTAGTATTTTTTAATATGTTGTAGTTCAAGCATGTTTTGTAGCCCCCGTTCTTAGGTTATTATACGGTAGTAAAGAGAGTGGAGCAAGGCGGTTAGAGAGCGGAGCCTAAGGGACTCTCGCCAGAAACTCCGGGTTTTGGAGTTTGTGGTGAGAGTCCCTTAGGTGCAGCGCTCTGTCTTGCGGAACTCGTTTCGGCGCAGTTGCCGAAAGGCAGTAGCGTTAGCAAGTTTCACAATCCAATCGATCACGGACCAACTAAAGCCTAATTGGCGCCGAAAATAAGTAATCGCAATGCTCGTCGTCAGTACCACTATAAAGTAATGAAGCTCCCGATTTTTGGGGATTTGTGGTGGGCGGGACTTAGGTACGCTCCTCACAGTAGACAGCTAATCAACACCTCACCCCAAACCATCACCCAGGAAATACGCCACCACCAACAAAACCCAACCCACAAAAAAAATCACCATCCCAAACCGCCGCGGGCAGTCCAGAATAGTGATCATTAAAACGGGTTATTCAAATTCGCCACACCAGCGAACTTTAAAGTTAAGTGAATGATGAAACGTTACTTCTTCCGCTTTGCGTCCCGAATAATCTTCATCGCGCGTTTGCGGGTCTTCAAACTGGGACTCTTCAGTCGGCGGTAAGCACTAGCTAAATCAGTTTTTTCCATCGAGATAACCTCCTACCAGCTGGCTTTACGAACCCCAGGAATTTGGCCCAAGTGAGCGTACATTCTGAAGTTCAGACGAGACATGCCAAATTGACGCATGTAACCACGAGGGCGACCATCTAAACGGTCACGGTTCCGCAGCCGGTTAGGGTTGGAATCCTTAGGCAGGCGTGCCAATGCGGCGTAATCACCCTTAGCCTTCAGTTCCTGACGTAGCTCAGCGTACTGAGCGATAAGCTGTTGTTGCCGGTGAAACTTAGCAATCTTTGATTTTTTTGCCATAACTACTCCTTTGACGTTAACAAGTGAAATGATTAGAAACAACCACTTAAATGAGCCACTTACAATTTGTCAAGAAACTTAATATAGCAGATTAATTAGTATTTGGCGACTAATTTGACTCAAAAATATGTAAAACGTAAAAATTACTATTTACATCGTTGACTGAATTCGTTATTATTTAAATCGTTATCATTACGATTTGAGAGAAGGAGTTTGTTATTTTGAGAAAAGAATGGGTAAAGTTAAGTGGGTTATTGATTGCAGTAATCGTGATTGGACTTGGCATGAGCGGCTGTGGCCAGCAAAGCAAGTCAGCAACGAACAAGCAACTTAATGTTGTTACCAGCACTGACTTCTATGGTGAGGCGGCGCGGGCGGTACTGGGCAATAAAGGAACCGTAACGTCGGTGATCAATAACCCGGCCACGGATCCGCACGATTATGAACCCACACCAGCAGTTGCTAAGAAGGTGCATCAAGCTGACGTGGTGGTTGCGAATGGCGTGGGATACGATAGCTGGATGACGAAGTTGACGGCTGATGGTGACTCAAGTCGCGTTATTCGCGTTGGTGAGGATCTGATGAACAAGCAAAACGGGGATAATCCGCATTTGTGGTACCAACCGGCAACGATGCCGAAGTTAGTGACGGCATTAGCAGCTAAATACGCAAAGAAACAGCCGCAAAACAAACGGTATTTTGAAAAAAATGCCAAGGCTTATGTGAAATCACTCCAGCCCATTACCCGGGAAATTGCTAAGATCAAGCAGACTGTGGCACATACGGGTAACCGGAACGTCTACGTCAGTGAACCGGTTTTCGACTACGCACTGACTGCGATGGGCTTTAAAGTTGCGAACCACGAGTTTGAAGAAGCCATTGAAAATGAAAGTGATCCATCACCAAAATCAATTGCGGCTATGCAGGCAGGGATTAAGTCACACAAAGTTGCGGTTTTTGTTTACAACAAGCAAGTCAGCAGTAAAACTGTCACCAACTTAGTTAAGCTGGCCAAACAGCACAACGTGCCGGTGTTGCCCGTAACTGAAACCTTACCCAAGGGCAAGACGTATCGAACTTGGCTGTTGAGCGAGTACCAAGCCTTAGCTAAGTTACTCGCTGCCGATAATTAACGTGGTCAACACTCCTAGTGACCGGTTATAATAAAGCCAGAAGTCACACTAAATTGGGGGATAAGCAGATGGACTACACAATTACCGAAGGGGCAACGTTTCCATTGGTCAACTTGACGTTAGCGCAAAACGAGACAGTTCAAATCGAATCGGGTTCAATGGTGTATCACGATGGCCGGGTCAGTCTTGAAGGGTCCATGAATAGCAACGGTAAGAAGGGGTTTGGCGGTTTGATGAGTGCCATCGGCCGTTCCGTGACCAGCGGTGAAAGCTTCTTTATTACCCGGGCAATTGGTCAGGCAAACGGTGTGCAGTTAGCGATTGCGCCGAAAACGCCGGGTGCGATTAAGGCGATTCAACTGGATAGCGCCCATCAATGGCGCCTGAACACTGGTGCATTTTTAGCTGGTAGCGATGGCACCACGTATTCGATGACCCGTCAAAAAATCGGTGGCGCCATCTTCGGCGGGACGGGTGGACTGTTTGTGATGGAAACCGCGGGTGCGGGCGAAATGCTAATCAACGCTTACGGTGACATTCAACTGTTACACGTGACGCCTGGCGCACCGCTAGTTGTGGATAACGACCACGTGATTGCTTGGTCGAGTACGTTGGATTACGAGATTAAACCGGCGTCCGGATTAGTTGGCTTTACGACTGGTGAAGGACTTGTGAATGCCTTTACCGGGACGGGCGATGTTTATATTCAAACCCGGAACTTGCGTGGCTTGGCGGAGTTGTTGAAGCCGATGATGCCGAGTGGTGGGAGTAGTAACTAGGGTTAAATAAGAATTAGGAAGCGGCACTAACATCGCGGTTGGCTATCAAACGTGGTGTTGGGGTCGTTTTTAGGTTGAGGGCCTTTTTTGATTGGTTGTGGAGCTTGGCGGTTCGTTGCTGTTACATAGTTGAAACGTGCTAAAAATCGCAGGCCCTGGCCATATAAGCAGGATAACAGCATGAATCCCAAAGAGCGGGTGCTGTTACAGTTTAATCCTTTTACATAGCCGAAACGTGCTAAAAATCGCAGGCCCCGGCCATATAAGTAGAATAACACCATGACCCCCAAGGGGCGGGGGCCATGGTGTTATTCTACTTATATTCTGGGGCCTAACCGCGATTTTTAGCACGCTTGCATTTTACCCCCTAACCCCTTAAACTTACTTAACATAGACAGAAAAAACACTAGGGGTGCCACTTGTGGCTGAGATGGGCGTTGCCCGATCCCTCGGAACCTGTTAAGTTAGTGCTTGCGAAGGAAAGTGTTGAAATCATCGGGATCATTAAATGATGGCCTTTCGTGCACAATGTTCATTGTCGCGATGGGCTTTTTTTGTCGAAAAAGAGTGGAGGTTGTTTAGATTGGGAAACACGAAGTTAAGCGGACTGTTCCTACTGTGGATCGGTGCAGCAATTTCGATTGCTGAAATCGTGACGGGGACGTTGATTGCACCGCTGGGGTGGCAAGTTGGGTTAATGGCAATTATTCTCGGCCACGTGATTGGCTGCTTTGTTTTCTTGCTGCCAGCGGGGTATTTATCAGCTCAACAGAACCGAACGGCAATCAAGGCAACGAAAACGGTGTTCGGTGAATCCGGCGTGACGCTGTTTTCACTGCTAAATGCCGTGCAGTTGCTCGGCTGGACCGCAGTCATGATCGTTAACGCGCAATTAGCGATGAACGGCATTGCCAAATCACTGTTTCACTACCAATCCGTGGTGGTGATGTCGGTGATTGTTGCGGTGATGATCATCATCTGGTTGCTGATGAACCACAATTGGCTGTTTAAGATCAACAACGTCATCGTGGTGTTGCTAGCGATTGGATGGTACTGATTCTCTTTACGATTATCGGCGAAGGCCGGTTGAAAGTCGGCGCCAACTTAGCGCCCATTAGCTTTGGGAGCGCCGTTGAGTTGAATGTCACCATGGCCTTGTCGTGGTTGCCATTGATCGGTGACTACACGCAACACACCGACCGGCCATTTAAGACCAGTTTGGCCAGTGTGAGCGGGTACTTTGTTGGGAGTATCGCGATGTTTGCGCTGGGACTATTCACGGTGATTTTGACGGGGCAATCCGATTTCACAACGGTCTTATCGCACTCCAGCATGGGGCTAGTGGCACTGCTGATCATTGTGTTTTCAACGGTCACAACGACCTTCATGGACGCCTACTCAGCTGCGACGAACGTGGCGAACTTAGTTAAGACGAAGCGGGTCAACGTGATTGCCATCGTCATCACGGTGCTGGGCTTACTGATTGCGCTGTTCGTTTCGATGGCGTACTACCAGAACTTCCTGTACGCGATTGGCGCGGTCTTCACACCGTTATTTGCGATTCTATTCGTCAGTGTGTTTTGGATGCATCAACGGTTATCGATCACGCTCAACTTTGTGTGGTGGGTGATTGGCGTTGTGGGCTATTCTTGGTTACAGCGGTTGGACTTTTTCTTGGGCACAACGTTCTTCTTGCTGCTCGTGCTCAGTATCGGGGTGTATTTGACGAGCCTAGTTGCGCCGAAATACCCACTAATTGAAGATTAACTAACGTTGGTGTAAGGGAGCGAAGACGATGACAAAACGGGTTTATTACATGACCATGACGTCGATTCTGGTGGCATTGGGCGTCATTGGGGGCAGCTTTTTCGAGTTTACGGTGGGCGTGGCTAAAGTGGCGCCGATGCAACATTTGATCAACTTGATCTCTGGGGCACTGTTGGGTCCTTGGTGGGCGTTAGCGCAGGCGTTTTTGACGTCGTTGATTCGTAACATCATGGGAACGGGGACGATTTTGGCCTTCCCGGGAAGCATGTTTGGTGCGTTTTTGAGTGGCTTGATGTTTCGTTACACCAAAAAATTAATTGGCGCCGTGTTCGGTGAACTGATTGGCACGGGCATCATCGGCGCCATTGCGGCGTATCCAATCGCCAGCTGGTTGTTAGGGACCAAGGGCGCGCTGTGGCTATTTGTGCCAAGTTTCTTCTTGAGTGCGTTGGTTGGCGTTGTGATTGGGTATGCGTTGTTGAAGAGTATTTGGAAGACTGTGATTGTGCCGCAGATGAAGAAGTAGAGAGAGTGGAGAAGGGCGGTTAGAAGGTGGGTGTATAAGGGGAGAAAGGCGAAAAGCCCTGGGCTTGGGGCTTTTGCCTTTCTTCCCTTATATGCAACCTTCTGCCCTTCGGAACTCGTTTCGGCACGGTGGCCTCAAAGCGGTAACGTCTGCAAATCAGCCGAAGCTTCCCGAGGTTAAGGAAGGTTTGTCTGTTTCCGCCTTACACGCAGCTCTCTGCCCTTTAGAACTCGTTTCGACACGGTGGCCTAAAAGCGCCGTCACGCCACCCAACTCGGCTCCCACAAATATCTCATTCAAGTTACCTTTAAATTAAGTTTCCATCAAATCCACCATTTACCAGCCGATACCATGCTAAACTAGACATACTCTGTGAAAAAAGGACGGTCAAAAGCATGGGACAAACACGTGCGTTAAGATTCGGGCTGGTTGGTATCGTTGGCAGTTTAATCGGTTTGAGCACTTGGCTCGGCATCCGGTTATACGCCGTAATCCATTACGCGCCCGTTATTTTGACGATTACTGGCGTTGCGGTTGTGGTGGCGTTGGGCTTACTACTATACGTGGCTTATTGGTTAAACCGAATTTTAAACTATATTGATATGAACGTTGCGTTCTCGGAAGCGTCACTTGAGGCGTTACAGAAGATTAAAACCGCGGTATTGCGGATGAGCGTGGTGTTGAGCACCACACTGATTGCGTTTTATCAGGCGTCAGCGTTAAGCGGTTCATTTGGCATTTTGATCGTTGGTATGGGCTTTGTTGTCGTGCCGTTTGCGGTCTACGTTTTCTGTTCCGTATTGGAAAAATTGTTGGAACGGGCCATTGAAACCACAGGCTTGTAAGCATCAATAAAAACGTTCTGGATCATCTCAAATTGAGATGATCCAGAACGCTTTTTTTGATGCTAAATCAAATGGTAAGTGTCATCAGTCAACTGGAACCGATCCGTTAAGCCAGAGGTGATGGCAACCTTAAAGTCGCGCGTCACGAAAATGGCTTCCAAACCGGGTTGCTTTTCAATCAACGGAATGCCGTTTTCAATGTCTTGATAGAAGCCCTCAGTCGTCCAAATATCGCCGTCGATTGAGTCATCGCTGACGATAGTGACGCTGGCGAGGTCGTTTTTGATGGGATAGCCGGTCTTCGAATCAAACATGTGGTGGTAGTTATGACCGTTGATGACCAAGAACCGCTCGTAGATACCGGAAGTCACAATGGATTTGGCCGTTGTGGTCAGGACACCCAAGGCAACGTTGCGTTTTTGAACCGGGTTTTGAACTCCAATTCGCCAGAGACCGTTGGGATGTACGCTGTTGCCAACCAGCAAAATGTTACCGCCGAGGTCGATGATGCCAGTTTGAACGCCGCGGCTCTCCCACAACGTCCGAATCGCGTCGGCAATGTAGCCCTTCGCAATGGCGCCAAGGTTGATTTCCATTCCCGGTTTGGTGAGAAATACCGAACGTTGGGCGTCATCGAGCTTGATGTCATCGGGGTTAATCAGGTTCAGTCGTTCTTGAATATCAGCGTCAGCTGGTAAGTTTGCGCCGTCAAAGCCAATTTTCCAAAGCTTGACTAATGGTCCGATAGCGGTGTTAAAGCCTAACCGCCACTGACTGACTTCAACCGCCCGTTTGATGAGTTGGTAGACGATGTCAGAAACCGTCACCGCGTGCTGACCAGCAGCGTGATTGACCGACATCACTTCTGATTCGGTACGGTTCACGGTTAAAAGATCTTCATAGTGCTTGATGAGGTCGTTTCCTGCGTCAAGATCCGCCTCAGTCGCTGGTTCGTTGACGGAGAGGTTAATGGCGGTGCCGAGCCCGTAGTACGTTTTATGGAGCATAAGTCAAAGTCACGCCTTTCGTGGTTAAATGCAGAGTATATCTCGATGTTAGGCGCAAATCGGTGAGCGTCAAGCGGGATATTTGTGGGCGTTGATTGATAACCGAACACGGTTAGTTAAGTGTTTGCCGAACATGTTCGGTTGCGGTAACCATTCGTTGTAAGCTCCGGGTCACTGCTACTTCCGGCAGGGTTTTAAGCCCACAATCGGGATTGATCCAGATGCCGTTATCTGGGAGCGTATCGTGAATTTGACGAATTTTGGTTTCGATCGCGGTCTCAGTCGGTAATTTGAACCGGGCAGTGTCGAACACGCCAAGGCCAACGGGTGTTTCGAAGTGTTGGGCCTTAAGCGCTGGTAAGAGGTTTGGATCGGTAAATGCCAGTGAAAGGACGTCCGCATCCAACTGGTCAAGTTCGGGCAAAATATCGGTGTAGTGACCTTCGCAGATGTGAATCTGAACCTGAGTAGTGGGTTTAAGCGTGGCGGTCGCTAACCGAATCACCGGAATCGCCCAATCGAGGTAGTTGGCTTGCCAATTGGCGTGACGGAGTGGCAACCGGGTGCGAAAGGCGGGTTCGTCCAACTGAATAATGCGATGCCGTGCTGTTCGAGGGCGGTCGCCTCATCTTGTAACGCTAGTGCGATTTGGGTGGCGCTGGTTTTTAAATCGAGATCTTCACGGGGGTAGGCCCAACTAGCGAGGGTCATGGGGCCAGTTAAAACACCCTTGACTGGTTTTTCCGTCAGGGTCTGCGCGAAGGCCGTTTCTGCCACGGTAATCGGGTGCTGCCACGCAATGTCACCCCAGATGATTGGTGGTTGAGCACAGTAGGTCCCGAACGATTGAATCCAAGCGTGTTCGGTAAACAAAAAGCCGCTCAGTTGGTGGTCGAAGTGGGTGATCATGTCCGTTCGGGTGTATTCGCCGGTCACGAATACGTCTAGGCCGAGCTGTTTTTGAAGGGCGATGCCGTCACGGATGCGCTGCTTCGTGTAGGCGTTGAAGTCTGATTCAGATAAGCTTCCCTGAGCGTAGTCCGCAATGGTTTGCCGGTCTTGTTGATTGGTTGGAAATGAGCCAATCGTTTGGGTGGGTAATGCCGGGAAGTTGAACCGTTGTTGCTGTTGTGGTGCCCGTTGCTGGCGTGATTGTTGTCGCCGCATCTTTGCTGGCGCTAAATTAGTGATCCGTTTCTTAACGCTGAATCGGGCTGAATACGTGGTTGATCGAATAACGCTTGGTTCGCTGCGAGTTTACTGGTATCTGGCGTTTTAAGCAGGGTGTCCAAGTCAACTAATTCTTCCAACTTTTCTTCAGCAAAGGCGAGGTACTGGCGAGTATTTGCCGGTAACTGGGTTTCGGTCGCTACCGTTACTGGGACGTGCAGTAACGAACACGAGGTGGTTAACGTGAGCCGTTCGGCCGGCAGTGTCTGAAGGCGCGCTAATCGGTCAGCATAGTTGGTACGCCAGATGTTTTGACCGTTAATGATACCAGCGAAGAGATGCTTGTCATCAGGTAGGGGCTGTTGTTGAAGTAGCGCCAGTTGTGAGAATCTGGCAGTAAGTCTAATCCCAGACCATCAATGGGTAATGTGATGAGGTGCGAATAGGCTTCCCGAACGTCGCCGAACGCGGTTTGAATGAGTACCCGTAACGTTTCCTTTTGAGAAAGGAGTGGTTGGTAAAGTTGGTCGAACAAGGCGAGGTCCTCCTGCGTTGGCGCCAGCACCAACGCAGGTTCGTCCAACTGAATCCAGTCCGCATCCAGCACCATTAAGCGGCGAAAGAGGTCGGCGTAGGCGTTCACGAGGTCGGTGACGTAATCGGCGGGGGCCCGTTTACCAGTGAAGGTACTGCATTTAAGTAACGTATACGGGCCAATTAAAACGGGGCGAGCATCGTAGCCGAGGGCCTGCGCATCGCGAAAGGCGTGGGTGAAGCGGGTGCCAACGAGGTGCGGAAAGGTGTAGTCGTCAAATTCCGGAACGTAGTGGTTGTAGTTAGTGTTGAACCAGCGATGCATCCGTAACGGAGCAGCCTGTTGCTGACCGTCATCGATTCCCGCAGCTAACGCAAATGACAATTCTAGTGGTGGTAAATGCAGTTGCCGAAATCGCTCAGGTATGAGGTTAAACAACACGGCCGTATCCAAAAAACGGTCCAGTAATGCGAAATCGTTAACCGGAATCTGATCAATGCCGGCTTCATGAAGCGTTGCCCAGTTTTGGTGTTGCAGGTCAGTTGACTGTTGAATCAGTTCTGTGATGCTGATTTGGTGCGATAAGTAGTGATCAACCATGGTTTTGAGTTCCAACTGGCGGCCAATTCGGGGGTATCCGGTAATCGTTGTGGTCATAATATGTAGTGGCTCCTTTTCAATTAGATTAACGTTAGTTTAGCGCATTTAACGGTGATAAAACAGGGTGAGTTAGGTAATTGAGAACAACAAAAAACGGCAACTCAGCCTCACGCTAAATTGTCGTTCGAATAGTTGTTCAGTTCAGATTCCAATCATGCGTTCAGTGCCAGCCCCGAAGCTCGTTTGGCCAACATTTCTTTAATCAAATCAGCCAGGTAGGCCCCAGCTTCAACCGCTGGCACCCCGCCCGGATGAATGTTTGAAACAACCGTGCGGCGCGCTTCCGGCATGCCCACGGTTGGCCGGTAAGCAAGGTAGGCACTCATGGATTTAGCAGTTACCAGCCGGTCGTTCGCCAATGAGGAGGCAAACCACGTCAGCTTGAGTGGCTTCACCAAGGTAGTCTTCGGTGCCAACTCGGGCAAAACGGATGAAGGGAATCGGCCCGATGGTGAGGTGATCCAGTGCTAAACCTTGAGTGATAGCGGGGATGACGTCGGCGACGTTCGCTTCGATAGCGGCCGAACTCAGGCCATCACCAACGGCAATCAAAACCCGCGGATTCGTGGGGTAGAGCGCCTGAACCCGTTTAAGTGTATCGGCTGATAATTGTCGCCCCCGATCCGGTCGGGTCAAATACTCGCTTTCGCTCTCGCAAACGGACTGAAATGGCACAAAGCCTTGCTGTTCGATGAAATTGGTTGAAACATCGGTCCAAACAGCGTCCCGAGCAGCGGCGTGGTCAGCACGGAGCCGGAGAACGGAGTGGGTCGTGTAGCGGGTACCAACGCGGCCTAATCCAAGTCTTGCGGTCGTGCTGGCTTTCAAAAACCGGTAACCGGCCTCGTCTGCTGGGTGGTCAACGTTGAGTAATTGTTGCTGGTCTTGGGCGCGTAAGTCGATAATGGCGCCGGTATCGTCAGTGGGAAGTGGGGTGATGTTCGGTGCGATAAAGTTCATTTGACTGCCTCCTTAGTGAGAAAAACGGATGCATCGCCGGCCTTGCTGGTGAGGTGGCCATCGTGGCTTAACCCCAGTCGTTCTAGCCAAGCGTCAAATTCGGGAATCGGGCGTAAGTTGAGCAACTCACGGATGGTGGCCGTTTCTTGGTAGCCGGTAGACTGGTAGTTCAACATGACGTCGTCTGCTTGTGGCACGCCCATGATGTAGGTGCAACCAGCGTTGGCGAGTAACATGGCCAAATTTTCAATATCGTTTTGGTCGGCCTGCATGTGGTTGGTGTAGCAAACGTCGCAACCCATCGCTAAGCCACTGAGTTTACCCATAAAGTGGTCTTCCAAGCCGGCACGCGTAACTTGTTTGGCATCGTAAAGGTATTCGGGTCCGATGAATCCCACAACGGTGTT
Organism: Secundilactobacillus similis DSM 23365 = JCM 2765; assembly: GCF_001311075.1. Classification (GTDB taxonomy): domain Bacteria; phylum Bacillota; class Bacilli; order Lactobacillales; family Lactobacillaceae; genus Secundilactobacillus; species Secundilactobacillus similis. The sequence goes on from NZ_BBAD01000001.1 coordinate 28,412, forward strand.
GACGATGAACGGATCAAAGTGGCGCGCGAACCCGTAACACCGAGCTTCCATCGTCACCTGATCAGCACCAAAGTTCGCTTCAGCGGAAAGTTCGGACCCCTGACCAGTTTCAAAATACATGACGTTCGGCCCACTATTGTGTAGCTGTTCGTGTCCCAATTGGTTCGCTTCTTCAATCAACTGCCGGTTGATCCCAAACGCAGTGTTGGCCTTTTCCGACCCGGCAATCGACTGAAAAATCAGTCCGGCTGGCGCACCCTGTTCGATGGCCTTCATTTGGGTCGTCACGTGACCTAAAACACATGTCTGGGTGGGGACTTGCCAGGTTTCACAGAAGTCGTGGAAGGTCGTGAGAATCCGGGTCAAGTTATCAACCGTGTCGTTAACGGGGTTCAGACCAATTACGGCGTCCCCGATGCCCATGCTGAGGCCTTCCATGGTTGCGGCCATGATGCCGCGTAGGTCATCGGAAGGGTGGTTCGGTTGCAACGTGATGAGAAGGTCCCGGGACGCCCAATCGTGGTGTTCGCGGTTTTTTCATTGTGGATTTTTTTAGCAACACTAATCAGATCGAGATTGGTCATCAACTTGCAGACGCCCGCAATCATTTCAGCGGTTAAGCCACCAGAGATGGCGTGGATCATTGCGCTGTCAGTCGTGGGGGCCAACAGCCATTCGCGTAACTGTTCGAGGGTCCAGTTCTGAATTTGTTGAAAGACTGTTGAATCAAGGTCGTCGATGATCAGGCGGGTGACTTCATCTTGATCGTAAGGGACTGCGGGATTTTCATAGACGTCTTTTAACGTCAGCTGAGAAAGAACGATTTTGGCGGCCACGCGTTCGGCCGTGGAACTAGCGGCGATGCCGGCGAGTTGATCCCCGGATTTGACCTCGTTTGCTTTTGCGAGGACCTCCTTGACGGTATTGAAATTGTAGCGTTGGTTACTTAGGGTAACGGTAAGATTCATGAGCGAGTTCCTCCTTTAAAACTAGTTGAAAATCAGGGTTTTGACGATAACGGGAACGGTTTGGCCGTTTGCAACGGGGAGGCCAATGTCGAGGTAGTCATCGCTGGTTGCTGAAACGTTGTCGAGACAAACCAGTGGGTAATTGGGTGGTAATTGACTTCGCAGACTATTGCCTAAGGCCTTGGCGGCGTTCGGCTGCATGATGATCACAAGTGGCGTACGTTGCACAATTGCGGTGGCCATACCGGTTAGAATCAATTGCGCCCATCGTTGCAGTTCCGCGAAGGTGACGGCGATATTGGGAAGTGCCAACGCTACTGTTTCATTGGGATAGCGGGCTAACTTGGCCGTAATAGCTTTGACGGTATCCCTAGTGGACGCTAGTTGTTCAACGGTGATCACCGGTACGTTTTGAAGTGGTAAGGTCTCGGGGGTGTAACTAATCGTGCTGCCACTGATCATCATGGTTTGGGAACCCGCGCCAACAACGGTCGCCTGAATCGTTTCATCGGCCTGATGAACGTGGCGTTCGGTGAATAACCGCGATTGGCGAACGGCGTAACCCAATAAAGGACCAACATCGCCGTACCGAAACGGATCGACTGGCAGTTCAGTGGTTAAACAATCGGCAACGCCACCCGAGAACGTCAACGTTGTAGGTGTTGGCGTCGGCGTGAGCGATTTGTCAGTAACGAAATGCTCAAATTCCGGTGCCGGCACATCAATGCCCACCGCACGTTCTAGGACATGCGTCATCGCTTGAATCACGGGCATGAGTTCGGCAACGGTAGTTCGTTTACCAAGCTGTAATGTCGGTTGCACCCGGTCAATCAGCGGTTTAAGTTTCGGCGCTAAGTAGGTAATACGTTGTGATTCATCAAGCCGAATCAACCGACCACCAATGTCGAAACAGGCCGTGTCCTGACACTGGCCGTTCGTGAAGTAAGCGAGGTTACTAGTGCCGCCGCCAATATCAATATTAATGACTGGCTGCGGGTTGGTGACCGTCAAAAGAGAATGGGCCGCACTTTTAGCGGCAATCAAACTCTCTAAGCCGGGACCGGCAGTCGCACAGACAAACCGACCAGCGTAGGCGCTAAGTGCGTGGAGCACCTTATCAGCGTTAACTTTCCGAGCAGTTTCGCCCGTCATAATGATGGCGCCAATCTTAAACTCGTTTGGGTCGGCGTGGGCTAATCGGTACTGTTCGGCGACGAACTGGCGAATGCGTTGTTCGTCAATCCGAACGTGATCAATTAATGGGGTAAAAATGACCGGACTACGATAGGTAATTTGTTTATCACTAATCGTTAGGTGTGGCAACGAGAACCCGGAGGCGGTGTTCTCGATGGTCAAGGTGGCAATGATCAGGGAGGTTGTTGAGGTTCCGATATCAATGCCGACAGTTTGGAAAGTGTCACCCAAGTGTTCTCATCTCCCTTTAACTTATGTTATAAATAGTAACATCATTTGAAATTAATTCAACTAATATTCGGTAATTAAAGTAATTCAGCTGCTTTTAACCGTGACATAAGCCTGAATAAAGGTAAAAAGTGAATGTAAATTAAAAAGAAATGAGAATTATTTTGTGAAAACACTTGAAAATCAAAATCAATGTTATATAATCTAACACGTAAACAACGATTGTCCGTTAGACTTGATTGAGAGGAACGTGAAAGCATGATTATTTTAGGAATTGTCATTTTTGGATTAATGCTTGTGATGATGGGATTTATTGGTGTCCAAGCAGCACGTTCGGTTCGAGCCGCACGGGGTCAAGCTGAAACGACCACCAAGTCGTTCGGCTACAAACAAGAATTGATTCGCGATATGGGTGGGTTTTCAAACTTTGCCGTGTCGTTTTCGATTATTTCGATTTTAACTGGGGCCGTTTCCTACTATGGTTACGGCTTTAGCCAAGGCGGTCCCGCCATGATGGGGATTGGTTGGCCGTTAGTAACCTTCTTCGTTCTGTTCGTTGCAGCGGCAATGGCAGAATTGACGTCGGCGATTCCAACCTCGGGTGCGATTTATCACTGGGCATCGATTTTGGGCGGCCCAACTTGGGGCTGGTTTACCGGTTGGTTAAACATCGTTGGGCAAGTAACCATCGTTGCCGGGATTGATTACGGCTGTGCTACTTTCGCCTCAAATTTGTTATTTACGAATCCTAGTAAGCTGCCTTTTTTGGAACTTACGCCGTGATTTTGATCAGCCACGCACTATTAAACCATTTCGGAATTGATTTGGTATCGAAGTTGAATTCAGTTTCAGCGATTTATCACGTGGTAGGGGTGTTACTCATTATCGGCGTCTTGATTGCAGTAGGGCCACAACACCACGTCAGCTACCTTTATAGTACCTTTTCAACGCAAACGTCATCGTCAATGCCATACTGGGGTGCCTTCCTAGTTGGCTTGCTGCAAGCACAGTGGACGTTGACCGGCTACGATGCCTCCGCTCACACAAGTGAAGAAACGTTGAATCCGCGGGTTCGCGCACCATGGGGCGTCTTCCTTTCCGTAGCGATTTCCGGGATCTTTGGCTTTATCCTGTTGGCCTTAGTAACGATGTCGATCAAAAATCCAAATGCGGTCGCAGCTGCCGGCAACAACGCCTTCATCGTGGCGATTCAACAAGCGGTTGGGACGCGGTTCAGTGGCGTATTGCTATGGCTAGTCACGATTGCGATGTGGTTTTGTGGCTGTTCGTCAATCACGTCATCGTCACGGATGGTCTACGCCTTCAGTCGTGATAATGGCTTACCATTTTCAAAATACTTGAAGCGCGTCTCAGCTAAGTTCCATACCCCAGCGATTGCGATTTGGGTCGTTGCCATCATTGCGTTTCTTTCCGGGATCTCCAACGGCATTTACGCTGTGATTGGGACCATGAGTGTGATTGGGTTGTACAGTTCCTACTTCGTTCCGATCGCGCTGAAACTGCGGGCGCAACTTCGAGGAATTTGGACCAGTGCGGATAACGGGCCATGGCATTTAGGCAAATGTAGTGTGCCGGTCAGCATCGTGGCGAGTCTCTGGGTGATCTTCTTGATTGGCCTGATGGTCTTATCACCAACTGATGTCCAGTTGACGTCACACCTCGTCTTGCACTATGCGACTGGGAAAATCATCTTCGTTGTACTGGTTGTGTTAATCATTGATTACGTGGTTTCAGCCCGTCACAGCTTTGCGGGACCGAAGTTGGGGTCGTATGAGCAGTTAAGTGCGCGCTTGACCCACCATGAAGCTGGCTTCAACCGGCCTACGGTGGACGCCGTTCAGTTGAAGCAAACTAAGCATGATCAGTGGTAATTAAATGACTGTGAATTGAAAAGGTACCGAAACGTCAGAATAGTCTGGGGTTCCGGTACCTTTTTAGTTGGTGCATCAGGGTGAGAGGGCCTGATGCTGAGAAAGCTGAATTTGCACTTCATTAACGCTAGTGAAACTATGTAGGGTTCCTTTGAGGTGGATCACTGTAATGTGGTCACACCACTGTTTTCAATCACTTCCAATTCTTCAAAACTAAATGTAATCAATATGTAAGCTAGTCGTGTTATAATAACCTCCTCCCTACTAAAGGGTGAACTTAACACAAAAAGCCGGTAGCTGTTTTGAACAGCTACCGGCTCGACACCACCGCTGCCCGCAAACTTGCGGGCACCTCAAACGGCCCGCTCGTCAGATTAAGACGGAACGGACAACGCGGATTTGAGTTGTGAACGTGCGTGATGTCATTGTTAAGATCTCCCTTGAGTAATGTGGATTTACTGTAACATTAAAATAAAGTAAATTCAACCATTAAATTTTAATTTTATTGAAGCTAAAGCGAGGTTTCTTATGCAAATTGAACAACTTACGCAACTAACTGACGATGTCTTAGACCAAATCATGGCCATTTGGCTGACCGGTAACCTAGATGCGCACACGTTTGTACCAGCTGATTATTGGCGAGAGGCGCAGCCCGAAGTGACCACTCAGATCCGCGAGGCAACGATTTACGTTGTTCGGGATGACGATGAGACGATTGTGGGGTTTGCCGGGATGGTGGACCGTTATTTGGCGGGACTATTTGTCAAACAAGGCTACCGCGACCAAGGCGTGGGCAGCATGTTGCTGTTTGCGTTGAAGTCGGACTACAAGCTGATCAAGTTGAACGTGTACGAGAAGAACGAGCAGGCAGTCAAGTTTTACCGCAAGCACGGGTTTGAAGTTAAGGACCGCCAGATCGATGATGAAACGGCGCAGGTTGATTTGATGATGAAATATACGGCATAACAACAAAAAGCGGACCCTCTCAGTGGTTCGCTTTTTTGATGTGCTAGTTGATTGGTGGTATTAAAAGACGTTTAGAATAGGGGACTGCGTTGACTGATATTGGGTGACGTTGAGTGATCATAGGCAACTTCCTTTCTAAATTGAGGTGTTGAACGGATTGTTCGAGGTTCAGTTTAGTAGGAAGGGCTTAATTAGAGCTTAAAGCGAATTGAAGAATTGTTGAAGGTAGTTAAGATCGGTTAAAGGGTGGTCAATGTAAGGTGCTGACTGGGCTAAATAAGACGTTGAAGGCCGTATCGTTGACGAGTCAACTCGATTTGAGACAGTAACACCTTAATGTTAGTTATGTGAAGCAGTCGAAATATGAAAATATCATATGAATTCATGATTATTCATTAAGAATCGGCAAAATATGCGTTTCTTAAAATAACTTCTAGGTAAAATAATCATGATACTGCGCCATTTCGAGTCGAATAAATCCTTGTTTTAAAAGGGTTGATGGAACTTGTTGCGGTTGGTTAGTAGCTTCTTAAGAAAATCTTAACATTTAATCGTATTTTAATATAAAAATTCGATATTCGGTTGCTATATCAACGTTTTGTTCACATTTACACGTTACGGAGGACGTTTATTAGTCAACATTGATGTGCTATACTCAATACAACGTTTAACAAGCAACGTTTAATGAACCCTAATTCCGTGACAATAGAGAGGACCGATATCGATGACAGCAGCTACAGATTATTTTGCATCAGTTCGCGCCGAAATTGAACGGCGTGATCCAAACCAAACCGAATTTTTAGAAGCAATTGATAACTTCTTTAAGACGTTGGAACCCGTATTTGAAAAACATCCCGAATACATCAAGACCAACATCTTGGGTCGTTTGACCGAACCAGAACGGGCATTCCAATTCCGGGTGCCTTGGGTCGACGATGAAGGAAACGTTCAAGTTAACCGGGGCTTCCGGGTTCAGTTTAGTGGCGCTATCGGTCCTTACAAGGGCGGTTTGCGGTTCCACCCATCCGTTAACTTATCCATCGTGAAGTTCTTGGGCTTCGAACAAATCTTCAAGAACAGCTTGACCGGCCTACCAATCGGCGGTGGTAAAGGTGGGAGTGACTTCGACCCTAAGGGCAAGTCCGACGGCGAAGTCATGCGCTTCTGCCAAAGCTTCATGACTGAATTACAACGCCACATTGGCTTAGACATTGATGTGCCAGCCGGTGATATTGGTGTTGGCGGTCGTGAAATTGGTTTCTTATACGGCCAATACCGTCGTTTACGCGGCGCAGAACGTGGCATCTTAACTGGGAAAGGCTTAAGCTACGGTGGTAGTTTAGCCCGGACCGAAGCCACTGGTTTTGGGTTGCTTTACTACACTGAAGCCTTATTAAAGGCCCAAGGTGATAGCATCAAGGGTAAGACGGTTAAGGTTTCCGGTGCCGGGAACGTGGCCATCTACGCCATTCAAAAAGCCACTGAATTAGGCGCCAAGGTTGTGACGGCTTCTGATTCAAATGGTTTCGTTTACGATCCAAACGGGATCGATTACAAGGTAGTTCAACAAATCAAAGAAGTTGAACGGGGCCGGATCAGCGATTACGCTGAACGGGTTGCAACGGCAACCTACCAAGAAGGCTCAGTTTGGGACTTTGACGTGGACTACGACGTGGCATTGCCATGTGCAACGCAAAACGAAATCGACGGCGCGAAGGCTGAAACCTTGGTTAAGAATGGTGCCAAGTACGTGGCCTGTGGTGCAAACATGCCATGTACCCCAGACGCCGTTCAAGTCTTCAAGAAGGCTGGCGTACTGTTAGGTGCCGCTAAGGCTGCTAACGCCGGTGGGGTTGCTGTTTCAGCACTTGAAATGAGCCAAAACAGCGAACGTTTGTCATGGACCTTTGAAGAAGTGGACAACCGCTTAAAGGACATCATGGAAAACATCTTTGCCGAATCACAAGCCGCTGCTGAAGAATACGGCTTGGGTAAGGATTACCTTGCAGGTGCTAACATCGCCGGCTTTAATAAAGTGGCGGATGCGATGATGGCGCAGGGGATTATTTAGAGAGCGTAACAAAACGGTTAGAGAGTGAAATATAAGGGCGCCCCGAGTAAACTACCGGTTTTTTGGTAGTTTTACTCGGGGCGCCCTTATATGCAGCTCTCTGTTTTGTGGAGCTCATTTCGGCGCAGGCTAATCAAAGCAGTGACGTTAGCAAACTTCACACTGTAGTCGATGATTGCCAACAAGGAGGTCGCGTGGCGCCGAAAATATGTAATAGTAACGAGCGTCGCCAATTCCACTCGGTATTCTTAACGCAGTATCCCAGGTTTTGGCCAGTAGTGCTTGGACGCCCTTATGTGCAACTCTCAGTTTTGTGGCGCTCATACATCGGTAATGCACATCGCCAACATCACTCAGTATCCTTAATGCAATACTCCAAATCTTAGCCAGTATCGTTTACACAACCCAAAACAGGTACAGTCATTCTAAAACCAATTTAACCTCACCCAAAAAGCCGCCATCCCGGAGAAAAATTCCCCAAAGATAGCGGCTTTTTCACCCCATTCCGGAAACTTTCCCATCAGATTAATAGCGTCCAGCCCCCAAATCAAGTAAGATAGGTCTAGACTGGCACAACTTGGTTTAAACGGGCATCGGAGGCGGAGAACCCATGACGACTGGTAATTATATCGTAGTAGCACTGGAAAATTCGCAGAATGCGCATCAAATATTTAACTATGCACTGCAATTAGCGAAGGATTATAATAAATCTGTATACGGCATTTACATCATTAACACGGTTCGAGAACTGGACTGCACCGTGGATCAGCGGGAGTTTTGGATCGACTCGCAGGAATCGTTGGCGAAGTTTAACATGGAAAAACGGAGTCAAATTGCGGTTCGGCAGGGACAGCACTTTATCTCAAGTATTACTTACGGCGATCCAGCAGTTCAGATTGCCAAATACGTCAATTTGGACAACGTTTGTCAGCTTGTGATGGGCCGCATCGGGGACCGCAATCTAGCTGATGATGAGCTGGGCCACAAGGTAGCGTCAATTTTAAAGGGGATTAAAAAACCGGTGACACTAGTATAGTGCCGTTCGATCGGTTTAAACGATATTTGGGGGATGAGACACATGGGATTGATTTTATTACTCACGTTTGGCTTTATGACGTTAATGGGGGTCTTGGCGTGGTGGTACGCTGCGCACTATGATGGCCTAGTGGGTACAACGCGGGCGTTGACGATTATTAGTGTAATCGGGTTGATTGGGAGCGGCGTGTACGTGGCCAAGAATGGGTTGACGTCGCACCATGCTGCCAGCACGACGACTTCGAAGCAGGCCAGCTTGAATTCCAGTCAGTATTTTGCAAAAAAACAATCGCAGGAAGCGGCGGATAAGAAGCAGGCACAAAACGAGCAGTACGTGTTGAAAAAGTTGCAGGAAGCCTACAAGGACAAGGTGGGGACGGTCAGCTTTGACCAAGCAACTAAGACCTACACGGTAACGCCAACGGTGGCTAGTTTTAAGACCGCAATTGGTAAAATTTGGAAATACCCAACGCAAAACAGCAAGTCCATCAAGCAACTGGAACAAAGTTACCTCAAGATGTCGGCGTCAATCGACAAAGCCTTGGGCGATGGCTATACATTACAGTTGACTAAAACGAGTGATGGTCCAGTGATCATTAAGGCGAAGGCGGGAAAGGTCACCGTTTCGGGATTGAATAACTAAATGAACGATAAAACGAGTTTTCTAGGCTGAATGATCAGTCTGGAAACTCGTTTTTTAGTTAAATCATTAATTGGTTGACACGCCGTTCACCTTTGCACCATCAAAGGCAATGCGGTAATGGGCATCCTTTACCCGGGTCAGCAACTGTACTGATGACGCACTGTCATCAGTTTGGTAACCAGCGTAGTAATGGTTAGCTACTTTAATGGGGGTTAACCGCTTCGTAAATGGCGTGGTCCCGAGACTTTGCGGGTCAGTGGTGATGACGTTCGCATCACCGTACTGAACGGTGTCTACCGGGAACGTTTTGAGATTGAAGGTTTCGCCGGTCGTCTGTTTCTTATCGGTAGTTAGGCTAGCCGTCAGTTGGTAGGGCGTTGGTGTGGTGTAGCGTTGTGGGTTGTTGCGGATGACTTGGTTAAGTTTCAGGTACTGTTTTAAGTCGGTGAGTTTATTGGTTTCGTAGCTGAGGAGCGCGCGTTGCTTAGCGGTAGCGTTCAGGGCATCGATTTGGCTCTGGGTACCCTTAATGCGGCTTGCAAGTGTTGCTTGTTGCGACTTAACACCCTGAGTGTAGGCTTGATGATCCTTTGCGCGAGCGAGGTCGATGACCCGATTTGTTGACAGTTGGTCAAAATGCTTCATCGTGAGTGCCTGTTTACCAGTTGGCAACATGTAAGTCGTTGCCGTTCGGTTTTGAACCACCACGAGGTAGGCGGGCTTAGTTGTGGACTTAGGTTGAGCAGCTTGGCCCGTAACGCCATACCAAACCCGGGGTTGTTGGGTTTGACCGGAGGCGACCAGTGATACCTTTGGGGCCGGGGTTGTTTGGTTAGCCTGGCGACAGGCACTCAAGCTGAAAACCAGCCCAAGCGCAAACGCACCAAGCAAAAAAGGTCGGGTGTGCATGAATGTCGCCTCCGTTGCGTGATCGTGTGAATAGTCTATTAGTTGTATTTTACGGGAAAAGGCATGGAAAAGATAGATTAGGAAAAAAGTTTTCATTGAAAACGCTTTTATATCAAGGCTCGTAAACCATCATTTACCCAACTTTGATTTATTTTTTGATAAATACTGATTTTTGTATTAATTATTGGTATAATCAAGGCGGAAAATTAAATTAATTAGAATTATTAGCAATTGGAGACTAGTTTGTGTCGGGGGACTACTCGTTAGAAAGTGCATGGGGATGCATGTTAAAGTAGTCAGCACAACTGGCACATGGGCAATCATATAGGAGGAGAGTCACATGACAATGGGGAAGAATCGCGCACAGCATGGTAAATGGTTAAGCACGTTAACAGTTTGTACAGCAGCACTAGGGAGCCTAGTGCTTTTAAGCGTGCCACAAATGGCGTCCGCTGCAACAACTGATACAAGTTCGGCAACCACTGGAGCTGCTTTAACGGGGGCACAACCGGCCACTACAACTGACACGGGTGCAGCTGAAAGTAATCCTGAAACGACTCAACCTGCGGGGACAACTAACGCAGAAGCACAACCGGCGGAAGAGGCAACTAACACCCCAACCACGGCGGAAAGCACCACAAATACGGACCAACTGAAGACGACCTCAGCAGATTTGCAGTCGGCGGTGGATACGGCTAAGACAACTGGGGTGGTTGTGACACAGAACCCGACTAAGACCGTGACGACGACGCCAGATAAGTTGGCCGATACGGTTAGTTCGGTGAAGGCGGATAATGATGCGCAGGCGCAAGCGTTGGCGGATGCGACGGCGACGCAAGTGGTTAATCAGAAGACGTATGATGATGCAAAACAAGCGGTTCAGGCTGGTACACTGACGATTACATCAGGTAACCAGACTAAGTGGCCGGCTGATCAAATTATTAAATTGTTGGTTGGTAATGGGGATGTTATGCAGGCTAATTCGGACACGGATCTTATGACGGGGGCTCAAGTATCTGCTGTAACCGATGCAGATAAAATTGCGGCATCGGATGAGGCTAAAGTGGCATCGCTTATTAACCTTGAAGAAGGACATAAACTTGTCTCAAATTGGGATAAGAGTCAACAAATTGGGACTAATCAACAACGTGGACTTATGAGAATGCCTTTACGGATGCTAGAACCGGCCGAAAAGTTAATGTCATTGAAACGGTAACGGGATTTACACAATTGAATGAAGCGGAGGTTGATAATCGAATTGAAGCAATTGATTCAAACGATATTGGGTTTCAGCCAACCAACATCGAAAATGTGACTGCTACCTTAAAATACGTATATGCTGATACTGGTGAGGACGCTACCATTGACGCAATTCTGGCGTTTTCAGATATTGATGGTGAGCAAGGCATTACGGTTAACAACGGCTACGCAAGTGCGTTAATGGGCAACCTCGTTGATAATATTGATGGTGTTTTTCGGGCTACCAACAATGATGGCCACCCTGCTGATGATCCTGATAATCAAATTTGGGTGTTACAAAAAGGGGTTACAGAAACAAGTTATACATTTTACGTGGGGCTTGATAAAGACGACGGCAAAACGGCTTCTAATATAAGGCCACTTCAATCTGTTGGTGGTATTGCCTTTGCTACGGAGCTTCCAAAAAAACAGGATTTAGTCCAAGAAAAAGCCACCTACACACCAACCACCATCCAAGTCACCACGAACTACACCGTACATTATGAAGGTGCCGGTACCGAAACACCTGCAGACGTTACCAAGACAGTAACGTGGACGGGTAATTACGATAGTGATACGGATACGTACACTTGGGCACCAGATAATAATGCCATTACAGCAGTAACGCCAATCGTTAACGACTATCGCGCAATCGTCTCAACCGGCTGGAATTTAAACTCGACGTCAACGGATCCAGCTAATCAAACGCAAACGGTGACCTATTACCAAGTCGGAAAAGTAGCTAATAATCCAACCACTAAGTTAACGGTCCACTACGTTGATACTGAGGGGAATGAACTCCAACCTAATCTGACGGATGACGGGACGCTTGGCAGTACCTTTACCCAAACACCTGCAGTGATCGATGGCTACAGAACGACAGACTCGGCAGTTAGTGGCACGTATAATGGGACAACTACGGATGTGACGTTTACCTACGTCAAAGACGGCGTGGTTGCCAACAACCCAACTGCGAAGTTAACGGTGCACTACGTTGATGGTGACGGTAATCAACTACTGCCTGATGATGAACCAATTATGGGTGCTTTAAATACGGCCTTCACCCAAAAGCCTAAACAAATTGAAGGGTACACAACGACTGATAAGTTGGTAAACGGGCACTACACCGGAACCAACATGGACTTAACCTTTACGTATTTAAAGGACGGCGTACCAGCAACTAATCAGGATACTACGATGACCGTGCACTATGTTGATAGCGATGGGAATCCGGTTGCTGAAGATACCACAGATAATGGTACGGTTGGTGGCGACTTTACCCAAACACCAAAACAAGTTAAAGGTTACACGACAGCCGATAAGACTGTAACGGGAACCTTCAAAGGCAATCACATGGATTTGACGTTTACCTACACTAAAGATGGTCAGGTCGCAACCAACACCACAACCGGCTTAATCGTGCACTACGTTGACGAACACGGCAACGAACTGATTCCAGCTACCAGCCAAGGTGGCCAAATCGGGACTGGCTTTACCGCTAATGCACCTGAAATTAACGGCTACACACCAATGAGTCAAAAGACGGTAACTGGCAAGTACCAAGGCAATCAGATGGTGCTGTACTTTGTTTACACGCCAAATCCGATTGAGACCACGACAGTTACGCCAATTGTTAAGACAACCGGTACGCCAACCAACACAACCACCGAAACGGCAACGAGTACCCCAACAACACCAGTGACTGGTACAACTACCGAAACACCAACGTCAGCTAATGGCACGGCGGTAGCTGGTGACCCAACGCCAACCACACCAGAAACCACAACCAACTCACAACAAAACGCAACGTCACAGGCCAGTCAGGGGACGAACGGCCAATACCACTTAATTACCTCAACGGCCAACGCCCAACACGCAACTTGGCAGTACGCTAAGACGCAAGCAACCGGCCAACGGACAACTAGTTCGGCTGCAGCAACGGCTCAGTTACCACAAACCAGTGACCAAACTGGCACAACTAGCACGCTACTGGGGCTAGGCTTGATGAGTCTGTTCCTCGGAATGTTTGGGATTACGCGGCGGAAACGGCAAGGATAAGACATAATTAAAAAGCGACTGATTGGTGATAGTTCACCAGTCAGTCGCTTTTGAGTTAGTTTAAGATAGAGATGTTTCACGTGAAACACTTTGAACTTCAAAAGCTTGAATGTTCCATGTGAAACATTTAGTTGGCAATCATCGAATTTAGTTAGGTTGCTATCTAGCTGGTACAAGTGTAGGCTAAAACTTATCAATAATTGGTAGTGACCAATTAACATAGGGGATTGTTTGACGTGTTTGATTTGAAGGATACAAGAACCAAGTTTTGGAACGGGTTGATGATTTTTGCCGGGTGTTATTTGCTGCTGATTCAACTGTTACCAGTAGTTATTAAGGTCATTGGACAAGTCACATCGCTCAGCAAACCGCTTTTGGCGGGGGGGTCAGATAGTCATCGTGATGGGGTACGTAATCAGCGTCGTCTACCTACTGCGCAATTACTTTTCAAGCAGTTGGCCGATTCTGCGTCGGTGGCAAACTTGGTTAAGTATCATCGTCACCATCCTAGCAAGTTTCGGGTACATGATTTTGTATCAACTACTGAGATTGCCGTACCCGACTAATCAAGCAAATGAGAACCACATGATGAGTCAGGTGGTCCACTTTCCAGTGCTAAATGTACTGTATTTGTTAACGGTGATTTTAGTGGTGCCCGTTGCGGAAGAGCTCGTGTTTCAGTATTACTTTCAACGGATATTTTTCCCAACGCTGCTCCGGCGATTTAACCAGCGCTACGCCCAACTAGGGGCAATTGTAGGTGCATCGCTGCTGTTTATGTTGTGGCACGTTGTTGGTGAAACGGGGCATCTGGGAACTGATTTCTCGCAACTCTTTGCTTATGGTGATCTGTTGTTCTATGCGATACTCTTTGCATTTTCGAAGCAAAATATCCTACCAGTTTGTATCGTTCACATTTTGTGGAATCTGATGGGGACGCTATTAGCGAACTAAGCGAAACTAACGGTGAGTTTTGGCACAAATCAGTGTCGAGACTCACCGTTTATTTAGTTGATACCATAATGAACCCCGATAACACGCAACTCAGACTATTATTATAAGCAATTCAAATAAGTCACCATCAAGTTGACTATGAACCCTGAAATAGCCTATGATAACGCCAATCAAACAAAAAGTGGGGCAAGCAATCATGGTAAAAACCCGAATTGAATCTGACACATTAGGTGAGGTCGCTATTCCGGCTGACGCACTCTGGGGCGCACAAACGGAACGGAGCCGACATAACTTCCCAACGCGCGAAAATGCCGCTGGCGCTGATTAAAACGTTGTTGCAGTTAAAGCGGGCGGCCGCAGTTGCGAACCGGGAAGCCAACGCGTTATCGGCGAAGAAAGCTGATTTGATCGTTAAGGCGGTCGATGAGTTGCTGGCTTTGGACGACGATGCGTTACGGCAAGACTTTCCACTCGTGGTTTACCAAACGGGTTCCGGGACGCAGACCAACATGAACGTGAACGAAGTTGTGGCGCATATGGCGGCGAAGTTGGATGATAGCGTGGCAATTTTGCCAAATGATGACGTCAATCACGGGCAAAGCTCCAACGATATTTTTCCAACGGCGATGAATATCACGGCAGCAGTGGCGGTTCAGGACTTGCTACAGGCGACGCAGCATTTAATTGATGAACTGACCACGAAACAGGATCAATACATGCAGACCGTTAAAATCGGCCGGACACACTTGCAGGATGCGACACCACTGACCTTTGGCCAGGAGGTAAGTGGATGGGTTGCTATGTTGGTGCATGATCAGGATTACCTGAAAACCTTGGCCCCGACGCTGAACGAACTTGCGATTGGTGGCACCGCTGTGGGTACCGGGTTGAACGCCGCACCGGGCTTTGCGGATGCGATTGCTGAGCAGATGGCGGACCGTTATCAGTTGCCATTCACGGCGGAAACGAATAAATTCGCGGGGTTGGCGGCCCATTCCGGACTCAACGTTGTTCACGGCGCCATTAAGACGTTAGCGAGTGATTTAATGAAGATTGCCAACGATGTTCGGTTCTTAGCTAGTGGTCCGCGGGCGGGGTATGGTGAATTAAACATTCCAGCCAACGAACCCGGATCATCGATCATGCCCGGTAAGGTGAACCCAACCCAGGCTGAAGCACTGACGATGGCGGCAGTTCGGGTGATGGGTAATGATGTCGTGGTCAACGTGGCGGCTAGTCAAGGGAACTTTGAAATGAACGTGTATAAGCCAGTGATCATTGATGCTTTTTTGGAATCGGTAACGCTACTTAACGGCACGATGACGGGCTTTGCCGACAAACTGATTGCGGGCTTAACGGTTAACGCTGAGCGGATGCAAACGCTGGTCGATCAGTCATTAATGACGGTTACGGCATTGTCGCCACACATTGGCTATCACGATAGCGCCGAAATTGCGCAGCAAGCAGAACGTGACGGGGTAACGTTGCGGGAAGCGGCGGTAAAATCCGGTAAGGTCACGGCGGCACAATTTGATGCTTGGGTCGATCCGCTGGCGATGACGAACGTGCAAAAATAACTAGTACCCCAAGCGTGAATTATGGTACGGTTATGGCAACATTTAAAAACGAGGAAGGTTTTTCAATATGGCAGATAAGTTTCGGTTTGAGCCGACGCCCCTAGATCAGTTGCAGTCCCACTACGACGTTGTAATCGTGGCTCCGGTGGCACTGGGCTGACGAGTGCGATTCGGGCGCACGAGTTGGGCCTGTCACCAGTAGTTTTGGAAAAAATGCCCCAGTTAGGTGGGAACACCACCCGGGCATCGTCTGGCATGAACGCCGCAGCCACCGAAGTGCAGCGCAAGCATCACATCAAAGATACGGTGGCTTCGTTCTACCATGACACCTTCGTCGGCGGTGGCGAGCAAAATAACCCCGAGTTGTTAAAATACTTCACGGAAAATGGTGCCGACGCCATCGACTGGTTAATGAAGCACGGCATCGTCTTGGATGACTTGACGATTACCGGTGGCATGTCTACGATGCGGACCCACCGACCAAGTTCAATGGCGCCAATTGGCGGGTATTTGGTCACTGAACTCCTGAAACTAGCTGACAAGCTGAGTTGCCAATCTTTACGGAAATGCACGTGGACCGGCTATTAACGACTGGTGATGCCGTGACTGGCGTTGAAGTGACCACCGGCGATGAGACGCACACCATTACGGCGGATGCGGTCGTTCTAGCAACCGGTGGCTTTGGCGCCAACGAAAAGTTGTTAACGCGATACCGACCAGAATTATCGGGCTACCGCACGACCAACCAACCCGGCGCGACCGGTGACGGCCTTCAATTAGCGCGGCAGGTTGGGGCTGAACTTGTGGATATGAAGCAGGTTCAAGTCCATCCAACCGTTCAACAGGATACGGACCACGCCTTTTTGATCGGTGAAGCCGTTCGGGGCGAAGGTGCGATTCTGGTTGATCGCCAAGGCAAGCGGTTCGTGAACGAACTAGCGACTCGGAAAGTGGTCACGGCGGCCATTGAATACCTTGATGAGAAGGGTGCTTACCTGATTTTTGATCAAAGCGTTCGTGATCGGGTGAAGGCGATTGAATTTTACGACCACGTTGGGTTAGTGACTACCGGTGCGACATTAGCGGAGCTGGCTGAAAAAATCGGCTTTGATGCTGAGACGTTGGCGGCTACGGTTACGACTTGGAACACGGCTGTTGCGACTAAGCACGATGGCGCCTTTGGGCGGACCACTGGGCTTGATCGTGAATTAACGCAAGCACCATACTTTGCGATTCACGTGGCGCCAGCAGTTCACTATACGATGGGCGGCGTTCGGATCAACGCTCAGACGCAGGTACTCCGCGAAGACGGCACGCCAATTACCGGACTGTTTGCGGCTGGTGAAGTTGCGGGCGGCTTGCATGGCAATAACCGGATCGGTGGTAATTCGATTGCGGAGACCGTGGTGTTTGGGTTGCAGAGTGTAGCAAAACTCGGTTAGGTCCCAGAATGTAAGTGAATAGTGCCGTAGATTCCCGATTTTGGAATCTGCGGTACTATTTGCTTACATGGCAGGGGCCTGAGTTTTGCGCACGTTTAGGCTAGATAGGCGGTTTACGGTAACGGTGACTTTAATTGAATTCTGAGTTAAGCAGAGATTTAATTTTTGTCGATGGTTGAGTTGCTGCGATGTTGAAGTAACGAAAGATATATTAAAAAGCGTCGAGAATTCTGGTTGGAATTTTCGGCGCTTTTTTGAGTGGATTATTGAGTATGTGATGGCGACACGCATTGCGATTACGTTGTTTTCGGCTTGGTTTGGGCTTTTATTTTCCGGAAGCCAGTTCAATTGAGAAGTTTGTCAGCATTAGTTCGTTCTGGCCACCACGCCGAAACGCGCAAACCGAAGCAAAGAGTTGCATACAAGGAAGGACCAGTAATACTACCCGATTTTTGGGTAGTATTACTGGTCCTTCCTTGTACTCCACTCTTTAACCGCTTCGGTTTGCGCTCTACTTCATCTTCAAATTAGCATCAAACAACTTAAACAACCGATCGTAATCAATCGCTTCACTATCCGTATGTTCGAGCTCCACCGCTAAATCGGCGAGTTGGCTTGTGCTGAAAGTGAGTTCGTAGTCGTTTAAGTCCGCTAGGGCAGCGACTGCGATAACTGCCGTTTGTAGGTTATTGGTACTAAATGGCTTGCCGCTGATGATGGCTGCTAACAGGAAGCCGGTTTTGTTGGCGACCATTTCTCTTAAGCTATGGTCGTAGAAGTTGGCTTGTGGGACGGCGATAATTTTATTTAATTGTTCGGCCTTAGCGATTCCGGGCTGTTTGCCTTCCTTGAGGGCTAAGTGGCTGTTGATGGCGACGAGTTCGTCGGCAGTGAGATAACGCATTAGGCTTCACCTCGAAGAAGGTCCAAAGACCCTTGATACTGATCCGTAACGGCGGTTAAGCTCTGGTAGAACTCATCGTCGAGTTGGATATCATTCCGGAACGCAACATCGATGGCATCGCCCCGTTGCAGCTTCAGTTTGTGCACGATATTAGCTGGAATTGTAATGGCCAGTGAATTACCCACTTGTATAATCTGACGCTGAGATTTAATTTCGTTCATCGCTTAACTCCTTCCGTTATAACAAATTCACATTATTAAGACACCCTTAGTATAGCATAGATTATCTTAAATACCTTGATAATCAGTCAAAATTAAAATTATGATTTATCAACTGTGGATTGGTAAGGGTCTGTCAAACTCCGGATAGGTACCGGCCGTTAAAGAACACAAAACGCCATCCACTTGCGCTGAAGTGGGTGGCGTTACAGGGCTATTTAACTGTTAACGTTAAGTTATTTACCTGGTTCGTAGCTATCGTCAATAATCAGAACTGGCTTAATGGTCTTGCCTGAACGAGAATCGGCGTTGGCTTCGTTAATTTCACTGAATTTGTAGAACTTTTCGGTCTTATCGAAGTCGAACATGCCTAACTTGTAGAATTCAATCAAGCGAGGGATGTCAACTTGTGGAATTGAATCGCCCATGTTAACACCAACGACCTTCTTGTCTTCGACACACAGGTCATTCCAAGTATCCAAGTCGATGTGGTTAGGGGTAACAGCGATGGTTGCGGTGGTCCCGCCTTGTGCGAGGACGCCGATAGAATCTTCCATAACCTTGGTAACACCAGTGGTATCAACGGCCCAGTCAACACCGTAGCCGCCAGTGAGGTCTTTAACGGCCTTCACAACGTCGATGCCCTTGGAGTTGATGACGTCAGTGGCGCCTAATTCCTTGGCTAAATCCAACCGGGAATCAACGATGTCGATCCCGATAACTTTAGTACAACCTGAGATCCGGCCAGCCATCATGGCAGCCAAACCAACGGCACCAGTCCCGAAGACGGCGATGGTGTCACCAGGCTTTGGCTTCAACGTGTTCAAAACGGTCCCGGAACCAGTGACGTAGCCGCAACCCAGAGGGCCGAGTTTCCGTAAATCAAGGTCCTTGTCAACCTTGACGGCGTTCCGTTCACGAACGATCGTCGTTGAAGTAAACGAACTTTGGTCAAACATGTCAGCAACTTTCTTGCCGTTTTCAGTAAAGTGGGCGCTACCATCTGGCCGAACACCGGACAGGTTATTGGCAGCGTAGTTTTCACATTGGGTTGGAATCCCCTTCAAACAGCTCTTACAGTTACCACAAGCGTAGAAGCTCAAAACAACGTGGTCACCGGGTTGGAATTGGGTGACTTCTGGGCCAACCTTTTCAACGATCCCGGAACCTTCGTGCCCTAAAACGATAGGGTAGTCGATAACGGCATCCCCAATCCGAAGGGCTTCGTCAGAGTGGCAGATTCCACTGGCGACCATGTGTACTTGGATGTCATCGGCGCCTAATTCGGCGAGATCGACGTCCTTAATCTCAAAATCGGCATTTTGCTTTTCAACAACGGCTGCTTTAATTTTCATAAGGTTTAAACATCCTTTCATGTTTGAATTCATTGATCATTATCGCACAATCCCGAATAATTGCAAGCGGTTTCATGAATGCTGGACATGAAATTTTGGCGGTGTTAGGAATGAACTAATGTGCAGCAATTTGGACTAAAAAGGGGGGTTGTTGGACGAAGAAAAATGAATTTTGATTATTTTCAGAAATTTTTCATTTAGAAATTGAAAACATTTGCAAAAAATGCCCACAAGCCATCAACGGACTGTGGGCATTTTAGCGCACTAACACCAATCAAATCGAAGACACCAAATAAAAAATTCCCGCACACCCAATAAACACGTAAATCACGCGCCGCACCAACTCCAAATTCATCCGGTTCAACAAATGGTTCGCCAAAGTCGTCCCTAAAACGGCCCCGACCACCCCAAGCGCAATCACCGGAATCGTATCAATGGTCAGAATGTGGTTCGCCACCCGGTACAGCGTAACGTAGGTCATGTCGATCAAAAAGAAGGTCTGAATCGATGCCATGTACTCGTCTTTCGTGCGGGATAACGAGAGAAAGTACAGCGCCATTAGTGGGCCACCGATCCCAAACAAGCCGTTAAAGAACCCGGAGATTATCGTAAACACGATCACAACGGGTAATGGATAGTGCCGGTCACCAGCGGATTTATTAAGCAGAAAGTAAATCGACAGGGCGGTCAGCAAGCCACCTAACATCAGCTTCAAGACTTGAACGTCTAACAGCTTACCGATGTGAATCGAAAAGGAGGCCACGGTCGCATAAATCAAAAACGGCCAGATCAGTCGTTTGAACTGAAGCGCGTGCCGATAGCGGTGCACCATGATGCCAATCGACACCATTGGAATCAGCGCAGCTACCCCGGCACTCTGCGCCATGGGCAGGATGCTGGGGAGAAAGATCATGAGAATGATGCCAGTTCCGAAACCGGTGAGTCCCTGAACGAGACCAGCGAGTAGGGCCGGAATGATGACGAATAGCCAAGACATGGGGAAACTCCTTTTTAGTCAAACGTGGTTTTATCGAATTAGAATTGAGTACGAACAGGATAGTTATCCCGAATCAACTCAGGAATGATCACCTGATAAAGTTTGTCATTTTATTAATAATTATACCAAAGCAACCATCTTTTTAAGTGGTTGCAGTAAAATTAAAATAGTGATCGTTTTCATGAAAAAAGTGTTAGAATTAAGATGTCTAGACCAATACGACACATTGTTTAATGTTACATTGGTTGTATAACCATTAGATAAAACCGGAAAATGAAGGTAAAGGAGCAATCACTCACATGATTAAACCAATCACACAGCGTATCGGTATCCTGATTCCAGCACTTGATCCGGATCAAAACTTGGTGACGTTAATCGGGCAACTCTTGGCGACCAACCAGTTTGATCAACGAATCATCATTGTGGATGATGGGAGTGCGGATAAGCAAATTTTCCAGCAACTAGCAACCCAGTATCACGAGCGACTTCGCATCATCTATAACACTGATAATCACGGGAAGGGGACGGCGCTTAAACAAGGGTTTACGGCCTTTATCCAAGATTATCCAGAGGTTGTTGGCATCGCCACGATGGATTCAGATGGGCAACACACGGTGCCTGATCTACTCAATTGCATCGACTTATTTGCCAAACACTCGGATGATATGGTGACCGGGCAGCGGACCTTTCCGAAATCAGTGCCGCTAAGAAGTCGGTTTGGCAACCTGCTGACGAACGCACTGGTAAGAGGACTAACCGGCTTACCTATTACGGACACGCAAACTGGGCTACGGGTGATCCCAATCGCCTATGCTAAAACCGCGCTAACGTTTACCGGTCAGCGCTACGCCTTTGAGTTTGAGATGTTGTTACAAGCTAAGGCCAACCACGTCGGCATTCATGAACAGCCCATTCAAACCATTTACATCGACAACAACTCGGCCTCCCACTTCCGGGTGATTCGTGATTCGCTGTCGATTTACCTGCGCTTCATTAAATTTGCGTTGAGTGGGCTGTTGTCGTTTATCGTCGACATCGGCCTATTTGCCCTGATCGTACATATTACCACCACTTATTCACTGGACACGGTACTTTCGGCCACCATCATCGCGCGGCTGTTGTCGGCCATCGTCAACTATACGGTCAACCACCACATGGTATTTGACCGCCAAGGACACGCTACGTTGATCAAATACATCCTATTAATGTGCGTTCAAATGCTGATCTCCGGCTACGCCACGCACGCATTGAGTGTCATGGTTGCATCAGGGCACAGCTTAACGTTGATCACCACCGGTGTTAAAGTGGTGGTGGATTTCTTGCTGTTCCTGGTGAGCTATCAGGTGCAGAAACGCTGGATTTTTAAGAAGGAGTCGTCGCATCATGGGCATGAGCAGAAAGCGTAAATTCGTATACTTTATCGCCATTGGATTATCGGTGCTATACCTGCTGTGGCGGATTTTCTTCACGATTCCGTGGGGCACTAACTTACCGGTGCTGATTTTTGGGTTAGCGTTGGTGATCAGCGAAGTGGTGTCGAACCTGACTGCTACGTACTGATCATTTTTCGGTTGCTAGAATCTCAGAGTCAAGAAGACTTTATCATCCCGGATTATGATCCGACACAACCGGTGCCGCGCGTTGATATCCTCATTGTGACGCATAACGAGGACGTTGAGTTGTTGCAAAAGACGATCAACGCTGCCACCTTCATCGACTATCCTGAACCAGAAAAGGTCAACATCGTGGTCTGTGACGATGGTAACCGACCAGAAGTCGCGACCTTAGCAGCTAAATACCACGTGCAATATATTGGCATGGAAGGCAACCATGAAGCCAAATCAGGTAACATCAATCATGCTTTAGCACAGTTGGATGCGCCGTTATTTGCGTTATTTGACGCGGATATGATTCCATTTTCAGGCTTCCTGAAAGATACGGTGCCGATTTTCTTGCGGAACTTTCGGCGGTTAGAAGAAGACCCAGACCATACGAAACCACTGGGCTTTATCCAAACGCCTCAGAGTTTTTATAACGCTGATATTTTTCAATTTAACCTCTTTTCAGAAAAAATCGTGGCTAACGAACAGGACTTCTTTTCCCGGGACGTTAACATTCTAAACGGCCATAACCAAACGGCGCTGTTTACGGGGTCCAACGCAATGTTTCTCCGGAAGGCCGTTGATGAAGTTGGTGGCTTTCCAACCGACACCATCACCGAGGACTTCGAGTTGGGGTCCAAGATCAACATTGCGGGGTATTCAAGTTTCGCGACCACGCAAGCTCAGTCTAGCGGCACGACGCCGATTGATTTAAAGGGCGTGATCAAGCAACGGACGCGGTGGGCGCGGGGCGTGATTCAGAGTTGCCAAAACCTGCACATTTTTACGAACCCGAAGATTCCATTGCTTAACCGAATTATCTTGATCAACACCTACCTCTACTGGTGGTCGTTTTTGCGACGCTTGATTTACATTGCAGCACCAATCTTGTACGCGTTGTTCAAATTCCAGGTGGTGAACGCTAATTTCTGGGTGCTGATGATCGTTTGGGCACCAGGGTACTTCCTATTACACTACGTCTTAAACGATGCTTCCAGCGAAATTCGAAATGAGCGCTGGGGCGAGGTGCAAGAAACCTTCTTTGCGCCGTACCTGTTTTTCCCAGTCATTTTGGAAACGTTGCGGATCCGCGCGAAGCATTTTAAAGTCACCCAAAAGAAAGTCAGCTTTTCCATCAAGGATAAGCTTTACATCCTGCCTTACTTCTTCATGTGGTTAGTCACGCTGATTGCCATCGTGAAGTTCAACTACGGTAAGTGGGGCGCCGAAATCATGGTGGGAAGTGTCATCACGTTCTGGCTGATGATGCACTTTATCAACCTTAGTTTCTGCGTGTTCATTGCCATGGGCCGAAACGTGTACCGAAATGCCGAGCGGTTCGACCGCCACGTGGTGGGCCGAATCAAGGCAACGGGCACCGACCACTGGCTGGTGATTCACACCAACGACGTCTCGGATTCAGGTTTGTCGTTTACCACGAAGGACGTGACGCAGGTACTGAAAGACCAGCAGGCCTTCGAAGGCGTCATCTTCCACGGCAAGGTGCCAATCCACTTCACCGGCAAGATTATCCGCCTGATTCAAAACGACGCCGGCGAGGTCACGTATGGCGCAACCATCGTGATGAGAGCGCAAAAGGACCGCAACCACTACATGCAAATCATTTATGATGGCAGTAACGGCGAGTTGCCAAAGGAGCAGGATGCGTGGGTGACGCCGTTTGATGAGTTGAATATGAATTTGACGATGCGGTTGAGGACTTTGGAGAGACGGGTTAGTGTGTTCAGGAATAGAGCGTGAGGAGAAGCGGTTAGAGAGCGGAGTATAAGGCGACTTCAGCTAAAACGCCTGGGCTTTGGGCGTTTTAGCTGAAGTTGCCTTATATGCAGCTCTCTGCTTCTCCGAACGCGTTTCGGCGTGGCCGAGGGAACAAGTTGTGAAATAGTAATTTCATAGTGATTAATTCCCGGGAAATATAATTTCAAGTGGCGCCGAAAAGAACGTTGCCAGAAAGCACGTCGCCATTAATACACGGTAATAGATAAAACGCAAAACGCAAAACACAAAACAAAGTTCCACCACCCCAAAAATCAAAAAAGGAGGCCCCACCCATGTCCATCCTCGGCATCGCAATCTACATCATCAGCTTAATTGGTTTCACCGGAATGCTCCGGATGCTGGGCGTCAACCAGTACCTCTCATGGATCACGGCCATGTTGACGCAAACGCTGATCATGTATGGCTTTGCGATGATGAAGTTGCTCAACCTTGGCTTCAAAGTTGTCATCGGCTTGGGGATTGCCTTTTTCATCATTCGGATGATTCTGGTGCTGTTTAAGGGTAATCGGTTTCGGTTCAAATACGAAGGCATCCACTACTTCGATATCTGGATGGTGTTACTGGGCCTATTAATGATTCGAATCCTCTATGCTAGTCCGTTGATCCACTACGATAACTATTCCCACTGGGCGTTGATCGTTAAATTTTTGCTGTTTGAGGGGCATTTACCAGCAGCTGCGGATGCGTCACTCGTGACCTTTACGTCGTATCCGCCTGAAATGGCGTTGTATATCACCTACTTCGTAAAATTGGTCGGGTTCAGTGATGGCGCCATGATCGTGGGGCAGTTTCTGATTATTTGGTCATCGCTCTATGCGCTATTTGGCGCCATTCGAGACCGCACGCGGGGCTTGATGTCGTTCATGCTTTGCTTTGTGATCGCGGTGACTAACGTGTTTAACATTGCGATTCGGATGAATAATCTGCTGGTGGATTACGTCTTGCCAGTATTAGCGGCAGCGGGGATTATCGGGATTTACGTTTACCGAAAAGAGCCGGTTCGGCAATGCCTGCATACGATGTTGTTTGCGAGTGCCCTGTTGCTGATCAAGAACTCAGGTGGCTTTTACGTGGCCATTTTATCTGGCTTCCTGCTGTATCAACTGGTTGTGAACCAGCGTGGCCATTGGTGGAAGCGGGTGCCGGTTGCGATTTTTGGAACGGCGCTTTCGGCTGGTGTCGGCTTTCTGCCGTTTTACTGGTGGGATAACCACGTTAAAACGGTATTTACCACGGTGTCCAAGCACCAAATCAGTACCAAGGCTTACTCGCATCAATTGGCGAGTGAGGGTGGCAAAGTCGTTGCTAAAATCGGGCACAAATTCTTAGAAGCGATTTTTAGCGGTAACTCATTGTCGACTAAGGGTGTGTTGTTGATCAACATCACGTTACTAGTCGCTTGGCTGGCAATCCGGTTCATCAGTCACAAGCATAACAATTTGCTGAAAACGCTGATTGCCATCGACTTTGTGTTCGTCAGCTACTACATCAGTTTATTCGCGATGTACGTGGTGTCGATGCCGTACGCGGAAGCGATTGTTCTGGACGGTTTCGAGCGCTACATGTCTAGTATGGTGATCTTGAACCTGTTAGTTGGGGTCGTTGCAATGGCGATTGCCATGGACCGCGCGTTTATGGAACAGCGAATTGAAAAACGCAGTATCCGTTCGTTCCAGTCGATCATTTCGAAGAACGTGTACCAAATCTCGGCCTTTGTGCTGATGATTTTCTCCGTGATTATGATGTTCTCAGAAATCAACGGGATTCAGTACAACAACTCGATTGGTGAAAATGAGTTACCAGTTCAAATGACCCGCATCGCGCACCAGAGCTACCAGGATAACCATGTGAAAATTCTACTGGTGGATCCGCATCCCACTGACGTTGATAATTATTTCGCGGGTTATGTTGGCCGCTACTACTTCTTTTCGGATAAGGTGATCGGCCAAGAGAACTTTGATATGCCGGCAAAGCAGTTCCATACGACACTCAATCAGTACCAGTATGTCGCCATTCCGGAGTGGCACCGGACCTTTACCGTGATGGTGGGGAAGGTTTATCACCAACACTTTAAGACCGGGCTGTACCGGGTGACGCCGAATAAGTTGGTTAAGGTGTCTCGAATAGCAGTTAAATAACATAAAAAATG
Organism: Secundilactobacillus similis DSM 23365 = JCM 2765; assembly: GCF_001311075.1. Lineage (GTDB taxonomy): Bacteria > Bacillota > Bacilli > Lactobacillales > Lactobacillaceae > Secundilactobacillus > Secundilactobacillus similis. Next base: position 54,612 of record NZ_BBAD01000001.1, read on the forward strand.
ACTCTGGATTTAAAATCGAAGTGCAACACTTAGTAAAATATTTTAAGATGACAGCAAAAAACACCAACCAATAAGGTCAGTAACTGACTTCTTGATTGATGTTAATGATGCTATTTTGGGTGCCGTAGCCGGTACTTTTTTCGTTCGTTTAGCCACAATATCCAGAGGTCGATGACGACGTTAATAAAAATAAGCACACCGGTTAGGAGACTTAGCCATAACGGGTGATAGAATATCGTAACGATCATCAGAACGAACGTTGCGATACTAAAAGGGCCAATTCGGCGATTCCAGGTGGCATATGGTTCAATCAAAACCCGTGGTGTTTTTTGCGGTGCTTTCAATTCAATTTCCCCCAATTGCGAGCTGTTCGAAATGATAAAACGTTCGCAATTTTAGGGTACACGCTTTTCACGGCAGTCACAAGTTTAGAAATACTAATCTAATCATATTATAACTAAACGTTAAGCTGCTGCCAGCGGTAGTTATACCAAGCAATAACCCATTGCGTCAAATTAAACCGTGCATTCATCATATTTCCGGGGTTATAATGATACTGATATCAAAAAATGAACCGGAAAGGTGGTGGCGGCGACCCGTGCCTCTTCATATTATAATCATGTCGTACTTTTCATCGTTGATTGCTAACGTGATCGTGATGTTGGGTGCGATTTCAATTTTTGTATGGCTAAAAGAAGATACGACGAACACGTGGATTCGGCGCCATCGCAACGCCATCATGGTAGTGGGCGGCATCTTATTCATGCTGTTTGTTCAATCGGAATCGTGGACAAATGCCCACCTTTCAACCGTCATGATGGGCTTTCACTGGACGTACCTTAACCTCGAAATGATCGCACTTTATAATTTCACGCTTCAGACACGAACGCGGTGGCAACTGCTGAGCACCCTTGGGTTAACAACGATGTGGTTCGTTTACAATACCAAAACTTATACGGCAAATGCGATTTTATTTTACGCCCTCGTCATAGTGGTCGAAATCGCCATCTTTGCGGGCTCGCGGAAAATTCTGCATAGTGGTTGGCTGTATTTTGGCGGTCTATGGTTGCTGGCAGCCTCGGCCTTTAAGCTAACCACGGTTATTTACGCCCACCAAGATCTGCTAAGCTGGGTACGTCAGATTAGCGCACTGTTGATTTTGCAACTGGGGTGCTTCCTTTATGGCCAGTCACTACTGTCAAAAATTGCGTCAACGGAGCGCAAGGCGCGGTTTGATGAACTGACGGGGATTCATAACTTCGCCACGTTTAACCAAGATTTGGAACAACTATTTGACGACTTTAAACAAAACGGGCACGCCTACGCCATCTACTGCATGGACATTGACTGGTTCAAGCGGATCAACGATACCTATGGTCACGTGGCCGGCAACGATGTGTTGCGGGCGGTGGCGCAGTGCTTGAGCCGAGAAGTTGAGTCTGTCGAGTATGAAGCCGTGGTTTACCGAACCGGTGGCGAAGAATTTACCGTGATCTTGAAAAACGTCATTACGGACCCCAAGCGGGCCGCCGAAGTCTCGTTGCAGTTGCAGCGGGCGGTTCGAAAGTTGCGGTTCGACTTTGCGCCCGAAATGGAAGTCCATATTTCCATCGGGCAGGAGCGGGTCGTTCCCAGCGATACCAGTTATCTAGAAACCTATAAGCGGGCGGATAAATACCTCTATACATCAAAGCGGAGCGGTCGCAACCGAATTACGGTTCGGGGCGAAACGTTGGCCGAAGATATTTAGGTTATTCCCCGGGAAATTAAGACAAAGATTAGGTCGTGCCCAACGCAAGGTTGAGCGCGATTTTTTTGTCTGTTATGCTGGGAGTAACGAGAATGAGGGGAATGAAAATCGATGAGCGCCATTGCACAACAACTGAAAGCAGCCCGCAAGCAGACGGGGTATTCTCAAAGTGAGGTGGCGACGATTCTGCACGTCACGCGCCAGTCGATTTCAAAGTGGGAAACCGGGCGGAGCTATCCGGATATTGATAATTTAATTCAACTGAGCGACTTGTATCACGTGTCGGTGGATGCGCTGGTTCGAGCAGACCATGAGGAGGCGCCTAAAGCTGATCAACCGCAACCTGAACGGTATCAGAACCGAGATGAGGGGTTATTACTGTTGGTGCTGACGCTGGCGTCTGGGTTGATTGCGCCAGTTGGAATCCTGATGCCAATTTATACGATGTGGCGAAATACCAAGTATAACAGTCTCCATAAACTGATTTATGTGATTGGGGTTGTGGTGATGCTGGTGAGTTTGTGGGGGACTTACGTCATGGTGTCGGATAATTTTGGGCCGACGGAGACGACAGTTTATCGGGTGAAGTAGGGAGGCGCTTTACTGTTCTCTAGCTGAAACGAGTTCCAAAAGGCAGAGAGCTGCATGTAAGGCCGACAAGGTAAAAGCCCAGACCCATGGCTTTCACCTTGTCGGCCTTACACACCGCTCTCTAACCGCCTTTTTCCACTCTCTGCAACGTTTCCTTTCCCCCACGCACGCAATAGTTGCTAGTGTATTTCCGCCAACCGGCTTACACTAAAAGAGTTCTGATAGGGGGAAATTCGCATGCAACTGAAACGACAGCAACACACCCAACCTAAAGTCTCAGCAACAACGCCACCCGCGACGCTTAATTGGGTTGGCGGGTTGCTGACCGTCTTGTTAACCGGCGTAGTCGTGGGGACGACATTACCTTGGTTAGCGCAACGGTTTAGTTTTACGGGCCCCGTGACCGGGTTGACGGGATTGATTCTAGCGGCACTCATTGGCATGGGCTTGCTAGCTGGATTCAAGCATGTCGATGGATTGGTGGTACACGTTAGGAGTCGTCAGCAATGAGGATTAGTCGATTGTGGGCACCACGGACACGACCGTGGTGGCTAGCGTTAGGAATTATTACTTCAGGGATTTATGCCATGGGACTCAGTGACCAGATCCTAGTTAAGCTGGGACTTTGGTTACTGTTTGGGGGCATTAATGTCCTTGCGGTGATGTTAGGGTTCAAATACCCGAAGATTTTGGACAGTGGACAAATGGGCAACTTCGGTGAAATGTTCGGCTACATGTTGGTCGATGCGTTTGTTGCCGTCGTTTATTTCCTAGGTAATACTCACTTGACCGGAATTGCCAAAGTAATCTGGCAGATCGGTAAGTGGGGCTGTTGCTTTGGCGGACTGATTTTAGTGATGGTACTGTTAACGTTATGGTATAATCGACGACATTGAAAGAGTGGTTCAAGCGAGTTCTAGCAAGGGTTAGAGCGAGGTTGAATCACTCTTTTTGCATGAAAACTTAATAATAAAATTAAAAATAAATAACAAAACGTCTTGACAATTCTCACTAAAATAACTAATATGAGTGTCAATCAAACAGAACACGCAATGAGAAAGTTGAGTAGGCGTGGTGGACCTGTCAGTGAGCTTCGATTAGTGAGAAGAAGTGAGGTTGCCACGGTGAACATCCCTTTCGAGCGATGTACCGAATTTAAGTAACGTACATTGGTGGCACCCATTATCGTGCTAGCGTATCGCCTGTGGGCCGTACGTGAAGAGGTCATATCAGTGATGGTATGACAATGTAAGGTGGTACCGTGCAATTAAATTAACTGCACCTTTAGTTCGATGTCGAACTGGGGGTGCAGTTTTTGTTTTCTAATGGATGCACACCACTCAACCAACTATTGCGAGTCAGGAAAGGAAGTGAGGGCTTTGGAAGATCAGATTGGTCCGATTCAGATTAGTCAGCATCAGAGAAACGTTAACTTTATGGGGGTAACAAAATATGGAACAATTACACGATTTAAATCCAAAGCCGTTATCGGTCAAACAGTATCTGGTCGTCAGCTCAATGCTTTTCGGACTCTTCTTCGGGGCTGGTAACTTAATTTTTCCAATTCACTTGGGGCAGTTAGCGGGCGCCACTGGGGTCTCGCAACGGTTGGTTTTTTGGTCACTGCGGTGGTTTTGCCATTATTGTCAGTTTTAGCCGTTAGTGTCACACATTCAAAAGGGGTCTATGATATCGGTAAACCACTGGGTCCGGTATTTGCCCTGGCCTTCATGGTCTTGATCCACGCTACGATTGGCCCGCTCTTCGGGACACCCCGGACCGCGACGATTCCATTCTCAGTTGGGGTTCAACCACTTTTGCCAGCTAACCTCGCTCATGTCGGCTTGCTGGTCTTCTCAGCCTTGTTCTTCGGCGCCGCATTCTTAGTCAGCTACCGTGAATCCAACATCATGAGTAGTGTGGGCAAGGTGCTCAATCCATTATTCTTGTTGATGCTTTTCGGGGTGTTCGCCCTCGGGTTCTCATCACCAATGGGCAACGCAGCGCACCAGAGTGTCACCGCGGCTTACCAACACGCTTCATTCTTCAACGGTTTCTTGCAAGGCTACAATACCATGGACGCTTGGCCGGGTTGGCCTTCGGGGTCACGGTCGTTACCGCTGTGAATCAACTTGGCAAGACAACGCCTAAGAGCAATGCGAAAGTCACTGCGCGTGCTGGGGTGTTGGCAACCGGGATGATCGGGGTCATCTACGTTGCTTGATCTACTTAGGGGCCACGACGTTAGGTCACTACAAGGTTTCCGCTGATGGCGGGGTCGCCTTCAACCAATTAGTGACCTATTACCTGGGTAATTTAGGTCACGCGCTGTTAGCCACGTTGTTGACGGTCACTTGTTTAACGACGGCCGTTGGTTTAGTTGCCGCTTTCGCCCAAGATTTCCACAAACACTTCAGTCGGGTCAGTTACCGGCAATGGTTAGGGTTCATGTGCTTGGCGTCATTCTTGACCGCTAACTTCGGTTTGGATACGATCATCTCATGGTCAACACCAATGTTGATGTTCCTCTACCCATTCGCGATGGTCTTGATCCTGCTGTCGATCACGTCACCACTCTTCAAACGGGACCCAGTTGTTTACGCCTTCGTGGTGGTCTTCACTGCTGTTCCAGCCTTATTGGACATGGTGGCTGCCTTCCCAGCCGTTGTCAGTCAGAGTGCCTTTGGGAAAGCTTTAGGTGCCTTTCAACAAAGCTACCTGCCATTCGCCAGTCTCGGTATGGACTGGGTCGTCCCAGCCGTTGTTGGTCTGGTATTAGGCTTGGGGGTCCACGTTTTACGCCCAGCCTTCGCTGGTCAACGGGTCTCAACCCGCGGCTAGGTTGATCGAATCATCTAAATAAATCGTTAAGAAATCACCCGCAACTCCAGTTTAACGCTGACTTTGCGGGTGGTTTTGCTATAATGAAGCTCATAGGACAGGAGGACGACAATGACAATTTTAGCAATCATTCTAGACATCGTTGCATTCGGTGGCTATCTCTTTCAAGTAGGTAACGGGGGCACAACGGTTTACGTGATGGGCTTGGTGTTGCAAGTCATTGTCACGTTGGTCTTGATTCGGTTCTGTTTCCGCTTTGGTGGCCAACGGCATCGGAATCCGTGGATCTTTGGCTGGTTCGTGGCCACGTTCCGGTATGGGGTGATCCTGATTTCCACCGCCATTAATGCGCTGGTGCTGGTGATGTACGTGATGAACATCCTCGGGATCAATAACGTCATTTTCGCGAACTTGTGATGACGTGGGAGCGCTGGGGTTATTTTTCAAAATAATTGAAATCGAAACGCACTTTTTCTTACCAAAAGGTGTATTTTTCTTATCGTAACGATAAAAATACAAATTGCTATGTTTTAACGTGTCATCCGATTTACTGGGAAGCAAACCAGTGCTGTACGGAATTTATATAGAATAAACTAATTCTACTCATAATAGATATATTAATCACGTTCCGGAAAAGCATGGTATACTCGCAATGTAAGCGTTTTACACGGTGCTTGTTGACCACCAAGACCAACCTCCGGGAACACGATTTCCGCACGGTATTTTCCAATGATTAAAACTTCCTTTTTGGTAAAACTGGCTGCTGGCTTTTTCGACTACGGTTACCGGTTGTTTGGTCTGGTGGGGGATGGGCATGCTGTTAAACGCTGAATCCCAGTAATTAAGGGATCTTTCATAGTTGCCTAAGATGCAACCAGTACGATGCAATTAAGGACAACAACCTAAAAAGTAGCTCACTGCAACCCAATTAATGGGTACAGTGAACTACTTTTTAGTGCGTTATGATTCGGGGTCTACCAGTCGTTCCGGCGCGCGAAGCACGAAGTGGCCGATCAGTGATAGCACGAGGAAGCCAACGGCCACCCAGCACACGCCGGCCCATTGGGCAACGCTCCAAGCCCAAGTGGCGAACATCGTGCCCAGTGAACCGCCTAAGAAGTAGCTGAACATGAAGACGGAATTGTTGCGGCTACTTTGCTGGCGGTTGAGGGACTGAACGATAGCTTGGTTGGACACCTGACTGAACTGGGTCCCGAGATCAAGCAAGACGATGCCAATAATCAGGCCCAACATCCAGTGGCCAATGAGCCAGAAAATCAAGAAACCTAGACTAGAGAAGCCAATGGATAAGCCCAGCGTTAGCCGGGGTGAACGGTGATCGACTAAGTTGCCGATCATTGGTGCGGCTAAGACCCCGGCGATGCCCAGAAGACCCAGTAACCCAGCCACGTTACTGCCCAAGTGGTATTGGTCAGCGAGGTAGAAGCTAAGGTTGACCACAGCACATTGGAGACGCCGAACATGCAAAAGCCGTTGAGGGACGCGCCTGCAAGGGTTGTTGGCTGGTCAGCAGGTGGGGCAACGAGCGAATGACCTTGATGTAATTCAGTTGCTGGTGGCCACGTGCGTCCCGAGGCATTTGCCAGTGGACGACTGCTAGGAGCAGTAAGTCTAGGACGGCCGCAATCAGGTAGATGGCTTGCCATGGGACGAGGCTGCCCAGTAAGCCGCTGAATGAGCGGGAGAGCAAGATCCCGGTTAAGAGGCCGCTCAAGACGGTGCCCAGCACCTTGCCCCGTTGCAGGGACGGCGCTAAGAAGCCGGCGTACGGGATGATGATTTGAGGCGCCACTGAGGTGATGCCAATCAGCGTCGTGGCTACCGCGAACACGGCGGCATTTGGCGCTAAGAAGGCCACTAATAACGAGATGATCGACAGGCCCATCATGAACTGAATCAGGTGGTACCGGTCGAAAATGTCACCTAGTGGGACGATCAGTAGCAGCCCAAAGGCGTATCCCAACTGGGTCAGCATGGCGAGGACGCCCACCGCGGCCTTCGAAAGTTGAAAGTCAGTGGCAATTAAGCCTTCGATGGGTTGAATAAAGTTTAAGTTAGCAACGATAACGCCGGTAGTGACCGCCATCAAAAGGACGGTGCGGCGTGAAATTGAGACTGGTTCTGACATGGAGAGTCGGACACTTCCTTCATTTAGATTAGTGCGTGGTAAGGTCCGTCCCGCGAAACGGGTTTTCCGTTCGCATGATCAGCCAGTGAAAGCGTTGATGATCCACGAAAATCCCTCCTAATTGATGTGTTATGGCTCACGCAGCGTCAAGCCGACGCCTGCGAAAATCAACAGGCAGCCGACGACAAAGCTGACGTGCAGCGCCTCGCCCAGTACGAGCCAGCCCAACAAACTGCCAACGAGGGGCTGGAAAAAGAAGAAGAGTCCGGACTGACTGGCACGTAAATACTGCAGGCCCTTATTCCAGAGCACGAAGGCCACGGCGGTTGAGATGATGCCGAGGTACAGAATGCCGGCACCAACTTTGGGGGTAGTGAGCACCGCCCAGTTGAAGTGCGGGTAGCCGATGAAAATCATCGGGGTTAAACCAATCAACGCAACGGCAGTGCCAACGGTGGTTACTTGGAGCGCTGGGTAGCGCGCGGGCACCTTCTTCAGCAAGACGGACATCAGGGCCCAGGTCAGGGCGGCAATCGTCAGTGAACCGACGCCGAGTAGCTGTTGCGGTTTCACGTGAAAGCCGCCACCGGCCAGTACCACGCCAGTCGTAGCGCTGGTAACGGCAAGTAGTTGCTGCCAGCTGAGCTTTTCTCTGAGCAACCAAGCGGCGAATAGCGTCATGAACGCTGGGGTCGTTGCGGTGACAATCGAGCCAATTTGCGCGTTAGCCAGCATGGTTCCGGTTTCTTGAAAGACGATACTAGCGAGTTGCCCAATCAGGCCGATGCCGATGAGTAATGGCCAATCCCGTTTAGCGATGTGCCAGTCGACCTTTTGTTGTAAGCAAAATAGCACCAAGGCGATAATGGCGATCAAATACCGCGACCACACCAGAATCATCGGCGGCACGCTGGGCACAACGATTTTCACCACCACAAACATCCCGCCCCAGATACTAGCGGCGATGGTGAGGTAGAGGCTGCCCTTGAGTTTATCGTGGGCGGATTGAGACGCTGATTTTAAATTTTGAGACATTGTAAGTCACTCCGTTATTTTAGTATAGGCAAACTGGTTAGGCCTAACAGAGCGATGACGGCCGTGTTAGGCGATTAGCTACGGATGGCACGTCGTTTTCGAATTGGGTTGCAAATAACATGTGATAGCCTCCTTGCGATAAGTTCAATAGGGACTATTATACGGCATTTTTTAACTGATTTCACAGGCTTTCAGGAGGCTGGGTCACTGCTAAGCGCTTTCTTCTTCGAAAAATTTGGCGTAAGATAACTGCGAGGTGATAAATGATGAAATTAGCAATGTTACATAACCGCCCATTTGTGATTGAGGGCGAAACCACTGGTCGAATGATCAAGAACGCCGCAACGATTCTGGAAGCGCTGGAGGTCAAAGCGACTTGGCAGTTGGGTGAGATTCAACCCTACACGATGGCCGAACTGGACGCGCCGATTCAAACGCCCCAGCAGATCTTTGCGGTGGGGATGAACTACCGGGATCACTCGGCGGAGATCCACATTGAGTTGCCGAAAGCGCCAAGTATTTTTACTAAATTCAGCAGTTCGATTGCAGCGCCGGTGGTGGACGTTAAGGCTCACGGTCCGCAAACCGACTGGGAGACTGAAATCGTGGCGGTCGTTGGCCAAACTGGCCGTGACATTGCGACTGAAGACGCCATGAACTACGTGGCTGGTGTGATGGTCGGTGAAGACCTCTCCGACCGGGAAGTTCAATTCCAAAACGCCAAGCCCCAGTTTTCAATGGGCAAATCCTTTGAAAACTACGCGCCAATCGGTCCGTGGCTGACAACCGTGGACGAGTTGGGTAACCTAGACGACGAAGTCATTACCACCAAGGTCAACGGGGCCGTGATGCAGGAAGCCCCGTTGAGTCAGATGATCTTCAAGATTCCAGAACTGGTGCACTACCTCTCGACCGTGGTTGAACTCCGACCAGGCGACTTGATCTTCACTGGGACGCCAAGCGGGACTGGTGTCGGGCACGAACCACAGATTTTCTTGAAGCCCGGCGATGAGTTGACGGGTGAGATTACGCATCTGGGGCAGTTGCGGATGACGATTAAATAAAAGAGCGGGCCAAAACTCGGTTAGGTTTCAGAATATAAAAAGTACAAATAACCGTAGATTCCTGATTTTGGAATCTGCGGTTATTTGTGCTTATATGGTCGGGGTCTGAGTTTTGGATAGATAACAGTCTCGAATAGAAATAAAATTTTTAATTTATTTTGAGTTAAGAAGTGGGGTCGATCCTGACCAATCTAAAACTTTTTAAGCCTTTTGAGCTGACCATATCACTTATATGCTGTTAGTTTTCTTCGAATCGATATGCTACGATGAGCTTATTAAAACGTGAAGGACGGGTGTTGGTCACGGCCAACTGGAGAGGAATTCTAATATGACATCAACGTTAGGTGCTCGGTTAAAAACTGCTCGAAAGCAGGCGCAACTGTCTCAAATTGAAGCTGCTAAACTGATGAATGTTTCTCGGCAATCGTTCTCAAAATGGGAAAATGACTACAATTATCCGGATCTTGATAATTTGGTTAATTTAAGCGAGCTGTATCAGGTGTCATTAGATGATTTGCTGAAAGGCGGCGCAGACGGTAGTGAGTCAATTAGCTAACTTTTTGTTTAGTGTGAAAAAGTCGACTGCCTTCAATGAAGGTCGCACCATAAAGCAATGTCAGGATGATTAACGTACCGATAAGTAATACCCAACACCCATGCTGCCACGAAATGGCGGTATTAGTTAGCGTGACCGCCGTTTTTCCCGACACGATATCGGCAATGCTGAAATAAGTCATTGGTAACCAATCCGCAATCGGCGCTAATGGTGCGAGTAGCGTGGTTAGTACGTTGATTCCCGGTAGTAATAATAGCGAGACAAAAACGGTCGGCAGTGGTTTGCGAAGACCTTTAGCCACTAAGTTAACTATAGCTACGATAAAGCCAATACTAAGCACTTCAAGCAGAACGATTGGGCCAATGCCGCTACCTTGTTGGTGATAGGTGATGCCATGGTGATGCATTTCCCAGGGATAGGCGACTGAGCCAACACCAGAAATGATAGTTGCGGTTATCAACGAGAGACCGAATACAACGCCGGCACTAATCAGGGCGACTAACCAGCTACTGAAGAAGGTTTGGCTAGTTAACATTGCCCGGGAAATTGGCAGCAGGGATGACTGATCAACACCTGCGTTGTAGGCCTTAGTTGCCAATTGAGCACAAATTAAGATGATCATTGATGTGATGAGAATTGGCGCTATCCAAGTTGCCAGCCAAAGGGTAAAGCCGATTCCAGTGGTTGGGTAGGCGGCTGATACTTCGGGTGTGTTGAGCTTAGCTAAAGCGGTATACCAGTTGTTTTCTTGAATTAGACCGGCTCTAAGTGTGCTGTCATGATTACCGCTAGCCTGTCGATCATTTTGAATGAGTGTTTGGTTTTGGCTGATTCGGAGATGATATGCGGCGGCCCACTTGTGTTGATTTAAAAGCGTGATAATCCGCTGATTGGTTTTGATATCGGTTTGCTGGGCCTGAATGGCTGATTTATTGGTTGAGGTCGAGGATTGTTGCATCGACTTTAGTTGTTTAGTTTGAAAGGTGAGTTGATGTTGAACGTTAGACCGGAGTGTATCACGTTGTCGATTTTGAAAATTAAAACCAAAACAACTTAAACTGATGAGTAAGACGATTAGCGTTATCAGGCCGGTGACGGGATCTTTATAGGTTGATTTAACGAGAAATTTAGAATAGCTCATGCTGGTAGAACCGCCATTGTTTGATTTTTGAGTTCGAGAATTTGGTCGGCAATTGGTGCGATTTCGTTGCGGTAATGGGAAGTTAGGAGGATACATTTAGCTACCGATAACGTTTGGAGACGATCCAATAGTTTTTGACGACTGTTATCGTCGAGGCCGTTACTGATTTCGTCCATGAATAAGTAGCTGGCATCGCTGATGATGTACATTGCGATGAGTAGTTTTTGTTTCATGCCAAGCGAATATTTCTTTATCGGTAGTTTGATGTAATCGGTCATTTGCCAATAGCGGATTTCCTCGGCGATGTTAACTTGCGACTGCCAGAGTTGTTTAACGAGTTTGAGATAATCCATTCCCGCCATATTTGGGTCAAACCAGTTTGATGATTCGTAATAAAAGACCCGCTGTTTTTGTTGCGTGAATGGTTGCTCATCAAACGTGACGGTGCCTTGGTCGATTGGGGTTAGGTTGACGAGTGCCCTAAAAAGGTGGTTTTGCCAGAACCATTAACTGCGGTGATCAAGTAGAGCTGCCCTAACTGAAATTGATGACTGAGATTTTGGAGAATGGGTTGGCGGGTTGAGAGGGTGAGGTTTTGGATACTTAACATGGTGACCTCCTCGTGAATTTATCCTAAGTGTAACCTGAGTTCGTAGTTGAAAAAAGAACGGGTTAGTTGACATATTGAACAACAAAAAAGCGGTACCGCCATTCTTCTGCAAGAATGCAACGGCACCGCTTTAAGTCTAATTAATCTTCATCATCGTCGTCATCATCAACTTCAACGAGCCCTTCCCAAGCGCTCTTGCCAAGCACAGCTTGGAGTTGTTGAATCGCGTAGTTGTTGGTACCCAGAAGCTTGGTGAGGGTGGCGGCCAAGGCTGGTCGGTCTTCCTTTTCAGCTAACTTAATTGCCCGGGTAATAAACAGGTTTTGGGTGTTGAAATCGTGAGCGGTGATGTCGACGATTTCGCTGGCGCTGAGGTACTTGTTGCGACCGTCTTCACTCAGCATCTTGTAGTTGTTGTATTCTTCAGTGGTCGAAGGTGGTAGTTCGTTTTCGTCCAAGAGGGCGTCAGCGACCATGTCGTAGTCGTGACGGGCTTGGTCGATGAATTGGTCGTAGAGTGGCTTAACGGCGGCACCTTCGAAGCCCTTTAAGAACCACTTGGCTTGGTGTAACTTAACGTCGTGGATTCGTAAGTTGGCAACGATGTGACCGGTCATGGCCCCGGCGGTTGGGGTGTGGTGGTCGATGTCGGCTTGTTTAACTTCTGCTTGGTATTTGGCTTCAATCGCTTCTGATGTCATGGATGTGATCCTCCTAGAAAGTGAGTTTGATGTTTGGGGAAAATGCTTGGTGAGGGCTGCTTGCTTGAGTTTTTGAGAAATCGGGCGCGGCACTTCAGTAACGGAGTTAGGCGGTGACTTGGTCCTTGACCTTGATCTTCTTAACTTCGTAACCTAACTTGTCAACGACTTGAGCGAGTTCGTCGGCTGAGACTTGACTGTCATCGAAGTCGGCCTTGACCTTGCTGGCGTTAAAGAGGACTTGGACCTTTTCAACCCCGGCCGTATGTGAAACGGCACTTTCGATTTTAGTCATACATGATGCAGGTGAGACCGTCTAAGGTTAAGATTGCACGTTTTGTCATAATTGAATTCCTCCTGTTGTTTGAGTTACGTATGGTTCTATTGTAGCGAGCTTGGCTGAATTTGAACTTGACGCATATCAAGTTGGTGAAACTTTTTTAACTTAAAGCGTGAGATGACTTACCTTGCAGCTGTGGGGTGACCTTCAAGTTGCCGTAGCGAATCAGACGCATTGCGTTGAAGATGACGACCAGGATGCTGGCTTCGTGGACGAACATCCCGCTGGCCATGTAGATGAAGCCGAGGATCAAGCCGAGCAACAAGAAGAGGACGACGCCAATGGCGATAACGATGTTTTCCTTGGTGTTGCGAACGGTCTTCTTAGAAAGGGCGTAGGCGTGAACCAACGCTTCAAAACTAGATTGCATCAGACAACGTCGGAAGTTTCGATGGCAACGTCGGTCCCACTCCCCATAGCGATCCCAATTTGAGCCGTCGCAATGGCGGGGCTATCGTTGATACCATCGCCGACAAAGGCAACCGTACGACCGTCAGCCTTGAACTGTTTGATGTACTCGACCTTTTGTTCTGGTAGGAGTTCGGCGTGAACTTCGTCGATGCCAACTTGTTCGGCAACGTACTGGGCGGTGATGTGGTTGTCACCGGTTAACATAACCAAGTGCTTAGCACCGTGGTCGCGGAGGGCTTGGAGTTGGGCTTTAACTTCGGGACGGATGACGTCTGAGATGCCTAAGGTTAAGGCGAGGACGTTGTCAACGGCCACCATGATGACGGAGCTGCCAGTCGCTTGAACGCTGGCGAGGTCGCTTGATTGGGCAGCGGTCAATTGCACGTTGTTGGCTTGCATGAGTTTCAGGTTCCCAACGAGGACGTGGTGTTGGTCGATGTCGGCCACGAGGCCTTGACCCTTGACCGTATCGTTATCAGTGACGTTGAGTTGTTCAAAACTGAGGTCCTTACCGTTGACGTAGTCGATCACGGCTTTGCCAAGTGGGTGATCGGAGAGGCGTTCTGCCCGGGCAACTAAGGCGAGGGCGGTGTCAGCGTTGTCAGTGTAAGTCTTAACGGCGGAAACGGCGGTGTTCCCTAAGGTCAACGTCCCGGTCTTATCAAAGACGAAGGTATCGACTTTAGCGAAGTCGTTCATGACCGCGCCACCCTTCAACAGGATGCCGCGCTTGGCGCCGTTACCGATGCCGGCAACGTTAGAAACTGGGGCGCCGATAACCAAGGCGCCGGGGCAACCAAGAACCAGAACAGTGATGGCCGTTGAGAAGTTCCGGGTAAAGATGTAAACCAGCGCTGCGATAACTAAGACGGCTGGGGTGTAGTACTGAGCGAATTTGTCGATGAAGGATTCTGCTGGTGACTTGGCGTCTTGGGCGTCTTCCACGAGTTCGATGATCTTACCAAAGGTGGTGTCTTCACCAACTTTGGTGGCTTCGACAGTGACGGTCCCGTTTCCAAGGATGGAGCCGGAGAACACATCGTCACCTTGATGTTTAGCAACTGGCTTAGATTCACCAGTGATGACGGCTTCGTCCAAATACCCGGAGCCGCTGACGATTTTGCCATCAACTGGCACTGAGGCGCCGGTCTTAACGAGCACGTGGTCGCCTTCGTCAACGTCGTCGATGTCAACTTCTTCTTGGCTGCCGTCTTCGTTGACGAGGATGGCGGTGGCTGGGGCCATTTCCGTTAAGGATTTGATGGATTCACGGGTCTTGCTGAGGGTCCGTTGTTCCAGGTAACTCCCAAAGAGAAACAGGAAGGTGACGATGGCGGATTCATTGTACTCACCGATGATGAAGGCGCCGATAACAGCGATGCTGACCAGTAATTCGATGCTGATGACTTTCACCCGAAGTGCTTGGTAAGCGTGGATCATAATTGGCACTGCGGCGATAATTGAAGCGAGGATAAACGACCAGTCGTAAACGATGGTTGAGTGAAGGACAAACTTTGCGAAAAATCCGAGGGCAATTAAAATGGCACTAGCGAGCGTGATGTGGGTTTGGTGTTGTTGGATAAAACGTTGGATTTTCATGTTGAACCGCTCCTTTATTGATTGATTGACTATAGTTTAAGCGGTTTCTGGTAGAAACGAATTGACGGGTGTCAAGTTGGGAGAAGAAAAGCCATCTTTTTAGAAATGAATTGAGATACTCAGTCACGTTAATCGGCTGAAAGCCTTGATATGACGGTGAAAATAACGATTCACGATTTCCAATCATTCACCTTGACGTTCGCCAGTAATTCCCCGAAAATAGAGACTGAGATAGATAAGTTAGGGGAAAATCATGGTTAAACAAGACAAACAAGCAACACCCCGCGGAGCGCAGCCTGCGGTCACGGTACGACGGGAAGCCGTGCCAACCGATGGCGAAGTGACGGTGAAGATGACCTTGCCTGCGCGGGTTGTCGATCAACTGAAGGTGTCAGCGGGCGACACGGTTAAATTAGAACTCCGGAATCACAACGTGTTACTGCAGAGTGCGGATAGTGAACGGTCGCTGTTTCAGCGAATCTCACTTTGGTGGTACCTTGCGCCGGGACTGTTCTGCAGTATCCTGTTCAACATCTTTTTTGCGGTGAAAAATCAGAACCAGATCCCGCTGTCTGGTGAGACGTCCTTAGCTACAACGGTGATTTTGATGGGTGTCATTATGGGAACGATTTTATTCGGCATCTTCTTTATTCGTGAGCGGCGTAATCAGACCAAACGCCTTCTCAAAAAACGTTTATTGGCGAAATTTTCCGGTCGTGATTTTATCCTTTGCGCTTATTTTAGGGATTGCCTGATGGGTGTTTTTTGGCTATTTAACGCCATTTTTAACGGCGCGACTTTTGACCGGTTAACGGCGACGATTATCTTCTTTGTGTTCGAAACGATGATCAACTACGTCATGATCTTTGCGGCGTTTTCGCTGTCTTCGCGAACGCTGATTCGGCTGTTTACCGCGGTGATCGTTGGCGGGGTCGTTATCTCGATGGCGACCAATAGCTCGCGGCGCTGGTGGCAGTATAACCTAAGTTTTCTCGGGACGCATTTGGCGCAAAATAGCTGGCAGTTTAATATGACCTTGATGTTTTCGGCGTTGTTGATGGTGGCGCTGACCGACTACATTTTCGTCTCATTGGCGGCGATTTATCCTCGTTCGCTGCGGTTGTTGACGTTGCGGATCGTGATTACGCTGATGGCCGTTGATCTTGGCGCGGTGGGGTTCTTTCCGAATAACCAGCGTTTTCACTTCCTGCATGATCAGGTGGCGGGATTCTTGGTTTACTTCATTATTGGACTGATTGTTGGCATTCGCTGGTTGTTGCCCGGCATCAGTAAGGAATTTTTGCGGATGTCTTACACCGTTGGCGCTATTTTGGTGGTGGCGGATGTGTTGTTTCAGTTCGTGGGGTATTTGTCGCTTACGGCCTTTGAAATCATCGGCTTTGCGTTGGCCTTTGGCTGGGTCATCGTCCTGTTTCAGTTGTTACAGGAGCTGATCGATCAGGGGACCCGGTTGTTTGAGGTTGAAGTGGAATAATTAATAGGCGTCTAGAGCAATTGAGTAAAAGCTCATGCTTGCATGTTATAAAACATAACATGCAAGCATGAGCTTTTTTATTTTCAAAATTGGCATAAATGCTGAAAAAACAATGGATTGACAAATTGGTATAGGTAATCAGCAGCTGACATCGACCCTGTTTTACCTAAAATAACCTTGATTAATTTACTTAATGGTCTATTATTTCTAACAAGATGTTATATTATCTAACGTCTAATTAACGAATAGGGGCGATTGTATGCGCATTGAACAGGATTGTATTGGTCGATTAGCAATAGATGATCAGGCCTTGTATGGTATCAACAGTGTTCGGGCGGCTCAAAACTTTCCGATTTCAACCGAGAAACTAAATCCGCTATTGATCGAAAGTTTGGTTCAAATCAAAAAGGCCGCCGCTCAAGTTAATCGCGAAGCCGGGACGTTATCACTGGCAAAAGCCAACGCCATCATCGCGGCTTGCAATCAGTTATTACTTGGCCAACACGCTGACGCATTCATTGCGCCGGCGATTCAAGGCAGCGCAGGGACTTCAGCGAATATGAACGTCAATGAAGTGGTCGCCCACTTGGCTGAACGGTTGAACCCGGGTGTTAAAGTGCACCCAAATGATGACGTTAACCAATCACAATCAACGAACGACACGTTTCCAACCGCTGGCAAAATGGCAATGTTAAAAAAGCTGCCGGCGTTGATCAAGAGTGTTGAACTGCTGCGAACGGCCTTGCAAGATCGGGCTACTACATTTGATGACGTCATTAAAGTGGGACGAACGCAACTACAGGATGCCGTTCCCACTACGTATGGTCGTACTTTTCGTGCTTATCACACGATGTTTACTCGAGATTTGGAGCGATTGAAAGCTGCTAAAGCTGGCCTAGAGGTTGTCAACCTTGGTGCAACAGCGATTGGGACGGGCGTTAACGCTACCGCACAATACCAAGATACAATCGTTCCGGCGGTTAATGCCATTTCACGACTCAGTCTTACGCAGGCAACGGATCTCGTTGATGCAACTCAAAACTGCGATGCCGAGGTCGTCTTCTCTGGGACGTTAAAAGCACTGGCAGTGGATCTTTCTAAGTTTAGCAATGATCTTCGACTGTTAGCGAGTGGTCCGCAAGCTGGGTTGGGTGAACTGCATTTACCCGCGCAACAGGCTGGTTCGTCAATCATGCCGGCCAAGGTTAACCCGGTGATTCCAGAGGTTGTGAACCAGGTGGCCTTTGAGGTGATCGGTAACGATACAACGGTGACGTTGGCTGCTGAGGCTGGGCAGCTGGAGTTGAATGCATTTGAACCCATTATGTTTCGGGATATTTTAGCAAGCGAAACGTATCTGGAACGCGCAATCAGTACGTTGGCAACGCGGTGTGTATCGGGGATTGAGGTTGATCGAGAACGCTGTGCAACTGAAGTCGATCGTTCTGCCATAACCGCAACGCTGCTGTCACCATACTTGGGTTACGCTAAAACCACGGCCATCGTTAAACGAGCGGTGCGTGAAAATTGCTCGGTTCGTAGTTTATTGCTGCACGAACAGCTTATGGCACCGGAATTGGTTGATAGCTTGTTATCACCGGCAAGTCTCACGGGTAGTAGAAAACCAACTGATTCGGCACACGTTTCTGGTCGGTAACCCTTGATTGACAACATTCGACTTGGAGGTCATTAAATATGGAAGAAAACCAACTGAATCCAGACGTTTTAGCAGTCACCCCGTCAGCCCTTCGTCAGTTTGATCATGAAATCAGCGCAGATCCCCAAATCGTAAAGCTGACCCTTGGCGAACCGGATTTTAACGTACCAGAACACATTCAAATTGCGGCAATTCGGTCAATTAAAGCCAATCAATCGCACTACCCCTATTACTGGGGCATTCAAACGTTGCGTGAAGCTGCGTCAACCTATTACCGAGACAAATTTGGCTATCGTTACTCGGCTGACCAAATTATCTGTACGGTTGGCGCAACGGAGGGACTATCCGCAACGTTCAAAGCACTATTTCACGCGGGAGATGCCGTGCTGATTCCTACGCCGGCTTATCCGGTTTATCAAGCCCTGGCCATCTTAAATCACGTGACGCCGATTCTTGTCGATACCACCGAAACTGGCTGTGTGCTAACGCCGCAACAAGTCACCGCTGCCATTAAGTCACATCTGGAAGTGACGATTAAAGGCGTTGTGATCACTGATCCGTCTAACCCAACGGGGGTTGTTTACACCGAACAACAATTAGCTGATTTAGTGCCAACGCTACGTGAAAATCAACTTTGGATCATTAGCGATGAGATATATGGCGAACTCACGTATGGGGTTGCACACTACTCACTTTCACGTTGGTTACCAGACCCAACCATTATCATCAACGGTTTGTCGAAATCCCACGCTATGACCGGTTGGCGGATCGGCTTTGTTTTTGGCCCTAGTAACGTGATCGGTCAAATTGCGAAAGTGCACCAGTTTATGGTGACAACACCAACTTCGATCGTTCAATACGCGGCTGTTGAAGCCCTGACAAATGGGCAAAACGATGCGGCGGTGATGCGCAAAGTTTATCAAAAACGGCGAGATTATTTGAAAAAGGCCCTGACTGAGTTGAACATGACGTTTGTTGCACCGATGGGCGCATTTTACATTTTTGCTAAAATTCCGACGGCTTATCATCAGGATAGTTTTGCGTTCGCCCGCCAATTGGCGCGTGACTACCACGTTGGCGTCATGCCCGGTACGCCATTTGGTGACCCGACAGCCATTCGAATCAGTTATGCGTCAAGCGATGAGAACTTACGGGCTTTGGTGGCGGCGCTGGCGAGTTTGAATCGGGCGAAGCGGGTGGCTGAACGCTAGGCGCTATTTAAAATATGTAGCGAGTAGCTAACCGCTAGGGCCTAAGTCGAAGGGAGTTTCAAAATGACCATTAAATTAATTCAATTTGAAAAGCCGATTCCAATCGTAACTGATTCTTGGGACTGGCAACGTGCGCACCAACCTAAAATTATCGAATGTCATGAACCGTTAGTTAATGCAGGATTTTGTCCCGAACGGATTGTTGCTAGTCCTGAATATTTTAATCAAGGCATCGGCGGCACAACGGCCACAACCTACAGTCGTCGGAATGTTTACCGTCGTTTAGTCTTAGCAGCTAATCAGTTGCCAGTGGGGTATAAATTGGTTCTACTGGATGCTTGGCGATCTAATGAAGCCAGACGCAATTATTTGAACTATTGAAACAAACGCTCACCGAGCAAAGTCCCGATTTAACTGAATCCCAAGTGCTGAAACGAACTTTGACCAACGTAGCACCGCCGACAAGCGACATCGTTCACCGACCGGCACCCCATAATACTGGTGGCGCAGTTGATTTGCTAATTGTTGACGATTTGGGGGTGCCGCTTGATTTTGGAACCCCGTTTGATGACCATACCGAAGTTGCCCGCACATCGTATTTTGAAGAAAAACAGACCCGGACTGAACTTGATTCGGCCGAAATTGCTTATCGTGATCATCGGCGGTTGCTCTACAACGTGATGGTCAGCGTTGGGTTCACGAACTATACGGATGAATGGTGGCACTTTGATTATGGTAACCAAAACTGGGCTTGGCAATCAGGTGCCGACCATGCGATTTATGGCACGATTGAGCCACCGTTTACGTGGCGGAAGCCGTATTAGGTGATGGATATTACAGTGGATTTCTGGTTACTCAAGAGCATGCAAATACATCGAAAAAATAGATAGTTAAGTGATCTGCACTTACAAAAGAGACCGCCTCAAGCTTTAATGAGGCGGTCTTTTTTGTTGTCAGGAGGGTGTTGTTAAAAACGGCTATCACGGTCGTTAGATGTTGCGTTCACGGTTGGGTGAATTGGTGTGATTAGTAATAGTGAACGACTGTTCAAAGCGAGTTTGAGCTTAGCGGATGACTTAAATGAAGACCAAAATACGCGCTTACAGCGTGAAAACCAAGTTTGGTAATGATTGTCATGATAGCGTTTGGAAGAGTAATGGCGGGCTAAATGATGGCTAAGGCGAGCGGAAATTAAGAAGCTTTGAATTAGTCTAACGCTGAGCATATTTTTGAATGGCATATCATTTGGACACTAAAACTCAGGAGTCTAAGGCGGCGTTGATGCTAAAATGATGCAAAAAAGAATTGTGGCTTTCTAAATCAGGAAGCGACAATTCTCATTAGTTTTTCAAATATTAGTTATTTAACCATGAACGAGTTTCGAATTACCGCTCCGTCGACATTGTCGGCACCGTTGATTTCTCCCGTGATGCGAAGAACCCGAAGCCGGCACACCAGACGATACCTAAAACGGCAGGAACGAGGTTGCTGGTATCGAAGAAGAGGCTAAGATAGATGACGCCGAAGAAGACGATCAATAGCGGATCAAGGACCTTGTAGGCGGGCATCAGGAAGCCGTCTGGCATAAAGTCCGTTGATTGGCGGTAGCGATAGTGGGCAACAACGGTGAGGGCGTAAACAATGAGGTAGAGGTCGCTGGAAGCGGCCGTGATCAAGCTGAAGGCATTTGACACCGCTGGCAAGGCACTGATCACTGGGGCAAACAGGATCAACACTGCTGAAATTAAGATGCCGTTAGCCGGAACACCGTGCGTTGAAATCGTTTTGAAATGGCGCATTAGTGGGCTGTGTGATTCGGTGGCCAGCTGATAGAAGTGACGTCCGGATGAGTAGATCATGCTATTCAGCGATGAGGCGGCAGAGGTTAAGACTACGAAGTTGATGACCGCGGCCGCTGCTTTTAGCCCAACTAACGCGAAAACTTGGACGAACGGACTTTGGTTCGTTGAGAGACTGTGCCAAGGATAAATCATCATAATGACGAGTAACGCACCAATGTAGAATAGTAGGATTCGGTAGATGATCTCGTTGATTGCTTTGGGTAAGACGTGTCGCGGATTCTTCGTTTCCGCCGTGGTGATGCCGATGAATTCCATGCCGAGAAACGCGAAGAACACCATTGGAAATGCGCCGATAAAGCTGTGAATACCATTTGGAAAGAGCGTGAAGCCGGTCGTCAGATTGCTCAAGCTGACCTGACCAGTCGGCGTTTTGAATTGAGAAAATACCATGAAGACGCCGGTGGCAATCATTGCCAAAATAGCTACGATTTTAATCATCGCAAACCAGAATTCGGCTTCACCGAAGAGTCGGACGGCAATCAAATTAACGCTGGTTAACACAGCTAGGAAGATGACTTGAATCACCCAACTAGCTGCATGGGGGAACCAAAACTGAACGTAAGTGGCAACGGCCGTTAACTCAGCCATGCCGACAAAGATTAACCCAATCCAGTAGGTCCAACCCGCAAAATAGCCGGTGCGTTGCCCCAAGTAACGACTAATAAACGCAATAAACGTATGTTGTGACGGGTCCTGGTAGAGCATTTCGCCAATACCGCGCATCATTAAGAAGAAAAAGAAGCCAATAATCAAATAGACCAAAATGATCGACGGCCCAGTTTTAGTAATTGACGTACTTGCCCCTAAGAAGAGACCGGTGCCAATCGTGCCACCAAGCGCAATCATTTGAACGTGTCGGTTAGATAAAGTCCGTTTCGTGCCATCAACATTTGTATCCGAATGTTTATCCATAGACTCACTCCTTTTAATTAAGCTTATTTAATCACTAAACGGTAAAATATTCAATAACTAAATTAAAAAATAATTAGAAATATTAATAGAAACATTGAAGATAATTTGTTATAATCCCTGTTAAATTAGCATTTATTAGATATTTAACCGCAGATTAATTTAATTTTAATTAAATGGTCAATCATTTTTATATGAATAATTAGTTACATTGGCGTGTGAGGTTCCGTTTCAATCTGGTTGAATCCGATAGTCCTTAAACCCGGTCGCTTTACCTTGAAAGCTAATCATCGATTGAAAGCAGTCACGCCCCGTGGTCATGTCATGAGTGTTGTTCCACGGATGATTTCGACTTTAAACGGGTAGCGTGATAAAAAATTTCAATCACGCGATAGAGATGATTGGCCAAATCTCGATGAGTTAGGTAAGATGAAGACAACGCAATGGTTAAACGAAAGTGGGGGAATCATTTTGAAACAATTTAGGGGCCTCATCGCTGGCACGACGGTCTTAATCGCCGGACTGGTTTTAGCTGGCTGTGGGAAGAGCAGTACGCAGTCAAGTAAGCAAAGCATTTCACTGATGCAGACGTCCGACCTGACCAGCTTGGATAACACGAATCAGGCAACGATGCCGGAGTTCAACACGTTAACGAACATCTCAGAAGGCTTGTATCGATTAAATGACAAGGATCAACCGGTGGCTGCTATGGCAACGCAAGTGGAAAAGCCAACGAATAACGGGACGAAGTACACTTTCCACATTCGTAAAACGGCTAAGTGGAGCAACGGTGACCCAGTAACGGCTGCCGACTTTGAATATTCTTGGAAACGGTCGCTCAATCCGGCCAATAATCCGGTGTATACCTATGTCTTTAGTGGTATCAAGAACGCCGATGCCATTATTGCTGGTAAGAAGTCTTACAAGACGCTGGGCATTAAGGCAACGGCCAAGCGGACGCTGACGATCACGCTGGATCACCCGATGGCCTACTTCAACAAGCTGGTCGCCATGCCAGTCTTCATGCCGCAGGATAAGACTTTCGTGCAAAAGGTTGGGGTTAAAAAATACGGGACCAACGCAGCCAACACCGTGTCTAACGGCGCCTTTAAAATCAGTGGCTGGACTGGGACTAACTCCAGTTACAAGTTGGTTAAAAACAACTACTACTGGGACAAAAAGGCAATTAAGCTGGATCAGATCAACTATCAAACGGTTAAGGACGCCAATACTGCGCATAACCTGTTTACTTCGGGTAAACTGGACGACGTCACGATTTCTGGGGTGACGGCGAAGAACCTTCAAGGCAACAAAAACTTGAAGCGAGTACCAAAGGCTTGGACCTACTACTTACAGTTGAACCAACGTAACGGCCAACCATTGGCGAACCAAAAGTTGCGTGAAGCACTCTCGTTGGTCATCAACAAGCGTCAGTTAGTGAACCAAGTCTTGGCAGATGGCTCTACCGCTGCCAGCAGTTTTGTCAGTCCGGGAACGGCAACTGACCCAACGACTGGTAAGGACTTCAGTGCCGAAACCAGTACCAGCACGGCACGGAATGTGACGCGGGCTAAGCAACTCTGGGCACAAGGGCTTAAGGAAGCTGGCATCAGCGGCACGGTCAAATTGTCAATTATTGGTGACGACCAAGACGTGACCCGAAACGTGGCCCAATTTGTTCAGAGTCAAGTCCAAGAAAATCTCAAGGGTGCCAAGGTCGACATCAACAACTTGCCAGATAAGGGTTTCCAGGATCGGAAAACGACTGGGAAGTTTGCGATGAGTCAGTGGTACTGGTTGGCGGACTTTGCGGACCCAATCAACTACTTGGGCATCTTAACGAGTGGCAATGCATGAATCCAGGTCACTATAGTGATAAGGTTTACGACAGTTACGTGGATAAGGCTAAGTCAGCAACGACGACGGCCGCTTACTGGTCAAACCTGCGTCATGCGGAAGCACGGTTGCAGTCACAGGCGGGGATTATTCCACTGTACTACGTGAAGGAATCACACTTGGTTAACGACAAGCTAACGGGGGTTGCCTATCATATGGCGGGCTTTGCGGATTATACGCGGGCGTCGAAGTAACGCATTGTTAGCGTGAAAATTGGAAAATAAAAAGGCTAGTCCTGAATACCTCTTTTGAGATATTTAGCGACTAGTCTTTTTAAATTTTAAAATCGATTTATTTAAATGCCCGCACGATCTCTGGCACAAACCATGTCAGCCAACCACCAATCGCGAAAATCAACCACCAGTATTTGGCCGCAAATTCCCAGAAGTTCATGTGGTGTTCTGGCATGGTGGAGGTAGTTGGTGCGGTAGCTGCTGGCGATGCTGGTGCATCAACGCCCTTCACCAAACTATCCAAACTCACTTGGAACAGGTCGCTCATCTGAACGAGCCGTTCAACGTCGGGGTAGGCGGTGCCCAGTTCCCACTTGGAGATTGCTTGGCGACTAATGTTGAGTTTGTCGGCTAGGGCGTCTTGCGTCCAAGCCAACTTTTCCCGTTCCGTTTTGATGCGTTGTCCTAGTAGCATCGTGTCGTCCTCCTATAAGTTGTTGGTATCTTCATTATCACGGACGGGTGGGGAAAATGCACGCGATTTGCTGATGCGTTTTTTGCCACCTGCAGTTGCGCTTATAATCGTTGAGTTACCAGTGTTTTAACGTGGTTGCGCAACTCAAAATAGCGTGAAATGGTGAACTCGTGATAGAAATATTAGAAGGGGGTTTACTTTGACGCGAAAACTTTCTAAACTGATACTCATGACATTTTAATTTAGAAAGTGAGGTGGCACGGATGACGGATAAAACAAAGGGCCTGTGGTTAGCGATTTCTGGTTGTACTTGTTGGGGCATGTCAGGGGTTGCGGCGCAGTATCTATTCACCAAAACGACGGTTACACCGATGTGGTTGGTTGGCGTTCGACTCTTCATCGCGGGCATCTTATTGATTATTTGGGGCCTGGTGACATCACCCAAGACAGTTTTCGGTGTCTGGCGGCACTGGCAAGACGCCGTAATGATCGTGGTGTTTGCGTTTTGCGGTATGATTCCGTCCCAGTTTTCGTATTTTATGGCGATCAAATACGGTAATGCGCCAACTGCCACCATTCTGCAGTTCCTCGGACCACTCTTCATCATCGCCTACATCGCCATTGCGCACTGGCGGTTACCGCG
The DNA here is from genome assembly GCF_001311075.1 of Secundilactobacillus similis DSM 23365 = JCM 2765. Classification (GTDB taxonomy): domain Bacteria; phylum Bacillota; class Bacilli; order Lactobacillales; family Lactobacillaceae; genus Secundilactobacillus; species Secundilactobacillus similis. The sequence continues at coordinate 79,721 of NZ_BBAD01000001.1, forward strand.
GCGAATCGATGTGGTGTCGATGGCAATTGCGCTGTTCGGCACCTACCTGTTGGTGACCAAGGGCCAATTTGACAGCCTAGCGTTAGCGCCAATTGCGGTTTTCTGGGGCGTAATGGCTGCAGTTGGTCAGGCATTGTACACGTTAACGCCGATTCGGTTACTAAAGCAGTTCGATGCCAAATTGGTGACCGGCTGGGCAATGTTAGTTGGCAGTTTAGCGTTTATGCCCCACGTGGTAATCGGCCCAATGCCGCATTTATCTGCGTTAGGCTGGGGTGCAGTGCTGTTTGTGGCGACGATTGGGACGATGCTGGCGTACATGCTTTATCTGCAGAGTCTCAAGTACATCTTGCCGGCAACGACTGGGATGTTAAGCTCATTTGAACCCCTCACCGCAACCGTGTTGTCGATCCTTATTCTACATACGGCGTTTGGTTTGCCGGAGATGCTGGGTGGCTTATTCATCCTAGCCACCGCATTCATACAGGCGTGGGCGGTGCACCGGGTACCAACGGTTAAAAAGAAGCGTCGGCCAAACCGCGTTTAGGTTCCGGAATATAAATAAAAGTGACGTTGTCCTTCGTTTATGGGAAGGCAACGTCATTTTTATTTTACCTGACTGGAACTGGTGGGTTGAACCCTATTTAGGCCAGATACTGAGACCGCTTATTTAATTAGATGAGCAGTATCGGTGTGCTTAAAGCCGTGCTTTTGGTAATAACTGTAGGAAGTTAGCTTCAGGTGCTTTCCCTTACGATAGATCATGTAGTTCTCAGTACCACCCAAGTACATGCCGGACTTGATACCGGTGCCTTGAGGTGGTAATACTTGCCACGCTTGACGTAGTAGGTGTTTTTAACCTTAACCTGAGGCATCCCGGAAGCTTGGTCAATTAGGTATTTGGCATTAATAGTAATGGTTTCGCCGAACCCGAGGGCGGAATGCTTTGGCAGATTGTACTGAAACTTGCCACGGAGTGCTTTGGGCGTGCCCTTAGTAACGGCACTGGCGGTGGTAGGTTGCTGAGTCTCAACGATGGCTAGGCCACCAACGAGTGCGACTAGGACTAACGAACCGGACAGTAGGTGCTTTGCTTTAATCATGTGATTTCCCCCAATGGTTGTAATCGCCGTAACAACGGCAACTTTATTATAGCGCCGATTGGTAACGGTGACGAAAGTGATTTACGCGTCTTTTTTGCTGCTCATAATCGCTAACAACCGCTTCAACATCGGGTTCGCATTTCCCGGGTTATGTAACGCGACAATCTGATAAGCCTGCGACACGTCACCCGCCATTGGCAAATACCGCACCTGCCCATCAGCACTCTGGTGGTTGTCAGCCATTAACCCACTAGGATAAAACGCGAACGCTTGGTTCAACGCGACTAATAGGTGCATCTGTTCCGCACTGCTGACCCGTTGAATCTGGTCGTAGTCGTGCAGAAAGCTCATACTGGCGAGAAAACTCTCCAGCAAAAAAGTGGAACTTTCAGGACTGTAGTAGAGGATTGGGCGTTCGGTCAGGTCTTCAGGCAGCAACTCGGCCTTTTGACTGAGCGGGTTCAGCGTGCTCACACCCATCACCATGGTGCTTTCGAACAGTGACTGTGAGACCAACTCGGAGGTCGTTTCAACCGCGGACTTTCCGTAGCTGATGGACAACGCTAAGTCGAGGTTCCCGTTGCGGACACTCTGAGTCAGGTGTTCGTTACTGCCTTCAGTGACAGTCAGCGACAAATCGGGAACTTCTTTCAATAGCGTAAATAGCGGTTGCTGCAGGAGTGGTTGCTCGAAAGCGGAAAAATAGCCCACCCGTAATGTGTGCTGGGTATCGTTAAATTGTTGTAAATCTGTAAGCGCACTCACGTAATGATTCACAATGTCTTGCGCGGAAGACAGGAAGAGGTGGCCCTGTGGGGTGAGGGTGATTTTGTTTTTTCCTCGCCAAAACAGCGTCACTCCAAGTTCGACCTCTAGCTGGGTAATTTGTTTGGAAATGGCGCGTTGTGAAATGAATTCACGTTCAGCAACTTGTTTGAAACTACCATATTGTGCAACTTTAAGAAACGTTTGGAGCCGGTTAATATCGATAAGGAGTCACCCACTTTAGTAGAACTAAAAGTTCGCCTGAGGAACAATTCGGCGGTTTAAGTCCGTCACCCGACTCGGTATGATTGAGGAGAAATCAAGTGAGTGACGGTTACCATTCATTATACGGATGTGTTTTTTTAGCGTCAAATGCTCACTAATACACTTACCAATCAGGAGGACTCATCCATGTCATTTACTAAACAGGAACGCTACGATGTTGTCGTTGTCGGCACCGGTGCCGCCGGAACCAGTGCTGCGTTAGAAGCTGCCCAACACGGTGCCTCAGTGCTGTTGTTAGAAAAGGGCCGTCACACGGGCGGTAGCAGTAACTACACCGAAGGCCTGTTTGCAGTTGATTCGTATTTGCAAAAGGAACAGGGCATCAAGGTTTCTGGGACCGATGTGTTGAAGGAAGAAGTCGAATACTCGAAGTACAAGGCCGATTCTCGCATCTGGCGCAACTACGTGGATGACAGTGCCAACACCGTGCAATGGTTGAAGGACCAAGGCGTTAAATACGAAGCGTTCAAGCCATGGGTGCCGGCGAAGCCACTTGGCACATCTACGAAGGCATGGGCCAATCAGTGTTACACGATGCGCTCTTACCTCAAGCAGAAAAGTTAGGCGTTGAAGTCCGGACGTTGACGACCGCCATTGCGCTTCACCAGGATGCCGATGGTGCCATTAACGGTGTGACGATTCGCGATGAAGCCAGTCAAGAGACGCAAGACGTTGCTACGGGCGCAGTTGTGTTAGCCGCCGGTGGGTATTTGAACAACCCCGACATGATGGCTAAGTTGACCCAGTACGACACATCACGGTTGATCCCAGTTAGTTCTGGTAAGGGAACCGGTGATGGCTTGCAATTAGGCTGGAAGGCTGGTGCAAAGCAATACGGGACCGGGATGGCCATGCTGTTTGGTGGTTACTTAAAGGATCCAGACGAACCCTCATTTAAGTTCATGGCTTCGCAAATGAATACGGCCGCTGGCCAACAACCACTGCTGTGGGTCAACGAGCACGGCGAACGGTTCGTGGATGAATCCGTTGTTTATAACTTCTCATACGCAGGTAACGCACTGTACACCCAAAACCAAGTTTACAGTATCTTAGACCAAGGCGTGATCGACAAGATGGCCAAGGACGGGAACTTCATGGGCTTAGGTGTATACGTTAAGCGTGGCGAAAAGATGGACAAGTTACAAGCTGAAATCGATGGTGCGGTTGCAGCTGACAAGCCATTCATTTTCAAAGCTGATACCATCGAAGCATTAGCCGAAAAGATGAACGTGCCAGTTGACCAATTGACTAAGACCATCACTGACTACAACGATTACTGTGAAGCCGGCGATGACAAGGCGTTCGGTAAGGATACTGAATACTTAGTTAAAGTTGCAGAAGGCCCATTCTACGGCTTCAAGTTAAACGTTGGTGCGTTCTGTACCATGGGTGGCTTACAAGTCACGACCAGCAACGAAGTGTTAGCTGAAAACGGTTTGCCAGTGGCTGGCTTATATGCCGCTGGGAATGACGCTGCCGGCTTGACCGGTGACACTTACGGTCCTAACATGCCCGGAACTTGCGTGGGTTACGCCTTCTACTCAGGCCGTAACTCAGGAAAGCACGCAGCCGCCTACGCCAAAGCAGGGGTGACAGCATGAAGTTAATTGGATTAGTCGGGAACAACGCCAGTCAGTCCTATAACCGGATCTTGTTGCAGTACATGGCTCGCCATTTCGGCCCAGAAGTCGAGATTGAAGTTCGTGAAATACAGGACTTACCACTGTTCAACGAGGACATTCATGATGCACCAGCAGTGTCATGGACTTGGCAGCTGCAATCGAAGCCGCAGATGGCGTCATCATTGCGACACCGGAATACGATCACTCGATTCCAGCTTGCTTGAAGAGCTGCATCGAATGGTTATCGTACGCCGCCCACCCGTTGACCGATAAAGCTGTGATGGTCATTGGCACTTCGCTGGGGCAACAGGGGACGTCGTTTGCACAAACCCAACTTCGCGAAATTTTGAACTCACCCGGCGTTAACGCACGGGTGTTGTCCGGTCACCAGTTTATGCTGGGATTTGCCAAGAAGCAGTTTGACGAGGAACAAAACCTGATGGATGCCCGGACGGTGTCGTTCTTGGAACAGTGCTTTGACGCGTTCAAGGCGTTTGTCAACGCTGTGCCGGTAACTGAATAGCGTTTTTGGCTAGATAGCGGTCACTAAATAATTATTGCTATTGCTTACAAGCATACAAAACTGCCCTCAGACAATTTGGTCTGAGGGCAGTTTTGAGTTAAAGGTTATCGGATCAAGGGTTGTCGCAAAAACGTTTGAATAAACGATGAATGGCTTAACTAGCAGTGTGTTTCAAACGCGCAATTTCTTTTAAGCCCGCGTTCATCAATACGAAGACAATAATCCATGCAACGATAATTAATAAAATGTATTTCGAATAGCCGCTGCCTAGAATTGGAAGATCCCAATCCCAAACGGCATGCAACGCAATGGCTAACGCAAAAAAGATTAAGAACCTTGAATCTAATAATTGGCTGAATCGGAACGGTTTTTCACGTTTAACAACTAGAAGCGCACCGCCGGCAATTGCTGCCCAGACAAGGTGGCCACCAACTGCAGTCCAACCTCTTACAATAGCAACACTAACCAAATCATTACCAGCGCGATAGATGTAGCCAGCGGTTTCGAAAGCGGCAAATCCGGCCCCGACCGAGGCGCCGACTAGCATGCCGTCTAAGATATGACTGACGTTTAATTGACTAATAAAGTAACTTGTAATTAAGACTTTACCTAGTTCCTCCACAACGCCAATTGAAACCGCATCTCGAAGTTCTAAATTGCCTGTCATTTGGCTGTAGAAGCTAAAGTGAACGAATTCGTAGAGGAATAGGGTAATGAGTAGTGAAAAAATACCACCAATGAAAAAGATTTTGATCACTTGAAATAAACTAATGTTTTTAAAGGCGTTCGCTTCAAAAAAGAAGACCAGGCCAGAGAACGGGACTGCAAAGGCGCCAACTAAAATTAAGCCGGGAATTGCGTTGTCATTATCGAACTGAGTCGCCATATACAATAACGCGATGAATGCGATTAAAAAGCCGCATAAAATTCGAGAGAACAGCCACGGCTTTGCCCATTCATCTGAAACGGCCGATAACGGTGGCGTAGTCGTCTTTGTACCAGCAATAAAGATTTCCTCAGCTTCATCCTTTGAATGGTGTTTGAAAACCTGAGAGAATAAATCGCTTAAGTTAACCGACACATTCCCGGTTTCGCCAGTATAATGGGACAGCGATTCAGTTGCCGCAGCGTACAAAGAGCTTGGGGTGGCTTGTGGTGCCGCTGGCTGGGTCGGCTGAGTTGGTTGAGTTGGCGTCATTGCCGGGCCTTGAGTTGTTGGACTCGTCAGTGTGGGAAGCGCATTCCCACACTTTGAGCAGAATTTGGCACCTTCTTTAACCGGGCTGCCGCAATTTGGACAAAAATGCATGTAACCACTTCCTATTTTTCTAAGATTGTTTGATACAACTGTTCGCCTAACTGATTCATGGCACTGATTTGCTCATCACGATGGCCGTTTTCGGATAGGACGACAACAACAAAGGCACCGTGAGTATTTTCGATAATCGCAGCATCGTTTTGAATACCATAATCGTCATACTCACCAGTTTTGTTATAGACCTTGGCCGTACTTGGTAAGTTCTGTGGCAGTTTGTCGTGATCATTGTTGGCTACCAGTATCGACAGCATCTCGCTATCAGCCTTCTTTGACACGAGTTGATGATTATAAAGTCGCTTGAGTGTCGTGCCCATATCTCGAGCAGAGGTCATATTATCAATGCCGTTATCTAAAGCGTCTGTGTCCATCATCATCCGCTTGAGTTTAGTACCAGTATCCCCCAAACTCTTGATTTTAGCGTTAATTGGATCGAAACCACCCAGTTTATCAATCATAATGTTAGCGCCAGTGTTATCGCTATCTACGATCATGTGCCGTAAAATGTCGCGATAAGTTAATTTAGTGCCATCTGCCATGTTTTGAATAACGCCAGTTCCGCCAACCTTGTCACTAGCAGTTAGGGTATAACTATCGTTGAGGTTAATGGTACCGGCTTTTTCCATCGCATACGCAGTTATCAAGATGAATAGTTTAATGCTACTAGCAGCGCTTTGAGAGCGATTGACAGTGAGAACGTTTTGCTGACCATTTACCGGAGACACGTATACAGAATTGGTACCCGCAATGTTACCCACTGTCTGATTGACGATGGTCTCACTTGCCCCTTATTGAAGGTAAGTGACGACTTAGCGGCTTTTGGTTGCTGAGCGTCAGATGATGATGATGTGATTGAACTAGTTGCTGATTTTGATCCCGATTGATGAGTTGATTTGTGATTAAATAATAGATACCCACCAACAACCAGCACTAAAAGAATGACCACACTAGCCAAGATGTTGAGCCAACGCCGGGGTGGCGTTGATTGTTGAGGTGCTGGTACCGACGTCGTTGGCGGGGTTGGGTTAGAAGCTGTTGAATCTGCTAGGGGTGGTTCAGTTGGTGTCACGCTGGCCGTTTTTTCAGGAACGGTGGCGTCGTTAACTACCGGTTGAGGTTCAGATTGAATGGTGTCGTTAACCACCGAGTGAGGTTCAGGTTGAGTGATGGGTTCTGGCTGAATAGTTTGAGCCACTGGTGTCTCGTTTGAAGGCTTGGGGTCCGGATTGTTCACTGGAACGTCAGAATCGTTAACTGATTGCACCGGTTCAGCGGTAGTTGGTTGCACGACCTGACTCTCCGTTGATGCTTGCACAGGTGTCAACGGATGCCCACAATTTTCACAAAATTGACTGCCATCTGCACTAACGTGGCCACAATTTGGACAAGTTAATGGCGTTGAGGTGGTAGGGAGTTGTTGACCACAGTTTTCGCAAAAAGTCGCCGTTTCATCGTTTGGTGTCCCACAATTTGGACAAAATTTCACGTTGTTGCCCCCTTAATCTTGGGCCGATGACACAAATGAGTGACCACAATTTGGACAGAATTTACTTTCAGCAGGTACTGATGCTTGGCAATCAGGACACGTAATTGTTGCTGGTAGTTCGGGTTTGGAGGTTAAATCCGTGCCACAATTTGGACAGAATTTAGCGTTTAAACCTACTTGAGCGTGACAGTTGGGACATTCTTTCCCTAAGCTAGTCCCGCATGAGGCGCAGAACTTAGCTGACTTATTATTGACTGCCTGACAGTTTGGACAAACGACCTGATCATCACTGACGTCCGTTTCAGTAGCCATTGACACCGTAACGGATTGGCCACCGCTAATAATAAATTGTTCAATAAATGCAAATAATTCATCAGGAAGTTTCTTTTGATTCCAAGCACCAATTGCTGCAGTGACAGCCAGTGGTGCAAACACGATCATCCCCACTGTGGCAGCGCCGGCCTTATCAATCCACTTACCAGACCCGATGTTGACCATAATTTGATCATCACCAGATTTGAAAATTTGAATTTGAATGGCGGTATCCATTCCCATAAACTTCTTCCAACTATCTTCTTGCTTAGCTTGGACTAAGTAGCCTTGATTGGTAGGCATGCCTTCTGCATGGAGTTGCTTTTTTTCACGTAACCAGCCTTGGATGCCAATGCCGATGTTTTCGATTGTAACGTCATTCGTTAATTGAAAAATTCTTGAATCTGCCATTATTGGTTCCCCCTCGTTATATGGATCTAACACTTATTGCAATAATCAACCCTAATCATTGTTGTTCCTGTTCTTCCCATCATTTTTGGCGCAGTTATACTATCGAGTGAATGATTAAGAATCCCCATTTAAGTCATCAACTGAAGTTGTTCTTAAATCACTTACGATAATATAAATGTGATGGTAAGCTGAGCCGTAACTTTTTGGATTCAATTTAAATTGTCAGCATCATCTCCAACGTTAATAGTCCCGTAAACTGCTTGTCTATTGGGTATAACAACTTATGATTGACTTGTAATTTCACACGTTGGCCTCCCCGTACTTAGTCTAAATTAAGTTTACCAATAATTAATGATTTAGTAACTATAATTAATGGATGATTTAGCAATTAAATTCAATATCATCTTAGTTGTTAGAAAATAATCGTTACATTAGTAACCTAATTGCGAGCATTAGTTAACTTACCTGCTATTATCAAGTAAGTTCATACTCGTCAATTCAGGATGATTGAGGCTAACTCACACAAAAATATCACCTGAACGATTAGGTTTAGGTGATATTTTGAGTTTAAATTGAAATGGTCGTCCCGTTATAACTTACGCTGAATCAATCGGTTCGGCTTCAATTGTGGGGACTTTCCGGTCCATGATTAAACGTACAAGCAAGTCCAGACTTTACAAACTGCGTTGGAAGGCATCACTGCCAAAGAATTTTGACAGCAATCACCCCTCATACCTGTCATAATAAAGACAACGAAGGGAAGTGAGCACCATGCGGTTAGGGAGCGTATTGGTTGAATACCGAAAGCAGGCTGGGTTGTCTCAGGAAGCGTTGGCGGAGAAGTTGTACGTGTCTCGGCAGACGATTTCTAACTGGGAAACGGGCAAGACGTATCCGGATGTGCAGAGTTTGGTGTTGTTGGCGACGATTTATCATACGACGGTGGATGTGTTGATCCATGATGATGTGGGAGAAATCCAACGCCGGGGCATGCAGCAGCGGACGCGTTGGTTGATGATTGGGGTTCTCGGCTGTATCGTGGCGACTTATCTAGCGTTTTTGAGTCAACGGTGGTTATCACCGGTCATCAGTGCGCTGCTGATTGGGGCGTTCACAACGATTGGTATTGCGCTGATCGTGATCGGGAGCTTAACTGCTAAACGACTCCAGTTACACACGATGCGGCAGATTGCGGCTTATCTCAATAACGAGCCGGTGCAAGCGCACGACAAAGTGTCCCGAATTCGGGTTATTTCCCAGGCAATCTTGGGAGCCATTATCGGGTTAGCGCTAGGTGGCGGCTTGCTTTGGTGGTTGGCGACCACGTTTCTTGGGTGGTCATTTTAACAACAATAACGACACGCAAAAAGGGTACCACCCGGTATATTTCCCGGGTGATACCCTTTAAACTTTATCAATTAACGCCCAGTAACCTGAGCGGTGGTTTCAGAAGTTGACTCAGTTTCGGTTTCAGTTGTTTCAACAGGCACTTTACTGCCCATAACTAAGTTCAAAATAATGGCGCTGATGGCGGCAATCGTAATTGGCGAACCCAACAGGTACTGCAACATTTGTGGGGCTTCACTCACGACCTTGCTTGGAATCAAGACGAGGGCCATGGTCAACACGATTGGGATGCCGATCACGTAGATGGCACTTTCGCTGGTCTTCAAGTCACGGATCACGTTCAAGCCGTTTAACATGATGATGACGCAGATGATGGAGTAAACGCCACCGATAACGGGGGCAGGAACGGCTGCGAAGAAGGCCGATAACTTACCGCAGAAGCCAAGGATCACGAACCAGATCCCGGCAGAAACGAAGACCCGCTTGCTGGCAACCCCAGTCACGGACACCACGCCGGCGTTGGTTGAGTAACCCGTCATTGGCGTTGCCCCTAACAGGCTGAAATCAAACAGCTCAGGCCTTCACCAATGATGCCCATGTTCCACTGCTTTTTGCTGATCTTTTCACCGGTAACGGCACTCATGGCGAACCAGGTCCCGGTGGTTTCGGTGGTTAATACTAGATAGATGACTACAAAGGTTAAGATGGCAGGAACATTGAAGTTCAAGCGTAATGCAGTGAGGTGAATTTAGGTAAACTGAACCAATGGGCTTGTTGCACCGTTGACCAATCGAAGCGGCCCATGGCGGTTGCAACGGCTGAACCCACGATCAAGGCGATCACAATGGAGCTAACCTTGAGGGCTTTTTTCAGTTGTGGGACCCGAAGACTCAAAATAATGGCAATTAACATGACAACGCCGGTGGTCCCAGCAATAATAATGTTTTGGTTGACGTTACCGGTTGCTTCAAAGATGTTGTCGTTTAAAGCACCAGGCAGAAGGGATAGTCCCACGCAGGTGATAATTGTGCCGCCAACGATGGCCGGCACAAGTTTGGAAATCACCTTTTGGAAGACGCCGGAAACCCCTAATGCAATCAGTAAGAACGAACCAACGACTAATGACTAATACCGTCGCCATACCGCCATGAGCCCCGCCATTTGCGAGGTAGATGCCGGCAACGGCGCCAACGGGAACGAAGGATGGTCCTTGTGAAACGGGCAACTTCATGAAGAATCTAGTTTGTAAGATCGTGCCGATCCCACACGCGATAAAGGCGGCTTGTAAGAAGCCGGTCTTTTGCGCAGCGCCCATCGATAACAGTCCCGCCATGATGATTGGTGCGACGTAAACGTCCATCGCCAACACGTGTTGCAAGCCTAGAAAGCCGGATTGCACAACGGGTAACTTGTCTTCTGGTCCATACAGTAAGCCATTTTGTTTGCGGTTCATAATTTAGTTTATTCTCCCTTTATTTGACGGTTTTTCCTTGAACAAATACATGATCAATCGTGTGCTTAGTCGTTTGAATCATTAGCTTTTCAAAGATGGCCGAGGCGCTATCAGGTGGAATGGGGGTCGATAGTGAGACGACCTGTAAGTCGGCTAAGTAGCCGGGGGCGATTCTGCCAGTTTTGAGGTGCAAACTTTCAGCACCGCCCACAGTTGCGAGGTAAAACGCGGTTCGAAGGCCGATTGCACTATCGGCAACCCCGCGGTTAATCGGTGATAATTGGTTGTCAACGCCGTCAGTCAACTGTCTTGAGGACAGAACGGCTTGACGGATGTTTTGGTAGAGACTGGGTGAATAGCCACCAGAAATGTCAGTGCCGAGGCCCAACTTCACGTGGTGCGCCATGACCCGCTTAACGGGCAACACAGCGTTACCGAAGTAGACGTTTGAGATGGGACAGTGTGCGATGGCAGTCTGTCGGTCGGCAAATAACTGGTAGTCGGTCTCGTTCAACATGGTGCCGTGCGCCATCACCGCTTTATCGGTCAATAACCCGTAACGGTCTAACACTTCAGCATCCCGGATGTGATAGTGCTCCCGGGCGTAACCATCTTCCCAGTCGCTTTCGCTGGCGTGGGATTGAACCGGCAAATCGTATTTGCGGGCTAAATCACCTAAACCAGCGAGGCTTTCTGGCGTGCAACTTGGCACGAAGCGGGGCGTGATGACCGGCGTTTGTTTGAGGTCGGTCGTCCGGTTCAGTTCAGTTAGCTGTTGAATGAACTGTTCGGTGTCGGCAACCGCGCTGGCAGCTGACGCGTCCCGGTAGTACTCGGGCGTCTGGTCGGGGTTATCCATGGCCACTTTGCCGATGAAGCCCCGTTGACCATTCTGGATACAAGCCTTGGCCAGTTCCAGATTAGCCGGATTGTGCACCGTGCCAAAATACAGCGCGGTGGTGGTCCCGTTGGCCAACAGTTCATGCACGAGATCCGCGTAAACCAATTTGGCGAAATCAGTGTCCCGATACTTGGCTTCTAATGGGAAGGTGTAAGTATCGAGCCATTCATTTAGCGGTCGGTCTAACGCAAGACCGGCATTGGGCCACTGGGGCGCATGAATGTGAAGGTCGATGAAGCCGGGAAGTACGTACTGGTCATCGCGAAGCTCAGTCAACGTCTCGGCGTTGGCGGCCGCTTGCTTGACCGATGCATAATCGGCTTCAGATGAATCAATTAGGCGGGCGATATAACCACTCTCGTCAAAACAAATCAGTTGGTGCTGTTGAAACGCCACTTCAGTCGCTGATAGTGGTGTAAAAAAAAGAACCTGCAATTACTCTTGAAAACGAAATGGGTCGTCGCCTCACTTTAACTTGAATTAAAAGCGCCGGGTATGAAAAAAGAGCCGAAGTTACGATCTGTATCCCCAACTCTTGGTTGACTCGGTTTTATAACCACGAACAAATAGAACTGATGCGAACGATTTGTTCGTAGAAATGCTTTGCAAGCTATTATAGACACTATTTGATGACCGTTCAATGCAATTTCACGAACTATTTTGAATTCTAATTTGAACTGGTTTTTATCCTAAATTGAAAATTTTTTTGAGACCGTTTTAGCCGTTAGTGACAAGGGTTTAGACCACTTTTGTTGAAAATAATAAATAGTCGTTTCTTGAATAATTAGCCAAATTAGATTAGAATATTCTCTAATCTAATTTTAATGTTTTTTAGGAGGTGCCGATACATATGGATAATCCAACGGTTAAACGAAGTGAACGACAAATTGCAGCGAACATTTTTAAGGGCTCGCTGGGCAACATGATCGAATGGTTTGATTGGTACGTGTATGCGTCATTTGCGGTGTATTTTTCAGTGGCGTTCTTTCCCTCAGAGAATAAAACGGCAGAGTTGCTGTCAACGGCGGCGGTTTTTGCGGTTGGGTTCTTGATGCGACCACTGGGCTCATTTATCATGGGCCGGTTTGCGGATCGCCATGGTCGGCGGGCTTGCTTGACGTTGTCAGTCTCGATTATGGCGGTGGGGTCACTGATCATTGCGGTGACGCCGGCATACCGGACGATTGGTATCTGGTCACCAATTATTTTGGTGTTGACCCGGTTGTTCCAAGGCTTGTCACTGGGTGGTGAGTACGGAACTTCAGCAACGTATTTGTCAGAAATGGCCTCACCTAAACGGCGGGGATTCTATTCCTCATTCCAGTATGTCACGTTGATTTCAGGTCAATTGGTGGCTTTGTTGGTTCAAATTGTGTTGCAACGCCTATTGACGGATGCGCAACTATACGCGTTCGGCTGGCGGATTCCCTTCGTGATCGGGGCCTTTGGCGCAGTTGGCGTTCTCTGGTTGCGGTTATCGATGGAAGAATCCGACCAGTTTACCGCGAAAAATAAGAAGAGCAAGAAGGCTGGGACGTTGACGTTACTGTTCCAGTACCCCAAGCAGTTCTTCACGGTGGTTGGACTGACCTTTGGTGGGACGATCTGCTTCTACGCTTACACAACCTACCTGCAAAAGTTCATGATCAACACGACGGGGTTAAATACCCGGGTGGTCTCTGTCATCAACTTCTTCGCTCTGTTGATTATGCTGATCCTGCAACCAATCTTCGGTCACTTGTCAGATAAGATTGGCCGGAAACCACTGCTGTTGTGGTTCGGGATTGGTGGTACGTTGTTCACGGTGCCAATTTTCACCTTATTGGCGCACGTGAAGTCTGCTTGGGCGGCCTTCTTCTTGATGTTGGCTGGGGTTGTCATCGTGTCCGGGTATACGTCAATTAACGCCATCGTAAAGGCAGAACTGTTTCCAACTGAAATTCGGGCGCTGGGCGTTGGCTTCCCTTATGGCCTGACGGTTGCTATCTTCGGTGGAACCGTGGAGTACGTGGCCTTGTGGTTGCGGGCAGCTAACTTGGAGTCACTGTTCTTCTGGTACGTGGCCTTCGCAACGCTGGTATCGTTGTTCGTTTACTGGCGGATGATTGAAACGTCGCACGTGTCGACGATTGATGCGGATGATGTGGCGCAGTCGACGGAAGTGCAGCGTGGGTAGATTATAAAATGAATAATGAATAAAAATGATGCTGACGGTTGTTGGAGTTGACCGTTGGCATCATTTTTTGTGACGTGAAGATGTGAGGTATTAATATAGTAGGTTTTTATGTTTGATGAAGGTAATTTTTATAGGATGAGTGGTTGTGGGTGTTGAGAGTTGTTGGCGATGTGTGCTGCGGTTACTTGGGGTTCGAGTCTCTTGAAATTGGCTATTGTGCTTAATGGCAGCATAGAAGGGATATTCGTTTTTATTTCACACTCAATATAAAAAGCCCCACGAGAAAATTTCGTAGGGCCTCTCTTATTACATCAGCTAGTTAACTGAAGTCTCCGTAGCTGATGCTATAAGACATATTCCTGTTGCCAAATAGCATCACCTCCTTTTTGAATTGTAGCTATAATAACGCCTCCAATTCTGGAAGTCAATGGTTTAGCTCGAAAAAGTTGTGAAAATTTACACAATTAATCAAATTCCTCGTATTCGTTAGGATCTTGGTTGGTTGTGCGGCCATCTGGCTTGGTTAACGCGTTGATGGCGGTCATTTCGTCTGGACTTAATTCGAAGTCGAAGAGGTCCAAATTCAAACGTTGGTGCACCAAGCTGCTTGACTTAGGTACCGGAACTATTCCACGTTGCGTGTGCCAACGCAGAATGATTTGGCCGACGTTCTTACCATACTTAGTTGCCAATTTTTGAATAAGTGGTTCTTGCAACACGGAACTGCCGCGGCCTAAGGGACTCCAAGCTTCCGTAACGATGCCACGGTCAGCGTTGGCTTGCACGTTCTTGGCGTTGATCCAGTAGGGGTGAATTTCGATTTGGTTCACAGCTGGGGTAACGCCGGTTTCGGTAATGATGCGGTCGAGGTGTTCGGGTTCGAAGTTGGAGACGCCGATTGACCGGATGAGCCCCAGCTTTTGAGCCGCAATCAAGGCCCGCCAAGCTTCAACGTAGTGGTCACGTTTTGGCAGTGGCCAGTGAATCAAGAAGAGGTCGAAGTAGTCCAGCCCCATCCGCGCTAGTGATTCTTGAATTGCCATTAAGGCGTCGTCATAGTGGTGGTATTTCCCGGGTAATTTTGACGTGACGTAGAGGTCACTGCGAGGCACCCCGGACCGGCGAATGGCTTCGCCCACGATGCCTTCGTTATCGTAGTTTGTGGCGCTATCAATGGCCCGGTAGCCATCGCGAATGGCGGAAACGATTTGGTCGATGCCTTGACCGCCACGAATCTGGTAGGTCCCCAGACCAATCATCGGCAGTTGGTGACCATCGTTGAGTAATACGTTTGGAATTGTCATGCTGTAAGGCCTTCTTTTTTTAGTATGGGTTTAGTGTACAAGTTAGAGGGGGGTGTAAGTCAAGAGAGCAGAGCGATGCAAAACTCGGTTAGGTCCCAGAGTGTAAGCCAGTGAGGCCGTAAATTCCCGGACTTGGAATTTGCGGCCTCACTGGCTTACATGGCCGGGACCTGAGTTTTGCATCGCGTTTAGGCTAGATAACAGTCTCGAAGTTCATTGAAAAGTTTAACTGATTTCGAGTCAAGAAACCCAGTTCGATCCTTTTCAATATAACCGACCGATTGACCACCAAATCCAAATTAAATTCAACAAAAAACCAACCAATAAAGTCCCGCTAAAATGCCGTTATACCAGTCTTCAAACCCAATCAAAATTTTACAAGCACATTAATTGACTCACGGGTCATTGACTTACCGGTCAACGAGATTTATACTATCGGTGAAATCAAAATACAACCTGGTTGAGCGACCCAACTGCCGCTCCCCATAGGAGGGATTCACAATGACACAAACGGTATTAAGTATTCAGCATTTACAAAAACACTTTGGTAAGTTTCAGGCATTATCCGACATTACGTTCGACGTGAACGCGGGGGAAGTTTTCGGGTTTATTGGGCCAAACGGGGCGGGTAAATCGACGACGATCCGGGTGCTGTTGGGAATCTTGAAGGCGAGCGGTGGCCAAGCAACGATTTTTAATCAAGATGTGTGGTCGCAGGCCGTATCGATCCATAATCGAATCGCCTACGTGCCCGGTGACGTTTATTTGTGGCCGAACCTGACTGGTGGTGAGATGATCGATTTCTTGTTGAAGTTGAATCATCAAAAGCATACTGCTAAGACGGATGCGTTGATTAAAGAGTTTGAGCTTGATCCTAAGAAGAAGTCGCGGACCTATTCGAAAGGGAACCGGCAAAAAGTCGCTTTGATCGCGGCATTTTCAACCGAAGCCGATTTTTACATCTTTGACGAACCAACGAGTGGGTTGGATCCGTTGATGGAAGAGATTTTTCAGAAGCACGTGTTGGCATTGAAAGAAAATGGTAAGAGCGTGCTACTATCCAGCCACATTCTGTCCGAAGTGGAACGGATGTGTGACCGAATCGGCATTATCAAAGCCGGTAAGATCGTTGAAACCGGGACACTGGACGAAATGCGTCAGTTGACCCGGACCCAAATCACGGTCGCTACCCAGCAACCACTCGACGCAGTAGCCCAATTAGCAGGCGTTCACGCTTTACACCAGACGCCACTACCGCCAACAAGGCGACCTTTGCGGTGGATACGGCTCAGGTGGGTGCCGTGATGAGCCAGTTGGCGGACTACCAAATCGTGACCCTACAAAGCACGCCACCAACACTTGAAGACCTGTTTATGCGTTACTACAACGCTGAAGGGGAGGGCGATTCTCATGAAGCGTAACCAAGAAACCGCGCAAACCGGGTACCTGACGCGGATGTATTTGCGCCGGGACCGAATTGCTATTTTAATCTGGTTGTTAGGGATCGTTGGCGGGGCTGCTTCCGGTGCCAGCAAAATCATCGGTCTGACTGGCAACGATAAAGCGGTAGCGTCACTGGTCCACACGATGGATACGCCTGCGATGGCGGCGATGTTTGGGCCGTTCAAGGCCACTCAGTCTGCCAGCACAGCGTCAATTTTTTCAGCCACGATGATGGTGTTCATGGGACTCGCCATTGCCATCATGAACATCTACTTCGCCATCCGTAACACCCGAACCCAAGAGGACAATGGGGTGTTAGAAATGGTGCGGGCGCACAGTGTTGGTCGTCAGAGCTCGCTGTTGGCAACGTTGTATGAACTAATTATCATTAACCTACTGAACGGCGTCCTCATGAGCGTCACGCTGCAAGCAATGAACATGGACGGCGCTGATGCGACCGGTAACTGGCTGTTTGGCATGGGCTTAGCCGCTTGCGGCCTGATGTTTGGCGCCTTCACGCTACTGATCGCCCAACTCGCCAGCAACGCCCGTGGTGCCACAACAATGAGTTACAGCTTACTTGGCATTCTGTACATTCTAAGAGCGTTAACCGACGTGCAAAATACCGACTATACTTGGTGGACCGTATTCGGCTGGGTTGAAAAATTCGGCGTGTACGGCAAAAATAACTGGTTGCCGGCACTATACATGATTGCTCTCGCAGCCATTGTCTTAGTCATCACTTTCGTGGTCAGCGCACAACGGGACTTAGGCAGTGGCCTGTTACCAGACCGGCCCGGTCGTGCTCACGCTAGCGCCTTTTTAGCCGGCCCAACTAGCTTGATTTTCCGGTTGGAACGCACGAGCTTGATTGCGTGGGTTGTTGGCCTGTTCATTTATGGCGCCAGCATGGGGTCATTATTTGATACAATTGGTGATATGATGAATAGTAGTCCAATGGTCGTTAAGATTATCGGTCCTGCAGCGGCTCAGGCGGCTGGGCGGACGATGACCTTGGAATTTGCGTCAATGATGGCAACGGTGATGGCGATTGGGGCGAGTGTCCCGGTGATTGCCACGTTGCTTCGGTTAAATAGTGACGAGCAAAAGGGCTGGTTGGAGTCGATGCACGCTCGGCCAGTATCGCGGTTCCAGTTATTTGGGGCTTACAGTTTAGTGGCAACGGTCATTGGTTTGTTGACATTGTTTGCTGGTAACATTGGCATGGCAATCGGCAGTCAGGGCATGAAGCACGCCTTTAGTGTTGGCCGGTTGATGCGCGCCTTTTGGGGCTTTTCGCCAGCCATTTTAATGACGGTCGGTATTGCGGCAGTCGTTGTTGGTTTGTTGCCTCGGCTGCAGAAGCTGGCTTGGATTCTCCCGATTTACGCGTTGCTATCAATTTACTTGGGCGGTCTGTTGGACTTCCCAGAATGGACGAAGAAAGTAACCCCGTTTGGCTGGATTCGCAAAGTACCGCTACACACGGTACAGTGGGATCAAGTGGGCTTGCTGGTCGTGGTCAGTTGTGTGCTGGTCTTGATCGGCTACAGCCTGTACCGCCGGCGGGATTTGATTGAAAACTAACCCAATTTAAGAAAGGACGTTGTGATGTTAGCCCTAAATCCAGAAGTACCCAAGGATCCGGAAAAAGTTGACCGGATCATGAAAAGTGCCACCCATATCTTTGCAGAAAACGGCTACCTTCAGGCGAAAACGGCCGACATTGCGAAAGCAGCGTCCGTGTCGAAGGGCATTGTGTTTCGGTATTTTGGTGACAAAGGCCACCTGTATTTGGCCACGGTTGAATACGTGATTGAGCACCTGACGTCGATTGCGGACTTCAGTGTGTGGCGCGACGCCAATGATTTAGGCGATATGATCGAACGAGCGGTTCGCTATAAAATTGAGCTACAGCTACAGTACCCGGACGAGTTTACACTTTCGGTGCGCTCGTTTGGTGAACTGGGCAGTTTGCCGGAAGAGATTCAGGGCGAGATTGCCGAATTGTGGCGCAATCAAACCACGATGGGGATGCTGGAACTAGAGCAACCCGTCATTGACCGAATGCCGATTCGAGACGATGTGGATCGTGGCACGCTGCAACGCTTATTATCAGCGGTAGCGGACCAGGTCTTCGGCGATGCACAGCAGTTTATGCAGCAGCACCCGAAAGCCAAAATTGAGGATTTTGAGCCTATTATTCGACAGATTCAGGATGAGTATCGGATATTGGAGCATGGATTTTTGAAGTAGAGTGCGGAACAGGACGCCCTTATATGCAGCCTTCTGCTGTGTAGCACGTTTCGGCTCGAGGACAGCAACGAACCAAACACTCAAACCCAAAAAGTGAGGTTAACCACCAACCAATGGTAGTTAACCTCACTTTTTGAGTTAAAATTCACCTAAACCGTCGGCGTCCCATCCCCCGAAGGCTTCACCCGGAAGTTATGGGTCAAATGCGGCCAGATCAATTTATCCGAGGTCGCAATCAAAATGCCATTACATAAGATTGAGAACACGGTCGCCACGTTGACTGACAAAATTTGGCCAGTCGCAAAGAAGGCGATGATGATCACAATGATCGGTGGCGCAAAGTCCAACAGTTGTGAGGCAGTTGCGTTACCCTTAACGTACATGAACCGCAGAATGTTAGTGGTGTCATCGTTGGGGTGCATCACGATGTTGGCCCGTTGATAAAGCGAAATGCCAACACAGAAGACCACAACCCCACCAGCACTGATTAGAATCCGCACTGGAATCGAAGCGGTGTTCGCACCTAAGCCGTCCAGCCAACCCGCAAAGAATTGGACAAATGAACCGTAGAACATAACAAAGATGACTTCGCCAATTAGTCGTTTCGGATCAAACCGCCGAATCAAAAGTTGGTTAGTTAACGCATTAATGATCCCGATACAGGTCAAAATCAAGCCCAGACTGACACCAGTCCAGTTATGTAAGTTCACCGCGGAAGCTGACCAGACCCCGCTACCCATATTACCGGAAATGGACATTGCATTCCCGAACGCGTTGATGAATAAGCCCGCAACCAGGCCGATCCACCGTTCTTTTAGCGTGTTTTTCAAATTGTTCGCCTCACTTCGTATGTTGATTAGTTTAGCATGCATCGCGTCAGATTTGAATGGTTGAGCGAGATGTTGAAATATTGAGCAAACTGGTTTGAAGCGAATTTGACGGCAGTTGTTGTCGCTTGTGCCCAGCGTAAGTGTTGGGTGTGATTTGGATGTAGGCTGTTTGTCGTCGCTGCGCTCGCCAAAGCCGCATGAAAACCGGCGCTCTCAGGCTACAAAATTCGGCGCCACTTAAACTGTTATTTCTAGGGTTCCTGTCATTATAAGAACTTGTCAACCACGCGCTTTCTGGCCACCACGCCGAATGGTGCTGCGCGAGGCAGAAGGTTGCATGTAAGTTCGCCCCAGCCAACCTACCAAAGCCCGGTAGCTTCGCTGGGACGAACTTACACTCCACCTTCTAACCGCCTCGCTCCGCACACTTACGCTGGACACAAACGACAGCAAAAAGCCCTGGAGAAAAACGTCCAGGGCTTCTGATAACTAGTTTTCAGTTAAATTGTTCAACAGTTCCGTCAACCAACTCACATAATTGCGTTCCCGCTGAATCCCACGGGTCAACGTGAGGTAGTGGCCATAGTGCGCCTGAACCTCAGCATCAGTTGGAAAAACGATTTGTTGGCGCCCCTTAAGGTACTCGAGACGTTCGGTACTCAACTGCAGTTGCTGTTGCAACAACGGCTTCAGTAACGGGCTATCCGGCTGATCCAAGAAAAACAGCTTCAGCGGAAATAACTCAGCAGAAGCTGTCGTCAACGGCTCCGCCAGCCAATCATGGAGTACCGCTTGACCAGTAGTGGTGAGCTGATAGTAAATTGGGTTTCGCTTGGAATCGGAGTTGGATGACAACGTCACAGGCGTCAACCAACCATCATCGGTCATGCGTTGGAGCTCTGGGTAGATTTGGCTGTGAGAGGCCGTCCAGAAGTCACTGATTTCGTTTTTGAATTCCTGCATGATTTGGTAGCCAGATAACTGGTGGTTACTGTTGATCAGCCCCAGCAGGATGTAGGGGAGGGTACGTTTTTTTGGCAAGGGTCATCGCTCCAAAATTAGGATTTAATCCCATTATGGCAGGTTTTGGAAGTGGTGACTAGTTACTTGTTGATCCGCTTGTAGTCAGCGTCGAAGTAACGGCCTTCACGGATGTCGTCAACGATGCCATCGTATGGGGCTTCAGAGATCACGTCTTCGTTGTTTTGACCGGCGTTACCCATGTAAGTGATGTGGGCAAATTCTGGAACAACCAGCTTAGGATAAGTCTCGTACTTTTCACGAGATTCTTCCATCAAGTCGATGTGTTCGTTTTGGTAAGTGACGGTGATTTCTGGGTGATCTTGAACCCACTTGGGGAAGAAAATCGTGCCGTTCAACTTGAGTTCGTTTGGCACGAAGTCGAGCGCAACGTCAGTCCCGGTTGGTTCCGTCCAAGCAACTTTGTAGATCCCTTCAGTCAACATGGCGATGTGGGCTTCTTGGTCGGTTACCCAACGGCCAGCAACCATCCCGCCGTGGATCCGGTAGTCAACGGTGTGGTCGTTCTTCGCGTACCATTCGTATTCCCAACCGTTGTCGTAAGTGTAAATAAAGTGGGTGCCAAGGAAATCGTCTAACGTCTTAAATGTTTTCGTCATGTTTAAGGGCCTTCTTTTTGAATTGATATGTCTATAACGACACTAATTACTATAAGTCGTTATCGACATATAGTCAAGCAAAACAATTTTTTAAATTTTTTTGTCATTAATTTAGATTGCGCAAAATTAAAGCGGCCGTAAGCGTGAGCACGGATCGTGATTCAAAAATTTAACCTCCGTGATTAAAAAACTTTAATTTAATCTTGACACTTACTCATCATCGCGCCATAATAAGCACCAGTCATTTATACGAAACGAAACGCAAGGATGAGTAAGTTACCGATGATCTTAAGAGAGCACCGTTTGGTGAAAAGGTGTGTTGATCGTTAACCGAATATGGTCCGTTAGCGCGTTCCACTGCTGAACCTGTTGGGCAAAGTGGTGGCGGGTACGCCCGTTACAGGGTCAGGGTATGCACGTAACAGTAAGTACTATCACCGTTAGTTTGTCGCGTACTCAATGAGGAATTGCCTGTGAGGGCGATTTAAACTAAGGTGGTCCACGGAAGCATTTTCGTCCTTAAATCAATTGATTTGAGGATGGAAATGCTTTTTTTGTTTTTATCAAGTTAAACGGGGAGGCAACAACGATGAGTGAGAAAACGGAACGTTATGAACTATTAAAATTACAGGCAGCGGGCCTTCTAGAAAATGAATTTGACCTGGTTGCCAACATGAGTAACTTGGCATCGTTGATTTTCAACAGCCTGCCAGACTTGAACGGGACCTCGTTTTACCGCTTTAAAAACGGCGAGTTGATCCTCGGTCCGTTCCAAGGCAAGCCAGCCTGTATGCATATCGCGGTTGGATCCGGCGTGTGCGGCACGGTGGCGCAAAACTTGAAGTCGGAAGTGGTGCCAAACGTGCACGAGTTTAAAGGTCACATCGCTTGTGACAGTGCTTCAAATTCTGAAATTGTTGTGCCGATTTTCCATGATGATCAGTTCTGGGGCGTACTTGATTTGGACAGTCCCAAGTTTAATACCTTTGATGAAATCGATAACCAATACTTAAGCGACATCGCCCCGATCGTCTTCGGGGTCGCAACGAAAGGACGTGAGTGAGATGCCAGAAGCAACCCAAAACGCAATTGAATTAAAGGACATTTCAGTCACCTTCAAAAACAGTGGTCAGGAACTCCACGCGGTTGACCACGTTGATGTTCAAATCAAACGCGGTGACATCTACGGCATCATCGGATATTCCGGTGCCGGTAAGAGTACGCTGGTTCGGGTGATCAACCTGTTGCAGCGGCCGACTGAAGGGACCGTTACGGTGAACGGTGAGGAGATTCAAAACTTGCCGGCTGCCGGGTTACGTCAGGCGCGTAAAAAAGTTGGATGATCTTCCAACACTTCAACTTGATGAAGTCCCGAACCGTGTTAGGCAACGTTGAGTATCCGCTACTGAGTCAAAAAATTAGCAAACGTGATCGCATCGACCGAGCTCAGGAGTTGCTCAAGTTGGTCGGCTTGGAAGAATACGCGGATACCTATCCTAGCAAACTTTCCGGTGGTCAAAAGCAACGGGTCGCCATTGCGCGGGCCCTGGCCAGCAACCCAGAGATCCTGATCTCTGACGAAGCCACCAGCGCCTTGGATCCTAAGACCACGAAGTCGATTCTGGAACTATTGAAAAAGCTGAACGATGACTTAGGTTTGACCATCGTGTTGATCACCCACGAAATGCAGGTGATCAAGAGTATTTGTCACAACGTGGCCGTCATGGACGCGGGCCGAATCATCGAACGTGGGCCGGTTGCCAAGGTCTTCACTGATCCACAGGCACCGTTGACTAACGACTTCGTGGAAACCTCCACGAACGTCAAGGACGCTATCGAGCGGATCACGAGCACAATCGATATTGAAGGCTTCAATGATGACCAAGAGTTGATGTATTTCAACTTCATCGGCAATTCGACGCAGCAAGGGATCGTGTCGCAGTTCTCGCAACAGTACAAGGTGGACGTCAATATCTTGTTTGCCAACATTGACCAAATTGATGGTCAAAACGTGGCTACATGATCGCCGTGATCACCGGGAACCTTGAGGTGTTCAACGATGCGATCCGCCAGTTGAAGGGTGAAGGCGTGAAGGCCCGCATCCTCAACGGCAAAGCAACGAAGGGGGTTGAGGTTTAATGGCAGCGTTAATTCCAAACGTGTTAGCAATGAAGGGCGAATTTATTCAGGCAATCTATGCCACGTTGTACATGACCTTCTTTTCAGCAATCGTTTCAGCGGTATTGGGGTTACTCTTCGGGGTTTTACTGGTGATCACCCAACCAGGTGGCATCTTGGAAGACAAGCTGACCTACTCGGTACTGGATAAAGTGGTCAACCTGTTGCGGTCGATTCCGTTCATTATCTTACTGGCCGTGATTTCACCAGTCACCAAATTCCTGGTGGGGACCACCGTTGGGATGACAGCGTCACTGGTCCCATTGATTTTCGGGATCTTCCCGTTCTACGCGCGGCAGGTACAAAATGCCCTGCTGGACGTGGACCGCGGGGTGGTTGAAGCGGCTGAAGCCATGGGTTCTAGTCCGCTGGAGATCATTTTCCGAATCTACCTCCGAGAAGGCCTCGCCGATATCTTGCGGGTCTCCATCGTGACCATCATCAGTTTGATTGGGTTGACCACCATGGCCGGTGCCATCGGTTCTGGTGGGTTAGGGGACGTGGCTATCAACATCGGCTATGCCCGGTTTGAAAATGACATTACCTTTATGTCAATGATCGTCATTTTAATTTTGGTGTTTGCAGTTCAACTGATTGGCGACTGGATCGTCCGGCGAGTTGAGCGGTATTAAATAAGAGAATTTAAGAGAGTGGGAGTGTTGTATTATGAAGAAAAGTGCTTATTGGTTAATTGGAATTGTGGTGGTCATTATCGTGGCCGCCTTCGGGATTCACAGTATCAGCAGTAGTCATTCGGCAAGCAGTGCCAAGTCCAACAAGATCACCATCGGGTCTGAAGGCTCTGACATTGATATTTGGAAACACATTGCGAAAACGGATGATGCTAAGAAGTTAGGCTTGAAAATCACCGTTAAGAACATCGCTGATGGGGTTCAGTTGAACAAGGCCACCGCCGATGGTGACGTGGATGTCAACGCCTTCCAGTCATGGTCTTACTACGTGACTTACAACCAACAAAATAAGAGTAACAAGTTGGCCGCATTAGGGACGACCTACTTGGAACCAATGGGGATCTATTCTAAGAAATACAAGAACGTTAAGCAGATTCCAGATGGTGCAACGATTGCTATCGCCAACAACCCATCACAAGCTGCTCGTGGGTTGTTACTCCTTCAAAAAGCTGGTTTGATCACCTTGAAGAAGAACTTCGGCATGCTCGGAACGGTTAAGGATATCAAGAGTAACCCTAAGAACATCAAGTTCAAGGAAATCGACGATACCACTGGTCCTCGGATCATCAACGATGTTGACGCCGTCTTGATCTCCAACACGGTTGCCCTGGAAGGTCACTTACACGTATTGACCGATTCAATCTTCCACGAAAAGGTTGACCAAAGTACTAAGGACAACATCAACATCTTGGCAACGTCTGCAAAGAACAAGAACAACGCCAACTACAAGAAGCTGGTTAAGCTCTACCACAAGAAGGACATCCAAAAGTACATCAAGGACAAGTACTACGGCACCAAGATCGAAGTTAACAAACCATTGTCATACTTGAAGTAAGGTTAAATACGTTAACGAACGCCGCATCGTTTGCGGTATTTAAAAAAATTAGTCGCCTCGAGCGACACTAAATTAAAGGGAGATTTTAATTATGGCTAAAGTTGAAAGTTTTACGTTGGATCACACAAAGGTTAAGGCACCATACGTTCGGTTGATTACTGAGGAACACGGGACCAAGGGCGACCTGATCAGCAACTACGATTTACGGTTGGTTCAACCGAATGAAAATGCCATCCCAACGGCCGGCTTGCACACTATCGAACACTTATTAGCTGGCTTGCTTCGTGACCGCTTAGACGGCGTTATCGACTGTTCACCATTTGGCTGCCGGACCGGTTTCCATTTGATCACTTGGGGTCAACATTCAACCACTGAAGTTGCCAAGGCCTTGAAGGGCTCATTGGACGAAATTGCCAACAAGACGACTTGGGAAGACGTTCAAGGCACTGACATTTACAGTTGTGGCAACTACCGCGACCACTCATTGTTCTCTGCTAAGGAATGGTCAAAGAAGATCTTGGACGAAGGTATCAGTGACGAACCATTCGAACGCCACGTGATCTAGTTAATTAATTTAGAAAGAAGGTAATTCATAATGGCAAATGCAGACGCAAAACTCGCAATTATCACTGGTGCTGGTCAAGGAATCGGCGAGGGCATCGCCCACCGGTTAGCAAAGGACGGCTACAGTATCGCCGTCGCTGATATTAATGATGAAACGGCTCCCAAAGTCGCTGCTGATTTAGTGGCTGAAGGTTATCAGGCAAAGGCCTACCACGTTGATGTGGCCCACCGGGACGAAGTGTTTGCGTTAGTTGACGCCGCCGTGTCAGATTTCGGTGATCTGGCCGTCTACGTTAACAACGCCGGAATTGCCTTCATTGATAACTTCGTGGATTCAAAACCAGAGGACGTGGAACGCTTACTGGACGTGAACTTACGGGGCACGTACTGGGGCATTCAAGCGGCTGGCAAGCAGTTCAAGAAGCAGGGCAACGGCGGCCGCATTGTTAACGCGGCTTCATTGGCCGGCTACGAAGCCTCAGCACTCCAAAGTGCCTACTCAGCCTCGAAGTTCGCGATCCGCGGCTTAACCCAATCCGCCGCAAAGGAATTTGCGAAGGATAAGATCACGGTCAACGCCTACAACCCAGGTATCGTGCGCACCAAGATGCGTGACGCCATCGATAAAAAGACGGCCGCTATCAAGGGCAAGACGATCCCAGAACAACAAGCAGATTGCTTAAGTGAAATCGCGATCGGCCGAGAAGCAACCCCAGCGGATGTCGCAGAAGTCGTTGCTTGGTTCGTGTCACCGGCTGCGGGTTATATTACGGGGCAGTCGTTGCAGGTTGATGGGGGGATGAGATTCCATTAGAGTGCGGAGAAAAACGTTTTGAGAGCGGAGTATAAGCGAACCCGGTGAAAAGCCCGGGTTTGGCTTTTTACCGGGTTGCGCTTATATGCAGCTCTCAGTTTTTCGCAGCACGTTTCGGCGCGGTGGCCTAAAAACTACTCCGCCGACAAACTACCCAATGAAATCGATCACCCGGAAAGACGAGTCTAACGAGGCGCCGAAAACAAAGTAACAGCAGTGCTCGTCGCCTCAAACGCTCACTCAAAGATAATAGTAGTAAACCGCAACAACTTAACAACAAACCAAAAAGCGTGCACCATCCCAACCTAGGGACGGCGCACGCTTTTTATATAGGAAGTTTTTCGCCAAAACCCACGCCAAAACGATCATCCCACCCCAACCTCACATGCTCCTGTAATCTTTCACCTCAAAAAAGCGCCATGTAAGCGGTTATCTCCCCCGAAATGTCACCAACTAAGCACTAACAATCACGAAATATCCATTGCTCACAATCTAATTATTCATTTTGAAAGATGTAATAATTACTAACATCGCCAAAACTATTGATATAACAGCAATAACCGCCATATCACAAAATGAATGTTCTGAATAATAATGAATATCATGTAATAATATTTGATTTTAATTTATTTTTAATTTAGAATACAAGTAATCCGAAAGTTGACCCTAAGATAAACCTCATCTAATAACGATGACTAGTCAACGTTCCTAACGATCAATAATGACTAAAGTCCCCGGTTAAATAACCATGACGATGAATGAAAAGGAGGCCATGACATGTTGGCATATCAAATTTTACCCGCTGGTGATACTGCGGTGAACGTGACATTCGAGCGGCAGGTGAGTGTGGCGATCAATCAACAGATCGCGCAACTGCAACAGCGATTAGTCCAATTAGCCGTCCCAGGAATTCGGGGGTTTTTACCCGCGTTCCGGACGTTAACGATTTTCTATAACCCAGCTCAGTTGAACTTAAAACAACTGAAAGCGACCGTCAACACGGCGATGTTGGACGGACGCCAAGCAGCCGTGGCCACCGTTAAGCGGGTCCACATTCCAGTGTGCTACGACACTGAATTTGGCCCAGACATTGAAACGGTTGCCAAGCAGGCGCATTTAGACGCCGCAACCGTGATCGAACGGCATAGTGAACCTGATTACCTGATTTACATGTTGGGCTTCTTACCCGGATTTGCGTACCTTGGCGGGTTGGCGCCAGAACTGGCAACGCCACGGTTAGCAACGCCGCGATTGAAAATTGCGCCGGGTTCGGTAGGCATTGCGGGTGAACAAACCGGCATGTATCCAATTGAATCACCTGGTGGCTGGCAGATCATCGGTCGAACGCCGCTGCAACTGTTCCAGCCGGATAAGCGGCAACCGTTCTACTACCAAACCGGCGATTACATTCACTTTGATGTGATTTCAAAGGCCGAGTACAGCCATATTGCGGCGCACTTAGATGAGTATCAGGTGCTAACGGAACCGGTCACAGAAGAGAAGGTGCAACATGGCGCTTAAAATACTAGTGAGCGGGCCACTAACGACCGTTCAGGACCGGGGCCGAACCGCAACGCAGAGTAGCGGCTTTTCGGTTTCTGGTGTGATGGATCAGGATGCGGCCAACGTGGCGAACCGACTTGTCGGTAACGGGCTGGATGCGGCGGTCTTAGAAAGTAGTTTACAGGGGCCAACGTTGACCTTTACGCAGAGCAGTCATTTTGCGGTAACGGGTGCCAACGCAACAGTCACCCTAAACGGCCAACCGATTCAGGCTTATCGCAGTTACTTTGCGCGTCGAGGTGACAAGTTGGCCATCGGTATTTATACCACGGGGCGGTTTGGCTACCTTGCCGTCAGCGGTGGGATTCAAGTGCCCATTGTGATGGGCAGTCGGTCGACCAGTTTACGTTACCAGCTGGGTGGCTATCATGGCCGGCAGTTACAGGCGGGTGACTTATTGCAAACGGTACGCGATGTGATTGATCACCCCGCTTACCAGCAAGCAACCGCCTATCCGTACAGCCAAGAAGCTATCACGAAGATTCGGGTCACCCCCGGGCCACAAGCACGGGATTTTCCGAGTCAACAGCGGCAACAGTTTACCCACCAGACGTTTGAAATTAGTCAACAATCTGACCGAATGGGCGCCCGGCTAAGCGGCACGGCCATTGATACCAGTCGAGTGGCGGAAATGCTATCCGAAGGCACGGTGTTAGGTGGCATTCAAATGCCGCGCAGTGGCCAGCCCATCGTGCTACTTGCTGACCGCCAAACGACCGGCGGCTATCCCGTGATTGCGGTGGTCGCCCGGGTGGATTTGCCGAAACTGGTTCAACTGGTGCCGGGGCAACAGCTTCAATTCCAGTGGTTGGACTCAGAAGCCGGCCAACGATTATACACCCAACAGTGCGGTAGCGTTACCGCCATTGAAACGACCCACCAGTTCCGGACGGTGCCCATCACTACGCGGCAGGTCGCGGACCGGGTCGCCACACTCTTTTCGAATTAATAGAGGAGGATCACTTTGGAAATCACACAAATTGAACAATTGATGAAGTTGATGACGGCCAATGGCATCAACGGGTTAAAGTACAAGACTCAAGACGAAACCATTGAACTGTCACGAGGGGCAGCCAACGTCGCTCCGGTTGCGGCACCAGCAGTTGCACCGGCCCAAGCGACGCCAACTGCCGAACCGGCAACCAGTGCGCTCACCATTAAGGCACCGTTTGTCGGCACGTTCTACACGGCAGCTAGTCCAGACGATGCGCCATTCGTACAAGCGGGTGACACGGTGAAGGCGGGGCAGACGATTGCGGTTGTTGAAGCTATGAAGATGATGAACAACGTGACGGCAACGCAGGATTGCCGCATCGTGAAGGTGTTGGTCGATAACGAGGATCTTGTGGAATTTGATCAGCCGTTGTTTGAGATTGAGGCGTTGTAGCGGGCTAGCTCAACATAGCCGAAACGCGCGTAGGGAAGCAGGAGACTGCGTGTAACGGGAAATAAACGAAAATCCAAGACCGGGATTTTCGTTTATTCCCCGTTACACACTGTCTCCTAACCGCTTCCCTACGCGCTCTATTACAAGGAGTGTCACACATGGAAAAAGTACTAATTGCAAACCGGGGTGAGATTGCGGTGCGCATTATCCGAGCTTGTCAGGAGTTGGGGCTTAATACCGTTGCCGTGTACTCAACGGCCGACCGGGACGCGTTACACGTTAAACTGGCGGATGAGGCCGTTTGTATCGGTGCCGCTAGTCCGACCAAGAGTTATTTGAACATGACTAACTTGCTGGGGGCGGCCCAGATCACCGGTGCGGATGCGATTCACCCGGGTTATGGGTTTTTGTCTGAAAATGCCGAGTTCGCGGAACAGTGTCTGAAGGCCGGTTTGACCTTTATCGGCCCTCGTCCAGAAACGATGCGATTGCTGGGGGATAAGGCCCGGGCGCGTGAAGCCATGAAGGCCGTTGGCGTCCCCGTAACGCCTGGGAGTGATAAGGAACTCACTTCGGTGACGGAAGCGCAAGCCATCGCTACCGAAATCGGCTACCCAGTGATGGTCAAAGCCGCTGCTGGCGGTGGCGGTAAGGGGATGCGCTTAATTGAAACGCAAGCGCAGCTTCAAGAAGGGTTCACCATGGCGCAAAATGAAGCCGTGAAGGCCTTTGGTAACAACGAAATGTACCTTGAAAAATTCATCGAACGGCCTCGACACATCGAAGTTCAGGTGCTGGGATTAGCTGATGGCACCGGAATCGCGATCGGTGAACGGGACTGTTCGTTACAAAATCACCACCAAAAAGTGGTCGAAGAAGCCCCAAGCAACATCGATCCCGCAACGCGTGAACACTTATTAGAAGTCTCGAAGCGGGCGGTTGAAGAACTGCACTACCTTGGTGCGGGGACGCTGGAATTTCTTTACACTGGCCCAAACCAAGTCTACTTCATGGAAATGAACACCCGGATCCAAGTGGAACACCCAATCTCAGAATTGGTTTCTGGCTGGGATCTCGTGAAGGCCCAACTGTTGATTGCGGCCGGTAAACCATTGCCGGAGCGAACCGCCACCAACGGCTATTCCATCGAGTGCCGGGTCAACGCGGAGAGCGCCGGGACGATCACCGGACTGCATTTACCAGGCGGCAACGGCATTCGGGTGGACACCGCGCTGTATCAGGGTTACAAGGTACCACCGAACTATGATTCAATGATCGCTAAAATCATCAGCTACGCGCCAGACCGGGAAACCGCTCGCCGCAAGCTGATGGTGGCTATCAACGAAACGGTGATCAGCGGCATCCAAACGAACTTGGACTTTTTGAACGAATTACTGCAAACGGAACAGTTTAAGCAAAATGATTTCGACATTGACTTTATTGAACGCGAATTACTGCCGCAACAGGCGTAGAACGGGGAGGTTCTCATTGTGACACAGGTTGATTTAAATTGTGATTTAGGGGAGAGTTTTGGCCGTTACACGCTGGGACTGGACGAGCAGGTGTTGCCATACATTACGTCGGCCAACATTGCCTGTGGCTTTCACGCCGGTGATCCAGAAGTGATGCAAAAAAC
This sequence comes from Secundilactobacillus similis DSM 23365 = JCM 2765, assembly GCF_001311075.1. Classification (GTDB taxonomy): domain Bacteria; phylum Bacillota; class Bacilli; order Lactobacillales; family Lactobacillaceae; genus Secundilactobacillus; species Secundilactobacillus similis. The sequence goes on from NZ_BBAD01000001.1 coordinate 110,562, forward strand.
GGTTGATCTGGCCGTAGCGAACAACGTTGCGTTGGGCGCGCATCCGGGGCTTCGGGACTTAGCGGGTTTTGGTCGCCGGAAGATGCAGATTGCCCCCGCAACCGCCAAGGCGGAGGTCAAATACCAAGTCGGCGCCCTTCAAGCATTCGCGCCAACCCACCGCTTGCACCACGTGAAGCCGCACGGCGCGTTGTATAACATGGCGGCGAAGGATTACGACTTAGCCTACGCGATTTGCGAAGGCATCAAGGAAGTGGATCCTGAAATCAAGTTGGTGGGACTTGCTAACAGTGAGCTGATTCGGGCGGCTCAGGCGATTGGGTTGCCGTACGAACAAGAGGTCTTTGCTGACCGCGCTTATGAAGCGGATGGCAGTTTAGTGTCCCGCCAGAAGCCGGGCGCTGTGATCGAAGATACGCAAGAGGCCGTTGAGCGGACAATTGCAATGATCAAGACCCACCAAGTGACCACGATTGACGGACAGACGATTGCGATTGAACCCGACACGGTTTGCGTGCACGGCGACGGTGTGAAAGCTGTGGCCTTTGTGAAGCAGATCCATCAGGCGTTGCTGGATAACGGCATCAAGGTCATCGCAGGTTAGAATAAAGGAGCATGAGAATGAAAGAGACGACCCCAGTAACGAAGAAACGCTCGCCATTTAGCGTCGCCATGGGCGCGGCCTTTATGATGGCGATGGCCGCCGTTGGACCGGGATTTTTAACCCAAACTGCCATGTTTACCGGGCAGATGGGGGCTAACTTTGGCTTTGCAATTTTACTCTGTATCATCGCGGATATTATCGTGCAATTGAACATCTGGCGCATTATTATCGTGTCCGGCAAACGGGCACAGGTGTTGGCAAACGAAGTCGTTCCGGGCCTCGGCTATGTGCTGACGGGCCTCATTTTTATTGGTGGCTTCTTCTTTAACATCGGCAACATCGGTGGGGCCGGCCTTGGCCTCAACGTGCTGTTTGGCATCGACCCGAAGAACGGGGCGCTGATTGCGGCCGCGATTGCGATCACGGTATTTGTGGTGAAAAATGCCATGACGGTGGTCGATCGCACGGTGCAATTCCTAGCCGTGATCAAAATTGCCGTGTTGATCTACATCTTGGCCGTAACGACTGTGCCAGTGGCAACGGCCGTTCACCATACCTTTATGCCAACTGAGATTAACTTCTACTCCATCGTGACGATCGTCGGTGGGACCGTTGGGGGATACATTTCCTTCTCTGGTGGGCACCGCTTGCTGGAAGGTGGCGTGCGCGGGCAAGAAAACATCCGCTACGTCAACGAAGGTGCGTTAACCGGGATCGGGGTCGCTTCGGTGATCCGGGTCATGTTATTCCTAGCCGGTTTAGCCGTTGTGCTGGCGGGTCACACGTTGGACCCAGCCAACCCAGCAGCATCGATTTTCCAAATTGCTGCGGGTAACTTTGGCTACAAGTTCTTCGGTCTATTGTTGCTAGCAGCCGGGATGACCTCGACGTTGGGCTCAACCTTTACGTCGATCTCCTTCTTGAACTACTCCCAAAACAAGGAGTCATGGGTGAACAAGTACCGCTCAGCGCTGATCATTACCTTCATCCTCGCCTCAACGCTGATCTTCTACTTCATCGGTAGCCCAGCCAAAGTGCTGGTTGTTGTGGGCGCCATGAACGGGATGATCTTGCCAATCGCGTTGGCCATCCTGTTGGTCGCCGCTGTGAAGAAGAACATCATGGGCACTTACCGCCACCCAAAGTGGTTGCTGTTTACGGGCTGGATCGTTGTGGCCTTTATGGCTTATGCGGCGGTACAGACGTTGTTGACGATTAAGTTATAAGATTAAGTTTCAGCAGTCAAAATAAAAAATCGCGTGATCTCTTGTATTTAGAGGTCACGCGATTTTTGTTGATTGTCGTAAATGAAATAGCACAGCTTTTCGGTTAAACCTTAATTCGTTTTGCCAATGGCTAAGCTATACCAAGCCGTTTTTCCTTCACCATTGTTGTCAATAGAGATGTTGTTAATGTTATAAATCCCTAACTTATAATCAGTCAGTTTAGCGCGCTTAGCCGCCGGATAACCCGCTGCAGCAAGCAACTTCTTCACGCCCGCAATTTTAGTGGCATTTGACGCCGTTCGGTGATTGTACAAATAGGCGACAACCGATTTAAACGGCACGATGTCAGTATAACCCGATTGGTCGAGTGGGTCTAAATCGCTATCACCATCTTCGATGGTCTTTGCCCCATAGGTATACGCCGCAATTTGTGATAAACCGAGATCAACGGGAGTGTTTGGGAATAACGCCATTATTTCCTGAGTTAATTTTTGATACTTACTCTGTTTGATGTAGTCGAGATAGTTTGCCGTTGTTGCGAAGGTTAACGGATCCCGCGCCGTCACACCCGCGTAATAGGTTGAATAACCCTTCTCAACTAAGCTTGCAGAGACGTAACCCGAAACGTCGCCTTTGGCGGTTTTAACGGTTGTGTAGTAGTACGTTCCTTTTTGGCCATTATGTTGCATCACAACGGTATGGCTCCGAAGCAAACTTTGATTGAGATAGTGCTTCAAATTGACCCGTTTCTTGGTGTGAGACCAATCCCAGAGGTAGGCATTCTTTTGGGAACTAGTAACATGGTAGAACCCCTCACCGTAACAGGGGCCAAACCGCTTGCTAATAACTTGGTACCCCTGAGTGTTATAGCCTTTTTTTAAATAGCCGCTCCAAATCCAACCCTTGATCGTCTGAGACTCATTGGAAACTTGGATCCACTTGGCGTTGCCCTTCGTAGCTGTAGCCGTCTGGAACCAAGTGTAGGTTGGATGAGATTTAAGATTAGAAAGTTTCTTGGTGTGCGTGTCGTTCCAAATATAAGCTGACTGCTTAGTCGATTTTGCGTGGTAGGCGGTCACCTTCGTGTATTGGTTATACTCGAAGGTTGCGTCCGCTTTAATATTGCTAAATGCCGTCTTCGTAGTACTTGCTGAAGCTTGACTTGATAAGCCCGCTATACCAAGTGTGAGTGCAACCCCGCTTAAAATAATTGCTAACATTCTTTTCATGGTAAATCATCCCCAATTATTATAGATTTATCAGGTGAAGCATATCATTAAACCGGTTAACGGGGCTGATTTTAAAGCAAAATTAAAGGAATATTAAGGCCACTGCTGTCAGCAATTAATTTAGTGAGCGGTTAAATCAAACCTAGTATCAAAAAACGCAGAAGCGTACACTAATGGGTAGATTCAATTGATGAGGGGGAGACGCACATGCAAATCAAGTCAATCATCGGGCTAGCACTCACTAGCGCCGTATTAGGATTAGGTATCAGTTCAGTTAACAGCAATCAAGCACAAGCCAAAACAACCGGTACCACACCAACTGCCATTCGGGGGACGTTCTACCGCTACAATGGCGCGCATACGTGGTCGAAAATTAAGGTTGCAGCACATTCAGCTTATATTCAAAATCCGGGTGAATCAGCTTTTAAAATCAAGTCGACGAGTAAGTCTAACGCACACAAGTTGGCTTATTCCGGGAAGTTGACTGGCAAGAAGTATTTCACGCTGCAGGCCACCATCAAGGCCAGTTACCTGAGCCCGTTTCCGGAACTGGGTTTTCGGTTGACCAGTCGGAAAATTAAGGGGCACAGCTATAAGGTGCTTCGGGGGTATCAGGGCGGTTACGGCTTTGATTACATCAAAGGCAAGAAGATTAGTCGGGACTATTCGCACCGGGCGGATGGCAGTTATTAGCGAGTATTAAGGGACGACACGGGACTCAATTCGAGCACCGTGTCGTTTTTAGTTTGCTGTTGCATCATACATTAAAACTTTGTGATAAAACAAACAATTTTACATTAGTTCATCATAGATGTTTACAAATGTTCAAAAACACGATAAAATGTAACCGGTTACAAAAATACGCACGGCACCTCCGGATCGGGGCGCCAAAGGAGAACTACTTATGAAATTAGCTAAATACATTGACCACACCATTTTGAACGCCGATGCTACGCAAGCCGATGTCGATAAGGTGATCGAAGAAGCCATCAAGTACGATTTTGCGTCTGTTTGCATCAACCCATACTGGGTCAGCCGGACTGCCGCTGCGTTGAAGGATTCAACGGTGAACACTTGTACCGTTATTGGCTTCCCTCTGGGGGCAACCTCAACGGCCAGCAAGGTGTTCGAAGCCCAACAAGCCATCAAGGATGGGGCGGATGAACTCGACATGGTGATCAACATTGGTGAATTAAAGGCCAAGCATAACGATGCCGTTGAAGCTGATATCAAGGCGTTAGCTGACGCCATTCACGCTGAAGGCAAACTCTTAAAAGTGATTATCGAAACCTCATTATTGACCGACGAAGAAAAGGTTCGCGCTTGCGAACTATCAGAAAAAGCCGGCGCCGATTTCGTGAAGACTTCAACTGGTTTCTCAACTGCCGGTGCCAAGGTGCCTGACGTTGCTTTGATGCGCAAGACCGTTGGCGACCGTTTAGGTGTTAAGGCTTCAGGTGGCGTTCACTCAAAGGCCGAAGCTGAAGCAATGATCGAAGCTGGTGCCACTCGGATCGGTGCTAGCGCCAGCGTTAAAATTGTGACAGAAGACTAACGAAGGAGGTCCGTTGTGATGCGGTTTAAACGAGTATTTGGAATTGTGATCGATTCTGTTGGGATCGGTGAAGCGAGTGATGCGAAGGACTTTGGTGACGTTGGTGCAGACACTCTGGGCCACATTGGTGCCCACTTTAAGGGTGACTTGAACCTGCCAAACCTTGAGAAGATGGGGCTGTCCAACATTCGGGAAAACAACCCGATCGAAGGCGTCGCAGTGGTCGCTGCCCCGTCAGCGTTCTACGGTAAAATGCACGAAACTTCAGTCGGCAAAGACAGCATGGACGGCCACTGGGAAATGATGGGCTTACCGGTTACGGAACCCCTCGGCTTCTTCCCACAAGGCTTCCCAGCTGAACTGGTCAAACAAATCGAAGACTTTAGCGGTCGCAAAGTCATCGTCAACAAGCCATACTCTGGCACCGATGTCATTCACGACTACGGTGAACACCAGATGGCCACGGGCGACCTGATCGTTTACACGTCAGGTGATTCCGTACTCCAAATTGCGGCGCACGAGGACGTTATTCCGTTAGAAGAACTCTACAAGATCTGTGAGTATGCGCGGTCGATCACCATTGACCAACCATACCGCATTGGCCGGATCATTGCGCGGCCTTACGTTGGCCCGGATAAGGATCACTTTACCCGGACAGCGAACCGTCATGATTTCGCCTTAGAACCAACCGATGAAACCGATATGGATCGACTTAAAGCAGCCGGTTACGACGTTTTAGCCGTTGGAAAGATTAACGATATCTTCTCCGGCCACGGCATCACTGAAGGCGTGCACACCGAAAGCAACGCTGACGGCATGCACCACACGATTGCCAATGCTGGAAAAGACTTTACTGGGTTTAGCTTTACCAACTTAGTCGACTTTGACGCGATGTATGGCCACCGCCGCAACCCACAGGGGTACGGCGAAGCACTGATGGCATTTGACCAACAACTGGGCGATCTGCTGGCGATTTTGAAGCCGGACGATCTGTTGATCATTACTGCCGATCACGGGAACGACCCTGGCTTTAAGGGTACCGACCATACGCGTGAATACGTGCCATTGTTGGCCTATAGTCCAAGCTTGCCAGAAGGTGCCTCGTTGGGTATTCGGCAGACTTATGCGGACTTTGGGGCGACGGTGTTGGATAACTTTGAGGTTGATGGTAATGCGGTTGGGACTTCGTTTTTGGGTGAGTTGAGTTAGGGATTGCTGCCTATATTTAGGGAAATAGTATCTAGTTGAAATGTGCTCCCTGATAGATTCAGGGATAATCAGACATAGCCGAAACGTGCTCCACAAAACTGGGAGCTGCACCTAAGGGTCTTCCGACACAAAGCCGAAGACCACGACTTTATGTCGAAAGACCCTTAGGCTCCGACTTCAACCCGTTTTGCTCTGCACTCTGGCTACAAGTGCTCCCTGACACCTTCAGGGATAATTAGACATAGTCGAAACGTGCTCCGAGAAGCAGAAAGCTGCACGTAAGTGACGTTCACCACAACTCCCAAAACCCGGGAGTTCTGGCAAACGTCACTTACGCTCCGCTTTCTAACCGCTTCTCTCCACACTCTGGCTACTAGGAGGACACTACCATGAGTACACACATTGGCGCCGAAATGGGCGATATTGCAGAAACGGTTTTAATGCCAGGTGATCCGTTGCGGGCGAAATACGTGGCGGAAAACTTCTTGGAAGACGTAGTTCAATATAACTCAGTCCGGAACGCATTTGGCTACACTGGGACCTACAAAGGACACCGGGTATCCGTTCAAGGGACTGGGATGGGGATTCCTTCCATTTCCATCTATACTAACGAGCTGATCAAGTTCTTCGGCGTGAAGCACTTGATGCGGATCGGGAGTATCGGTGGGTTTGGCGAGTCCGTGAAGATTCGCGACATTCTGATCGCCCAATCGGCCTCGACTGATTCGGCCATCATCCAAAACACCTTCAAAGCGGGCGTTATCTACGCACCAACGGCGGACTTCAACATGCTGTTGACGGCGTACGAAGCCGCTAAAGCTGCCAACGTACCGGTTAAAGTCGGCAACATCTTCAGTGCTGACCGCTTCTACAATGACGAGATCGATTACCAACAACTGATCGATTACGGCGTCCTCGGGACCGAAATGGAAACCGCAGCCTCTACATGTTGGCGGCCAAGTATGGCGTTCAAGCATTGTCAATCAACACCGTAAGTGATAATCTAACCACTGGCGAAGCACTTTCCGCAGCAGAGCGGCAAAGCTCCTTCAGTGAGATGATGACGGTGGCCCTCGAAACGGCCATTAAACTATAAATTGAGAATGGGTTGATGACAAAATGACTAAATCCGCAACTGACAAACGAATTTCAGATAGTATCCGGGTCGCACGGCTCTACTATGAGTCGAAACTGGGGCAGGCTGAAATTGCCGATAAACTGCATATCTCCCGGCCAACCGTGTCGCGATTACTGCAGTTTGCGCAGGATGAGGGTTATGTTCAGATCAAGATCGTCGACCCATTTTTAAGTGTCGCCAATTTGGAAGCGACCCTCCGGCAGCGGTACGGGTTAAAGGAAGCCCACGTGGTCTACACCAGCACGGCCGATTATCAACGACTGATAGCTGATTTGGGCAAATACACGGCGGACTACCTCACCCAAACCACGCAAAACAACGACGTGATCGGGGTCAGCTGGGGCCGCACCATGAACGCCGTCGCCAACCACTTGGGTGCCCAGCGGGCTGAAAACGTCCGCATCGTGGAGCTCAAGGGCGCGATGACTTATACCCCAACGCCAGTTTACGCGGAAGATATCGTGATGAAGTTTGGGGCCGCGTTCCAGACCTCACCAAGTATCATGCCGTTACCCGTGATTTTTGAAACCCAGACGACCCACGACATCGTGATGCAGGATCGCCACATCAAAAAGTTGATTGAACTCGGTAGGCAGGCCAACGTTGCCATCTTTACGGTGGGGACGGTGCACGATGACGCACTGTTGTTCCAAACGGGGTATTTTTCCAAAACCGAACAAAAACGGATCCAAACCAAGGCGATTGGCGACATCTGCTCCCGGTACTTTGATGACGCGGGGCAAGTGGCAGTACCCGACATTGATGCTCGCACGGTGGGCATTCAACTGGCGGACTTAAAGCAAAAACAAAAATCGATTCTGGTTGCAGGTGGTGACCGCAAGTACGACGCCATTTTAGGCGCCTTAGCTGGAGGCTACACAAACTGCTTGATCACCGATATTGATACAGCTCACCGGTTAGTGTCTCAACCAGATTAAGGAGCGAATCACGATGAGAATGGTCGATGTGATTGACCACAAACGAAATGGAAGCGCTTTAACGAAGGCTGAAATTGAATTCTTCGTCAAAGGCGTCACCGATGGCAGCATGCCAGATTACCAAACCAGCGCGTTACTGATGGCAATCTACTTTAACGGGATGGAAAATGACGAACAGGCTGAACTCGCGATGCAAATGCTGAAGTCGGGGGACCAATTGGACCTTTCCGATATTCCGGGCATCAAAGTGGATAAGCATTCTACAGGTGGTGTTGGCGATAAGACCAGCTTGCCACTGGCACCAATGATTGCAGCACTGGGGATTCCAATCCCAATGATCTCCGGTCGCGGCCTCGGCCACACCGGCGGGACGTTGGATAAACTGGAAGCCATTCCGGGATTCAACGTTGAGCTGAGTGAAGCCCAATTTAAGCAACAGGTCAAAGACATCAACTTGGCAATCGTTGGCGCAACCGGCAACATTGCCCCCGCCGACAAGAAAATCTACGCGTTGCGTGACGTGACCGACACCGTGGACTCAATTCCATTGATTGCCGGCTCCATCATGAGTAAGAAGATTGCTTCAGGGACGGATGCCTTGGTCTTGGACGTGAAGACCGGTTCTGGCGCCTTCATGAAGGATGAAGACGATGCGCGAGATCTGGCCAAAGCCTTAGTTGGTATCGGTCAAAGCGTTGGCATGAACTGCATGGCCGTGATTTCGGATATGAATCAACCGTTGGGCCGAATGATCGGGAATGCGCTTGAGATTCAAGAAACGATTTCAATTCTGAAGGGTGAAGGCCCCGACGATATTACCGACTTGGTCTTGACGCTTGGGAGCCAAATGGTGGTCCTTGCGAAGAAGGCGGATACGTTGGAAACCGCCCGGCACATGTTAGAAGGCGTCGTTGCGGATGGGAGCGCGTTGGAAAGCTTCCGTCAAATGGTGATTGCCCAAGGTGGCAATGGCGATGTTTGTGACGACCCAACCATCATGCCACAGGCCAAATACAAGGTTGAATTACCGGCGCAAACGAGCGGCGTTGTCGCTAAGATGACCGCCGATGAGATCGGAATTGCGGCCATGCTGCTAGGTGGCGGCCGTCAAACCAAGGACGACAAGCTGGATTACGCTGTAGGGTTAGAACTCCACAAAAAGGTGGGGGATCCGGTTCAAGCGGGCGAATCGCTGTTGACGATTTACGCTAACCGGGAAGAATTAGCGGACATTAAGGAACTGCTGTATGCCAACATTGAGATTGCGGCGGAGGCGAAACCGATTAAGTTGATTCATGAGATTATTAGATAGGTACATGTCATGGATTAAATGAGTTTTTAGGATATTAAGAATAGCACCGTAACTTCTGGGCGTTGGAACCGGGAGCTACGGTGCTATTTTGGTTGGTTTAGCGCAAATTGATGGTTCTTAAAAAACAGATAAAAAAGTGCCATTTTTCACACGCTTATCAGCGGATTTGCTACACTATCAATGACAAAAACTCAAAACTGTCAGTTCAATGGGAGACTGTTAGGGGTCTCTAGGGGAGGAACTTCAGATGCATAAACGATTAGGGTTAGTTGCAGCGAGCTTTGCTGTGGCGTTAGGGTTGCTGGGCCTTGCGGGGCAACCGGCGAGTGCGGCGGTGAAGACGGCATTTAGTAACATTCAGGCAAGTAGCGATTTTATGTACAATAGTTACACTAAGGTTGTGGCTTATCATGCGAAGTCGACGACGAAATCAGCCTATATTTGGAACGATACGCACACGAAGAAGTTATATAACTTAAAGTCATATCCGACTTACAGTTGGTACCAACTGGCGACGGCGACTAAGGGTCAATCGAAGTGGGTTCAAGTAACGAACTTCCCCGGCACAAAACGGGGCTGGGTTTGGCGTGGTTATCTGACGAAGGGCTACAATACTAAGGGGTATCAGGTGACGAGCAAACGATATGCGCAACCCACTTATGCGGGTGGCCAATATCACGTCACAAGCACAACGAAGAACGTCTACATGTGGGATTGGTCGCATACCAAAGTTCGGGCTAATTTAAAGAATTACGCCAATCAGAGTTTTGGCCGCCGGCATTCGATTCGCTTGCGGCATAACGGTACTGAAAGTTGGTATTACTATGTGGACATTAAAACGAACAAGGGGTACGTCTATGGTTACGTTGCTGCCAGCAATCTGGCAGAGGGCCAAACAACCTATCATAAACTGACCGACACGGTATTGCCGTATCAATTCGTGTCTTCCGCGGATTACATGAACTACATTAAGACGAATAACTATCAAAAACTGACCCGGGCAATGGTCGCACTATTCCCCAATACACCAGTTGATTTAGACTTAACCAAAATCACGGCATATTCCTCACTTCTTGCTGAGCGGAATTTCCACGAAGACGATGATGATGACGTTGATGACACAAACTATACTAAGCTTGTGTCGTTCCCAACGGTAACAAAATACCTCTATGATCACCGAACGGCTTCTAACGCCACGAAGATTGCGGCGGTGAAGAAACTGTTAGCTGAACAAGGCTACACTCAGGCGAAGCGCAATCAGTTAAGTGACTACAAATTAGGTATCTATAACATTAACAACATTATGGTCAATCAGTTGAACCCGAACACCAAGACGGCTTGGTACGGATTGGCAATCGCTAAAGAATAAGTTGATTGATGATTGAAAAGGCGCGTCACAACGGTAGCGGAGAGCTACGGTGTGACGCGCCTTTTATTGAGTACTTTTAAAATTTAAATTGAGACACCCTAATACCAATCGCCACCATCGTGATCGTCCCCGTGCCACAGATTATATTCATCGTAGCCGGCATTGTAGCCATCCTCCCAGCTGTCGCTGTAGCCAGAACCGCCACCGCCACCACCGCCTTTACCAGAGAAGAGCCAATTAAGAATCAGTAAAATAACGATAACGATCAGCCATGGTAAGGCCTCCAAAAAGATGTAGGCAATGAACAGGCCACAGAAGCGAATAGCTGTCCAGATTGGATGCCAAAAAATCACGCCTAGAACCAGTAAGATACCAAGAACCCAACCACGCGCGGAGTGTGTCTGTTGAGGGGCTGTCGCTGGTTGGACAGTAACAGGCACGGCTTGTCCTGCAGGCACACTATGCCGAGGCTGATAAGGTTTCTTCTTATCCTGATGCAGCACAAAGTTATACTGCACCGGTTTGTCAGTCGCTTTGAAATTGCCACTGGGGATAATTTTAGGTTGTTTTGGAGACTCAGACATCGCGCTCACTTACTTTCTGATTAGTGGTTTGATTAGATGATTTAACTTACACCTACATTATATTACACTAATGTAGCTTTGGAACCCTAAAAGGCCAATTTCGAAACCAAACAAAAACAGCGTTACCACGTTGATGATGCAACGGGTAACGCTGTTGTGAATGATTAGTCTAATTCTTTTTCAGGTGCAGTTTCCTTAGCCTTATCAGCAGCGGCTTGCATCTTACCTAACACACCACGGGCGATTGGGCCAACGATGAGTAGTTGTAATGGCAAGGCAACGATGACGTTAAAGAGCCAAGCGTGACCGTAAGCGGCCCAGCCGAGGTTGTGGGCCATGATGATCCCGAAGAGTGACATGCATGATACCATTCCGAGGACCATCAAAACGGAAATTGTGATCCCGATGAAGATGACGTTTTTCTTCATGTAATCGTTAATGATGTATTTGAACGCCAAGCCCTTTGCGATTGGGCCAACGACTAACATATCCAAGATGATGGCGACCAACAGGCCCAGTGGGTAATCGGCGAGTGAGGCCAGCAACCAGCCTTGGTGAATCCTTGCACCAGCACAACGTTATAACAGACCATCACGAAGACCATCAGGCCAGCCATGATGGCGGTAAATACAGCTTCTTCTTTAAAATTACGTGGCATTATATAGTTTCTCCTATTATTCTATTCTCGACACAACGTTGGTTAGTGTAACAGAACAGGTAGGGGCTTCATAAGTAACAATTTGGTTACAAATTAGTAAGGGGTTACATAAATATCAGTTTTGGCTACTTAATTGGTGATTGATTAGCCGAGGATAAGTGATATTCTAACAATGAAGGGGTTGAAGTCGATGTTGTTTGATATGATAGTGGGGCTACTTGGGCCGGGTTGTGCGGCGGTTGTATTTTTTTTGCTGACGATAGCTGGGATTGCGTTGTTTATTGGGGTGATGATGACGAACTAAGAGTGGTCGAAACGTGGTTAGCGTGTTAAACGTTTTTAGCTCAAGTATCATAATGATGCTATATAATAAGTGAAATTATACTAGAAAACGTGATGTCAAAAGGCTGAAAAGCGGTTTTGACATCACGTTTTTTGTGGTTATTAGTTTTTAGGTTGTTCAGTGTTCTGATCATCGAATGGTTCCTCTAGTAGATCAGCGGCCAATTGGCGAATGTCGGTTGGAAAGTGAGGACTGCTTTTAACCTGACGCAGCCACCCGTATTTGTAGTCTCTAGCACGCAAGGCATGAATTTTCTTTGCAGCATGCTGATGCTCGATATCATGAGGAATCACTGACCATGAGCTATACATTAATTCATTCAGAGTTGGCATGATTAATTGGCGTAATTTCGCATCGGTTTCGGGTGTTTTGCTGAGTTCCCAGGCAATGTCTAATTGTTGGCATTTGGGCAATTCCAGACTCGAGTGAGGTGCATCTTTGAGAAATTGTTCGAGGGCTTCTTGGGGTGTGGTGGTAACTTTAACAAGTTTGTGATTGAAGTAGTAAGTTTGTGTCATGATGTTCTCCTTTGGATGATTAGGCTTCAACTACCACCAACGGGTCGTTGAGTAAGTTAGCGGCGGACTGGCGGATGTCGAGTGGTAGGTAGTGATTATTGATAAGGCCCTGTAACCAACTGTCGCAATCGGCAATACTATTGATTGAAAAGCGGTGAGGGACGGAGATGACGGCATCGTTTTCCAGCCGACCCTCAGCTTTAGCGCGACCGTAAGCTAAAAGTGCCTCTCGTTTCTGGCTGATAAGGGCTAACCAAGGGGACAAAATCGCGCGAACGGCATCCCGGTCGGCGGCGGTTCGGCAGAGCTGCCATGCGATAGCGACTTCTCGGTCACGCGGTAATAAGTCGGCTTCAAGCGCGTTGGGTGAGTAAATGGTTTTGGCTGCGCGCCGTTGTTCAGCAATGAAATAATCCTGTAGTGGATCTAAATTTTCTTCGGATTTTTTGTGCAACCGATGATTGGCGTAGAAAACGGTGTGTGGTTGGTCATGGTTGATTGACGGTCCGCGAAAACCGGTCGTGCCTAAAATGCTGGCGACTTGCATGCGAACGTCCGGTGGAAATACTGAATCGCGGCCAATCTTTTGAAGCCACTTTTGCGCGTTGGTTAGCGTCAGGGTGTATTTCAACGAATAGAGGTCGTCTTCGTCCCGCGCTTGACCAGCCAAGCGGGTCCAGTAACTGCAAATGGACTCATGAGGGTGGCGTTTTAAATCAGGGTTGGTGCCGAGTTGTTGATTATAAGGGTCACGCCATTCTCGTTGCAGATGGGCTTGGTTTTCCTTGAGTGGTGCCACGTACTGCGTGAAAAACCAACGGAAGTCAGCTTCTTGATGACGGGAGACGCAGAGTTCCCAGAATAAATGCAGTTGGTAAGGATCGAGGTGGTGGGCGCGCTGATCACCATCTTGATCGCGCCATTCTGAAACTTGGAACGTGCCCAGAAATTGGTTGATGGCAGCACTGCCGGTGCGGACGTTGCTGTAGAGGTGGCCGTATGAGCTGTAGAATTTTTGCATGATGAATCCTCCTAGGGTTGAAGCATGGTGTGAGGCATTGACTATTGAGCGGAAAGGTTGAATTTGGTTTGATGAATTGAATTAGACGGATAGCTGTGGCATTTCAAATTTATGCAATAGCTGGGGCCAACGGCGCTCATATAAAATTACCATTCAGGTTGAAAGTTTTTCGAAGCTTAAGCGACATGTCAGTGTTGATTGGGGCTGCTAGTGTGAATTGGATGACGCGATAGTTGGATAAATTGTTAAATGTGATCAGCATGGTAAATTGCCTCCTGATTTGAGTAGATCGGTTTAATTGAGTTCTGCTAATAAGGCCAAAGCCCGTTGCCGTAAATCCGCCGGTAAATGCGACATTCGAGTCAAATCTTGCACCCAGTGGAATTCCTGATTCGCATCCTGAATATAGGTCATGAACTGGTCATGGGAGAGCGACTGGTCGTTGGCATGCTGCACCGTTGGCCAGCCCTGTCTTTCTAACTTAGCGAGCGTCGGAATCACTAAATTGCGCAGTGCTCGGTCGTCTGCTGGGTACTGACAGAGTTGCCAAGCGAGGTCGAGTTGCTGACAACTAGGCAGGGTGTCAGCTTGATGTTGTTGCTTGATGAAATTCATCAGCACGTCGGTGGGATTGTAGCGAACTTCATAAAGGGTATCGTGAATTGAAAAAATGTGTGTCATGGTGGGAACCTCCTAATTTGGGTGAATGCGTTGTTGGAATACCGGTGTGACAGCATTTAACTAGTCTATGATTGGAATTTAGCCAACAAAAAAAGCCGCACGGATGCACGACTAGTTGGGTTGCATCCAATCTATGGCGGAGCACGTTGCCGCAGTTGCGGTACGTTGCTGGTTGGTCATTGTGCATAGTCACTACCAACACTCTAAATGCGGTATTCAGTTTTGTGGTTTGGCCGATCCGTTCGGGCTGGTTGATTTCGAACGGATGCGCCTCAGTTTGAATCCATGTGTCATCACTTCCTTAAAGCGAAGTAATGCAGAACATGAAAAAAGCCGTGCGAATGCACGGCTTACTACGTCCAGTCTGCATCCTACTATGGTGGGGCACGTTGCCGTTCTCACGGTACGTTGCCGGTTGGTCATTGTGCATAGTCACTCGCAACACTCTTGATACATATTTGATTGACACCAGTGTAGGCTGAGTTGGGGTGGATGTCAATGGAAATTTTTTAATGGTGTGATAAATTCGAGCCGATTATTAGCTGAAAATCGGGATTATTCGGTAGTTTGGGTATCGAAATATTTTTAGATGATTTAGTATTAGAGGTGAAGAATGAACGGATAAATTTTAAGTAGATAATGCTAATTGTAGGGATGGTAGTTATGGCAGATGATCAGGATAAAAAGCACGGAATAGAACATCAAGTGACTGAGCAATCAGAGGGCCAATCTGCGGAAAAGTCGAGCATTAACTGGCACTATGTGGCGTTTGGTATCGGGAGTTTAATTGGCCTGATTATGGTTGTGCAGGATTATGGCTTTTCGCGGTCGTCGTTGACGTATTGGCGAAATTTTGGGATTGGGATTGTTGCGCTTTTTGCGGTGATTTTGCTGGTTCGTTGGTTGTGGCGGAAGTTGGTGAAGTGGGCTGGGGAGCAGTCGGAGGCGGATGAGGTGGAAGCTGAAACTGTAGCGGATGAGCGGCCTGTTAAACAGAAGAAGAAGGTTGCTGCTGTGGAACCTGCTGATAGTCCTAAAGTGCTAGTCGATAATCCGCAACCGGTGATGGATAAATCGGCTGTGAATTGGCGTTATCGGAAGTTCTAGGGTGATGAGGATACAAATAAGAGACCTGAGCGTAACCTCAGGTCTCTATTTTTGTCTAAAAATTAGCGTAAAGTACGCGTATTGAGTAACTTGTAAGCCTCTTAACTATGCTAAGATAGTTACATAAAAATTTAATAATTTAGAAATATATTGATACTAATAATTACTAGTATAGGTGACATTATATTAAAAATGGTAAAGTAACAATACGGTTGTTAGCTATTATTTGAGAAATAATCTGAGTAAATGGTAATAATAATTATAGTGATGCAATGAAGGCGGCTGACATAATGAATAATTTACAAGAAGAATTACAAAAGTTAAAAAATAAGTTTATGCAACAATTACGTAATAACAGTGATGATTTTTCAGAAGAAGCAGTGAGATCAGGATATGTAAATAAAATGCTTGAACTTTTTGGCTGGGATATTTCAGACTTAACGCAAATTATCCAAGAAAGAAAGTTAACGGGCAACGAAAAAGAAAGATTAAATCAAATTGAAAGTACCAATACAAAACCTGATTATGAATTATTGGATAAGGGAACACTCTTAGAATTTATAGATACAAAAAAACCAGGAGTTGATTTTGAAGAAGATAAGAAAATAGCTTTTCAAATTCGTTCATATGGATGGAGCGCTAAATTACCATTTTCTATAGTTACAAATTTTCAAAAGTTTGGCGTGTATGACACTTCGTATACGCTACATCAGAGACACCAACTGATTACAAGGTCTGTTATTTTACTATTGATGATTTAATTAATGATATTGATAAATACGGACAATTTATTAGACGAGAAAATCTAGTTTTAGGCAATGTAAATATATCTTCATTAGGAATAGATCAAACTAAAAAGAAAAATGAAAAAGAAATTGATGATCATTTTCTTGAATTTATTAATCGCCAACGCATCACCCTTGCTCAGGGAATAGTTAGAGATAATTTGCATTTTTCAATAGAATCTTTGAATAATGTGGTTCAACTGATCATTAATAGAATAATTTTTGTAAGATTTTTGGAAGGCGCACATATTGAACCTCAAAATGAGTTGCGAAGATTGATGGATGTTGGCGATTTTTGGCAAAAATTTACGGAACTTAGTAATACGCGACTATTTTTAGAATATGATGGCGCGATGTTTAAAAAGGATTCGTTCAAATTAACAATATCTGATAGATACTTTGAAGAGTTTATAGATAATTTATACGT
>NZ_BBAD01000002.1 GCF_001311075.1 Secundilactobacillus similis DSM 23365 = JCM 2765
AAACGACAGTAAAAAAACCGCCATTCGCTTCCTTAACGGAAAGCGAATGGCGGTTTCAACAATCAGCTACTTCGTAATCGCAGCTTTCATCTGTTGTGCATATTCAGTTAACTTAGCGGGTGCATCCGCACCATTTTCCGCCACGATGTTGACGCAGGCAGAACCGACGATGGCACCGTCAGCGATGCTGGTCATTTCGGCAGCTTGTTCTGGGGTGTGGATCCCGAAGCCAATCGCGGTTGGGACGTCGGTGACGGCTTGATGCGGTCAATTAGGGAACCCAAGTCCTTGGCGAATTCACTCCGTTCGCCGGTAACGCCGAGGGAAGAAACCACGTAGATAAAGCCGGTAGCGGCCTTGGCGATTTTTTCGATTCGGTCAGCTGAAGTTGGGGTGATCAGGGGAATCAAATCGATGTTGTGCTTTTCAGCGAATGGCACGATTTCACCACGTTCTTCGTATGGCATGTCAGGAATGACCAAACCGCGGATGTCGAGTTCGTCACAGCGAGCAGTGAAGGCTTCGTAGCCGTATTGGAAGACGACGTTTAAGTAGGTCAAGAAGGCCAATGGCACGTCGGTTTGTTTCCGGATTTTGACTACGATATCAAACAAGGTATCCATTGGTAAGTCTGGATCAGCCTTTAACGCACGGATGTCAGCAGCTTGGATAACTGGACCATCGGCGACTGGATCTGAGAATGGCAGACCTAGTTCAACGATGTCGGCGCCACCCTTGGCGAGGGCGACCACGTTGTTGACCGTGCTGTCGAAGTCAGGATCGTTAGCGACAACGAATGGAATGAAGGCTTTTTGGTTTGCGAAAACGGCTTTTAAATTACTCATCAATATCGACTCCCTTGTATTTGGCGATTGAGGCAACGTCCTTGTCCCCACGGCCGGAGAGGGTGCAGACAATGATTTGATCCTTACGCATCTTTGGTGCAATCTTTTGAACGTAGGCAACGGCGTGACAACTTTCGATTGCGGCGACGATCCCTTCGGTTTTAGCGATGTATTCAAATGCAGCGACGGCTTCATCATCGGTGATGCCGACATATTGGGCGCGGCCAGTCTTAGCTAAGTAGGCGTGTTCTGGACCAACACCTGGGTAGTCCAACCCGGCTGAAATGGAGTAAACGGGGTTGATTTGACCGGTCTTGTTTTGCAGGAACATCGACTTCATACCGTGGAAAATACCGTCAGAACCACGTTCAACGGTGGCAGCGGTCAAGTTGGTTTCAACACCCTTCCCAGCAGCTTCGGCGCCAACAAGTTGAACACTTGGGTCGTCGATGTAGTTGGCGAAGGAACCGATGGCGTTTGACCCACCACCGACACAGGCAACGACCATGTCAGGCAATTGACCGGTTTTTTCCTGCAATTGAGCTTTTGATTCTTGGCTGATGATGCTTTGGAAATCGCGAACCATCAATGGGTATGGGTGAGGACCAGTTGCGGAACCCATGCAGTAGAACGTGTCGTCCACGCGTTTAGTCCAGTCTTGGAGTGCCGCGTTGATGGCATCCTTCAACACCATTGAACCGCTGGTAACGGGGTGCACCTTAGCGCCCAATAGTTCCATCCGGTAAACGTTCAACTTTTGACGGTCGGTGTCTTCCTTACCCATGAAGACTTCACATTCCATACCAAAGTAAGCGGCGATGGTGGCAGTTGCGACCCCGTGTTGGCCAGCGCCAGTTTCGGCGATCAAACGGGTTTTACCCATGTGCTTAGCCAATAAAGCTTGGCCGATAACGTTGTTGATCTTGTGGGCCCCGGTGTGGTTCAAGTCTTCTCGTTTGAGGTAGATTTGAGCGCCGCCAAGGTCCTTGGTCATCCGTTCAGCGTAGTACAGTAATGATGGGCGGTTAGCATAGTCCACCAAAAGGTCGTGGAGTTCAGTTTTGAACTCAGGGTCGTTCTTGTAGTGGTCGTAAGCTTTGGCCATCCGGTCAAGTTCGTTCATCAAAGTTTCAGGAATGTATTGGCCCCCGTATTCGCCGTAGCGGCCAGAGGTGTTTTCGTTAAGGTTCAAATTGGTTTCGGTCATGAGAAACTTCCTTTCAATATAAATACAAATTAGTGGGTTGCATGGGCGGTTTTAACGATCGCCCGAATCTTGGCGGGGTCCTTTTGCCCATCGGTTTCAACGCCGCTGGACACGTCGACGACATCGGGGTGAACAACGTTGATGGCCTCGGCCACGTTAGCTGGCGTTAAGCCACCGGCCAAGATAAAGGGGTGGGACGCTTGTGGTACCCGGGACCAGTCGAGGGTGATCCCGGAACCGTTGCCGCTGTCTAACATCACGTAGTCGGCAGCGGTTGGCGTGATCGGTGCGTTTGGTTTAAAGACTTGAAACACCGTTGCGCCAGCGTCCTTTAACGTTTGAACCGTTGCTTCGGATTCGTGGCCGTGCAGTTGCACGATCGAGATGGCACCGCTGTTGAAGATGTGCAACATATTCTCTAGTGGCTCATCCACGAACACCCCCGCGGTTGGGATCGTTGGATCAATTAATTCGCGAAAGTGTAAGGCGGTCGCAAGTGAGAGTTGACGCCGACTTTTGGCAAATACGAAGCCTGCAAAATCCGGTTTCGCTTCATTAATAACTTGGGTATCTTGCTCACGCATCAACCCGCAGATTTTGATTTGCGTCATCTCATCACGCTCCTATCCGAGTAATTCTTTGATTTTGGCGGCTTTATCAGGGGCCGTCATTAAGGCTTCACCAATCAGGATACCGTTGACGTGGTTGGCTTCTAAGACCTGAACGTCTGCCCGGGTGTGAATGCCGCTTTCAGCGATGAAGGCGATGTTTTCAGGAACCAGTTGGCGTAACCGTTCACTGTTGTCTAAGGCAACGGTAAAGTTCTTGAGGTTGCGGTTGTTGACGCCGATCATCTTGGCACCGACAGCGATGGCCGTTTTGATTTCATCCTCATCGTGGGCTTCCACGATGGCGGCTAATCCAAGTTGGTGAGCGAGTTTCAAGTAATCGTTCAATTGTTGCTCGCTTAGAATCGCCACGATCAGTAACACGATGCTGGCACCGGCAGCTTTAGCTTGGTACAGCATGTAAGGATCGATGACGAAATCCTTGCGGAGGACCGGCACGCTGACTTCACTCGCGATTTCTTGCAAATAGTGAATGTCGCCCTTAAAGTAGTCGGGTTCGGTCAAAACTGAAATGGCACTAACGCCGTTTTGATCGTAATCCTTCGCGATATCCAAGTAGGGAAAGTCAGCGGCAATCAATCCTTTAGACGGAGACGCCTTTTTAACTTCGCCAATCAGGTGAATGCCAGGAGCGGTGAAGCGGTCGTAGACCTGTTGCGGATCTTGGTAGGGACGTTATCAGCCCGCTTTACCATTTCAGCCAATGGGACGGCTGCTTGTTCAGTTGTTAAGCGGCGCTGGGTCGCTGCCACGAGATCATCTAAAATCATGCAACTTGGTCTCCCTTCGTTAAAGCAATTAATTCGTTTAATTTCGTTTGCGCCTTACCACTATCGATCATGTCAGCAGCTTGTTGAACGGCGGCTTCAATGGAGAGTTCTGGATGAGCGGTGTAGAGGCTAAGCCGGCGTTTAAGAGCACGATGTCGCGCTTAGGGCCCTTCTTACCAGCTAAGATATCGCGGGTGATTTGAGCATTGTCAGCAGGGGTGCCACCAACGATGTCGGCTTTAGCAGCCCGGGTTAAACCAAATTGTTCTGGCGTGATTTCGTAACTCTTGAAGTCATCGCCGCGAACTTCAACGACTTTGGTTGGCGCTGAGATGGAAGCTTCATCTAAGCCGTCGGTACCGTGAATGACCAAGGCATTTTTAACGCCTAATTCGTGTAACACGTGCGCCATTGGTTCAAGTAGGGCGTCATCGTAAACGCCCAAGAGTTGCATGCCGGCGTGGGCTGGATTGGCCAAAGGGCCTAAGACGTTGAAAATCGTCCGGATACCCAAGGTCTTACGAACTGGGGCAACGAAGCGCATGGCTTGGTGATACTCTTGCGCGAATAAGAAGCAGATACCGATTTGGTTAAGAATGGCTTCGCTGGTTTCTGGGGTAACGTTGATGTTAACACCTAAGGCTTCAAGAACATCAGCGGCACCACTCTTTGAAGAAGCGGCCCGGTTACCGTGCTTTGCAACTGGGGTGCCAGCAGCGGCAACGACCAATGAAGACGTGGTTGAAATGTTGAATGAGTTGGCATGGTCACCACCAGTCCCAACGATTTCAAGCACCGGTTCGCCGGCCTTAAAGGTTAAAGCATGGTCGCGCATGGCGTCAGCGGCGCCGGCAATTTCGGCAACCGTTTCGTGCTTCACGGTCAAGGCAGTGAGTAAACTTGAGATTTGAATGTCAGTGGCTTTGCCTTCCATGATGGCGTTCATCACGTCGTTCATTTCAGCGAAAGTTAAGTCGGTCCGGTCTGCTACTTTAGCGATTGCAGTTTCAATAGTCATAGTCATGGGTAATTCCTCCAGTTAGTTGGTTGTATGTGGGTGTCGGTAATTGAGATGCTGCTAACTGGTTTTGCCATCGAATGTTGTTTGTCATAATTTAAGATCTCCCTTGGAATAGAAAAATCCGCCCATAACAATCACGCAATATGCGCTTTGTTAAGGACGGATATTAATTCCGCGGTGCCACCTTAATTTGATGCAGGGACTGCTCCCTCGCATCACCCTTAGCGAGATGCGTATTCACATCTCCGACAACTGACGTATGTCTGTACGTTTCCCCGTACTCAATCGGTCTTTCAGGGGAACCCTCTGTGGTCCATTTAACTGCCTGCGTTCGGTCGTACTCTCAGCAACGACGACTCTCTTTACGTGCACAACAATCTTGATCTCCACATCATAGGTTTATATGGACGAATTTATTTGATTGGCACTAGATTAAAGCTTTATGAGAGTATTGTCAACACTTTTCCTCAAACTTTTTAATGGTCTAGTTAGTTAATCGTTGATGTTGCGCGGATTTTAGCCAAATAATTTTTAATGATCTGGGCACCAACTGCACCATCAGTCATGATGGATTCGGGATGGAATTGGACGCCGTAGACTTGATTGGCTTCATCGGCGATTCCCTGAATCGTGCCATCGTCCGCAGTGGCGGTGATGGCTAAGTTGGCAGGCATGGTTTCTGGATCGATTACCAATGAGTGATAACGGGCAGCTTCAAACTGATTAGGGCAGTTCGCAAACAGGGTGGTTGGTGTTTGACGCGTCATCAGGGATGGCTTGCCGTGCATCAGTTGTGGCGCGTGGATCACCTTTGCGCCATAAGCTTCGCCGATAGCTTGGTGGCCAAGGCAGACGCCTAAAATTGGGACTTTGCCTAAGAAGGCATCTAAAATCGCTGGCATATTACCTGCATTTTCTGGACGACCAGGACCAGGGGAGAGGATGATGCCACTCGGGTGCTTAGCCAGTAGTTCGTCAGCAGTCAGTTCATCGTTTTTGACGACGGTGATGGGTTCCTCACTCAAGTTACCGATCAGTTGGTACAGGTTGTAAGTGAAACTATCGTAATTATCAATTAGATAAAGCATGGGCGACTCCTCCTTGATCAGCGGTGTTAATGGCGTTTACCACGGCGCGCGCTTTGTTGTTGAATTCTTGATATTCGTATTTGGCAACACTGTCGGCAACGATACCGGCACCGGAGTGGACGACGATGTGGTCGCCCTTGCGGTAGGTGAGACGGATGCCGATGCAGAGGTCCAGATCACCACTGAAGTCGAGGTACCCGAGGC
This sequence comes from Secundilactobacillus similis DSM 23365 = JCM 2765, assembly GCF_001311075.1. Taxonomy (GTDB): domain Bacteria; phylum Bacillota; class Bacilli; order Lactobacillales; family Lactobacillaceae; genus Secundilactobacillus; species Secundilactobacillus similis. The sequence continues at coordinate 5,765 of NZ_BBAD01000002.1, forward strand.
AGCCACCGTAGACGCCACGTTTGCGGTTTTCCAGTTGGCTAATGATCTGCATGGCGGAAATCTTGGGTGCGCCTGAGAGCGTGCCGGCTGGTAAAACGGCGTTTACAACGTCGATTGCGGAGGCTTTCGGATTGGCTGTACTTTCAACGGTGGAACCGAGGTGCATGACGTTGACGAATTTGAGTAAGTTGCGGGTCTTCGTGACGTTCACGGAACCGAACTTGCTGACCATCCCGAGGTCATTACGGCCAAGGTCGATCAACATGTTGTGTTCCGACTTTTCCTTTTCGCTGGTCTGCAGTTCGTGCGCAAACTTAGCGTCTTCTTCGGGTGTCTTGCCCCGACGTCGAGTCCCGGCTAGTGGGTAAGTGAAGAGGGTTTCGCCGCGCTTCGTGATCAGCGTTTCGGGTGAAGCACCTAGGGTTTCAAAGTCACGGTGGTGGAAGTAGAACTGGTAAGGCGATGGACTGTCATGGAACAGCGTTGGCGCCGCACCCAGCAATGATCCGCTCATGGTTGCTTGTTGCGGATTGGAGAAAATCAGTTGGAAAATGTCACCGTCCACAATGTGTTGTTGGGCCTTAGCGACTTTTTCGGAAAATTCACTCAGGCTAAATTGAAAGTGGAATGGGGCAGTTAGTGCGAAATGTGGCAACGACTTTGGGGTCAACGTTGTGATGAGCGTTTGAAGCCGTTTGAGGGCGGCCATGGTGTCATCGTAAACGTTAGCGAGGTCTTCGGTTGCCACAATTTGGCTGAGGGTAACTTCGTGGCGCTTGTGGTTGTAGGCAATTACCCGGTCAACGAGTAGTAAGTCAGCGTCATCGAGGCCCATTGGGTCGGTAACGGCTTGCTTGAGCGCTGTTGTAGCGTATTTGGCGTAGTCGTAACTGAAGTAACCAATCAAGCCACCGGTAAATGGCGGGAGTTCGGGCAGTCGGGGCGTCCGGTGCTTAGCGAGAATGTCCTCCAAGATGGGTTTGAGTTCAGCGTCTGTTACCGTTTCATTACCGTTTTGATCGGTTTGGGTCAACACGTGGTCGCGGTAGGTGTAGGTTTGTTTTGGTGCCAGGCCGATGAAGGTGTAGCCATCTTCAGTTTCCTTGGGTTTACCGGTTAGGAGAAAGCCGGGTTCGTTAGCAGCTTTCAACGCGTTAAAAATGGTGACGGGATCAAAATCAGTCATCTCGAACTGAAGGGTTACGGGAACGGCTGGGTAGCCTTTACTTTGTTGTGTTAATGTTTCAATTGTCATATCAATCACCTCGTATAGTTTGTGGGTCAAATGCGATTTAGTGATTGCGTTACCATCGGTTAAACATGTGAATTTCCCCCTTGAACTAAAAAACTATCCGCCCATAACAACGCAATGACTGCTTTGTTATAAGGACGGATAGTTTTTTATTCCGCGGTGCCACCTTACTTTGACGGGAAGATTCCCGTCACCCTTAGCGAAGTGCGTGTTCACACTTCCGGCAACTGACGTATGCCAACACGTTTTCCCCTACTTGTTTCAGGGAAACCCTCTGTGGTCCATTTAACTGCCTGCGTTCGGTCGTACTCTCAGCAACGACGACTCTCTTTACGTGCACAACAATCTTGATCTCCACATCATCGGTTTTTATGGACGGTATTTAATTGGTGCTTAGAATACCCGGATGGGGAAAACTTGTCAAGCAGGTTGTTACAGAGACAGCGACCAGTTTTGGGACGTCTTGTAGAAGAAAAAAATTTTAAAAATTAGTGAAATTCATGCTTAAAGCAAATCGCTAGAACGCTAGTTAGTTGAGTTGACCCAGTCTCGAATAAGCTGACCATGCCAAGTCCGACTACTAAAATCTTGATAAATTGCTTGGTTAAAGCAGGTTAACAGCTCAGCCTCCGTCAGTTCGCGATCCAAAGTGATTCGCTGGTGATCCGCGCGAACGATAACGTTGCTGAGGAGTTCAAGCAGTAGGAATCGAGAGCCAATCAAGACGCTAGGATCAAGCACTTGAACCTCAGTTGATTGACCATCGGTTAGAATAATCGGCGTTAGTTCAGGCTTATCCAGGAGATACAGCGTGTTTGGCTGACAGTCTTCAAATGGATACGCTTGGAGTTGATGATTGCCACTGATGATGGCGACTTGTTGGAGGTTGAATTGGTCGAGCAGGAATTGGTAAACGTGTTGCCAAGTAGTGAGGGAATCGTTGCTTGGGGTGAGTTGTTTGACGGTGAGTCCCCAATCGGCAGCATTGGTAGCTAGTTCTGGTTGGCTGCCTAGTTGAAGGATGAACGGACTGGTGCCGGAGTAGGTGTGGCGTGGTCGATCATATAGTGGTGCGGGGGCAAGCGGTAAGTCAAAAATGGGATCAATATAGGTGAAATTAACCAGCCGTTGGGAACGGTCGGTAATGTAAAGATACTGGTCGCGGTCCACGATTTCGGGTGGCGTAAACGTCATGTAAACTTTCCCGGCGTCATCGCTGAGCTCAAGTACCTGACGTTGTTCGTCAAACGCCCACTGGGTAAACTGAGGGTTGAATTTCATATTCGTTGGAAAATCAAAGCCGCCATCGGAACGAAAAATTAAGATCAATTCCCCGCCATCGTGACCCATTGCGATACTCTTCCAGAAATTGGTTTTGGCCTCTAATCGCCAACGTTTATGAATGATGAGTTGTTTAAAATCATTAGTTTTCAAATCAAATAACCTCCAATCTGACGCTATTTATGTTGAAACCAAGCGGTTGTTGATGGTTCGTGAAAGGCCAGTCGGGATGCGACCAGCCGACCGTGAACGAGACAATCGCTGAAATCGTGATAGGCAACGTAATTAACCAGTGCCATTTCTAAGTTACCGATGGTGTTAGGCTGGTGAGCCAGTTGGTCAGTTGCTTCGGCATTAGCAATGTGGACGGTTAAACTACCTAAAAAGGCCATCACAACGTCCCGATAACCACCAACGACGCCTGGATTAAGAACCTGAAGGGTTTTATTTTCGGCGAAGAAGGTTTTGGTGGTGGCTAGGGTGGCGTGGGCTTGAATGATATCAGCGGATAGGTCGGAAAGTTCATCCCCAAAGTAGAGTTTACCAGGTTGAAGGTGATCAAACGGATAGTTGCGCATTTGAACATCAGTTAAGTCAACGAAGAAGACCTTTTCGATTTCTGGATGTTGTTTGAGAAAAGTGAACGCCATTTCCCAACGATAAAAATAGAGGGTTAGCTGGTTGTAACCGGTGAATAGCGGGACTTTAGTGACGGTTAACCCGGGCCGTTCAATGACTTGATCCGTATTGGTTAACACGATTGTACGAGTCCCAAAGTGGTGGGTAGAAGCTGCCAGCTTTTGAGCATGCTTTAAAAGGGCATCATTGTCTTCGTATTCTTGATGACGCTGAACGTCTTTCATATTGGTAATGTATTCCCCGATGACGGCAGTTGATTCGAAGGTCCGGTGCATCGTTTGGGGCATCGGCACGCGTTGAAGGGATGAAACTCGATCCAGATCCATAAGAGTCACCTAGCTTTCGTTATGATTCAATTAACCTAATAGTACAAAAGTTTCAGAGGCAACGCTAGTGCGGAATGGTAGCGGTAACTTTGAGTGATGAGTACCAAGGGTAACGTGAAGCCGCGATTGAATAATGTGAAACTGATAAAACGATGATGAGAGTCGCTTAGATAGACAATCTCTATAAAAAATTAAAAAAATTCTATGATTTTGAATCCCTTGGCGCACAAGGGATTAAGCGCACTTTTGTAAAATTAAAATTTGATTAGTGGTTGACAGATGAATTCTAATAGTTTAAAGTCAGAGACAATCAAAATCTAATAAAGTTTTAGGAGTCCTTATCATGAATCTGAATTTGAAAGCATTAAACCGACAATTAAATCGATTTAGTTACTATTGGCTAAAGTAGTGTTCACACCCTCACAGGTTGCGGACACCCATCCACAATCTGTGCGGCCAATAGTTTTTCAGCATGATAAATGCCGGTCACACAGCTAAGTTTCAAAAACACTGTGTGGCACGGCCAAAATATTTGGACCGTTGTTAATGAGTTGAACTTTTAACTTCCCGCAGTGTTAATCACACTGCGGGATTTTTTATGGCCAGTATCACGACGATAGATTTTGAGCGACTAAGGAGGCTACGGATTGTTTGACGGACACACAAGTTTATACGAATTCATTGCGAATCCAGCGAAGCACAGTTTATCACCGCTGATTCACAACACTAGCTTCCAAGCGCTTCACATCAATAGCGTTTACCTGGCGGCCGAAATTGAACCAGATCACTTAGAAGATGTGATTCGAGCGATGCGGGCGAACATCATTACGGGGATCAACGTCTCGATGCCCTACAAGGAAAGTATTATCCCGTATCTCGATGAACTCACGCCGGTTGCGAAACAGTTAAAAGCCGTAAATACGGTGATCAACCGGGACGGCCACCTCGTTGGTGACAGTACGGATGGCGAAGGGTTCCTGAACGCGTTACGAGATGAAGGGGTGACGGTTACCAATCAGCAAGTCGTGGTGCTCGGTGCTGGCGGTGCCGGCAGAGCCATCATTGAAGCCTGTGCGACTGCGGGCGCAACGGTTACCGTGTTTAAACGGTCTAACGCAACGTTCGATGCCATCCAACATCGGTTAACGAGTTGGTCATCTCGTATCACGGTTCAGTCCTATGAAAACGAGACCGAGATGAATCGGCGAATCGCCCAAGCGGATGTGGTTGTGAACACGACCAACGTCGGCATGGGTGCTGATGAACGATTACCACTGAGTTCATCGGCCATGCGGCAACTCCACCACGGCCAAGTTGTTGCGGATGTGATTTATGCCCCACTTGAAACCCCGTTTTTAAGGCAAGCACAAGCGCAAGGGTGTCAAACCACCAATGGTATCGGCATGTTGGTCCATCAAGCAGCGGGGGCGTTGACCCGCTGGACCGGCCAACGGATGCCAGTTAGTCAAGTGAAGCAAGTTGTTCACCAGTATTTAGAAAATGAAACCAAAACCCAAATTAAAGAATAGAGGATGAGAAATATGATTATTGTACTTAAACCAACTGATAACACCACCATTGCAGAACTGAAGAACCACTTCGAAGGCACCCATGATATCTTTGTTCACCATAACCGGGTTGCTGTTCAAGGCATCACGCGTGACGACTTAAACGACGTTGAATTAGCCGCCGCTGACGAAATCATTGAAGACGTGCCAGCCGCTGTTCAAGGCAGTCGTCAATTCCACCCAGAAGACACGGTGATCCGGACGGCACACAGCGTGATCGGTGGGGACCACTTCACCTTGATGGCGGGGCCATGTTCCGTTGAATCATTGGAACACGTCACCAAGATGGCCGCTGTGGCTAAAGCCAGCGGTGCCACGATCCTCCGGGGTGGCGCCTTCAAGCCACGGACCTCACCATACTCCTTCCAAGGATTGGGTGAAGATGGGTTGAAATACCTCCGTCAAGCCGCTGACAAATACGGCATGGACGTCCTCACCGAAGTCATGGACGACGAACACGTCAAGATGGTCGCTAAGTACACCGACATCTTCCAAATTGGCGCGCGTAACATGCAAAACTTCTCACTGTTGAAAGCCGTTGGCAAGACCAACATTCCAGTGATGTTGAAGCGTGGGATGTCCGCTACGATCGATGACGTGTTGAACGCAACGGAATACATCGCCGCTGGTGGCAACCACAACATCATGATTGCCGAACGGGGTATCCGGACGTTTGATAACAAGTACACGCGTAACACTATGGATGTTAGCATCGTGCCAGTGATGCAAAAGTTGACCCACTACCCAGTGATCATCGACCCAAGTCACGCCGCTGGTCACACGGAATTCGTTACCCCATTGGCCTTAGCCGGAACCGCTGCTGGTGCATCAGGCTTAGTGGTTGAAATTCACGATGATCCAAAACACGCCTTCTCAGATGGTCCTCAAGCCTTGAAGCCTAACGAATACGCCGATATGGCAGAAAAGGCCTTGGCCATTCGGGAATTGTTGACGGGCATGAAGACTGAACAAGCGGAAGCGGGGCGTTAATCACATGACAGAAATTTCGGTGACGTTACCCGAAAAACAGTACCAAGTTAAAATCGACCGCGGCTTGTTAGCTCAAGTCGGAACGCTAGTAGCTGAACAGTGGTCACCACGTAAAATCGCGTTAGTGAGTGACGACAACGTCGCACCGTTGTATCAAGAGCGGGTAGCCACCTCGTTGACTGAGGCTGGCTTCACCGTTCACTGTTACGACTTTCCGGCTGGTGAAGCGTCCAAATCACTGACGGTGTTAGCTGATTTGGCGCGTGAGATGGCCAAGGATGCCTTTAACCGCGATGATGGCGTGATTGCCTTAGGTGGTGGCGTAACTGGTGACTTAGCTGGCTTCCTAGCAGCAAGTTACATGCGTGGTATCAGCCTCATTCAGATCCCCACATCATTACTGGCACAAGTTGACAGTTCGGTGGGCGGCAAAACGGCCGTTGATCTAGATACCATCAAGAACATCATCGGGGTATTTTACGAACCAGACCTCGTTATCGTCGATCCAGATACCCTGAAAACGTTGACCCAACGGGATCTCGTTGAAGGGTACGGTGAAATCGTGAAGACGGCAGCTTTGAAAGGTGGTGAATTCTGGCAACTGATCGAAACGATCAATTCACCTGCCGACATCATGGCGCATTCGCCTGAGCTCAGTGCTCGGTCGATCCAGTACAAGGCCAACGTGGTCATGGCAGATGAAACCGAAAGCGGTCAACGTCAACTGCTAAACTTCGGCCATACCATTGGTCACGCGGTTGAAGCGTTAGCTGATGGCGGGTTACGACATGGTGAAGCCGTCAGCATCGGGATGATTGCGTTGATGCAAATCTTTGAAGATGCTGGTCGAGCCGAAGCGGGCATTACCGCCCAAATCAAGGCGCGTTCCGAGGCGGTTGGCTTACCAACCACCTCACCGTTGTTAACCTCTACTAAAGTATTGGACAAGGTTAAGAACGATAAGAAGAACCGCCACGGGCATTTGAACCTTGTGTCACTTAAGGCCATTGGCGAACCTGAAATTACGTCGGTGCCAAGTGAGAGATTGCATCGTTTTTAAAGTTACCAACTCGTGATGCCGAGTAAGTTAAGTGTTAATCAAAAATGAGGGCTGACAACTGTCAGTCATGGCAACACCCGTTAACGCTGCCCGGGAATGTAGCGTTAACGACCGACCGTTACGGGAATGACGGTTGGTCAGATGAGTTCAAAGCACGAAGATTCTGAGATAAAGGACGCTCAGAATTTTTGTGCGTTACGGCAAACCAATTAGAAAAGTGTAGGTGATCAAAATGTCCCATGCGGAACGAATGAAAACAGCGATTTGTCTGTACCTGAACTACTTGGTTCACGGAATGGCCATTGTGATTCTGGCGCAGAACATGATCGTATTAGGTAAAGAATGGCACGTTGGCGACGCTGGCGTTGCTTACGTCATCTCGTCATTAGGAATTGGTCGGTTAATTGTGTTATATCTCGGCGGTGAAATTTCAGACCGCATGGGTCGGCGCTTTATGGTTAAAATCGGCGTCGTTACATACGCCCTGTTTTTCGTGGGGATCTTAATTTCGAAGAATATGTATGAAGCATACTTCTTCGGCATCTTAGCTGGCATGGCCAACTCATTCTTAGATACCGGGACTTATCCCGCATTGATGGAATTGTTCCCCCGCAAGCAAGCATCTGCCAACATTTTGATCAAGGCCTTCGTGTCAGTTGGCGAACTGATTTTACCGATCTTCGTTGCTAGTTTGGAACACTTTGACCTGTGGTACGGTTGGTCATTCTCAGTTTGTGCCGTCCTGTTAGCAGCTAACTTTATCTTCCTATGGAATCGCGAATTTCCTGATATGGCCGCCCACAAAGCAAAACGGGCCGCTAAATTAGCCGCTAAGCAAGCTGGTCAAACGCCGGTCGAAGCGGCTGCGGCTAACCCAGCTGAACCTAAGCAACCATTAACCGGTAGTCAGTGGGCGTTGGGCATCGTGCTCACCATCTTCGGCTACGTTTCAATGTCGACCTTCTACCTCATTAGTCAATGGTTGACCCAGTACGGCAAAGACGTTGTGAACTTGGACATGACACACGCGCGGTTACTCGTTAGTATCTACAGTATCGGGTCGATCAGCGGCGTGTTGTTAACGGTCATCCTAGTAGAACGGGTCCTTAAACCAGCCTGGTTCATGTTGCTGGATACCACCATTTCATTCATCACGCTATTATTAATGGCCAGCACACCGGTTCTTCCCGTCATGTTAGTTGGGTCATTTGTCATCGGCGCCTCCGCTGCAAGTGGCGTCATGCAGATGGGAATGACCATCATGGGGATCGCCTTTCCAAAGGCCAAGGGCCGGATCACTGGGATCTACAACATGGCCGGTGCCTTATCCTCCTTCACAATTCCAATCGTGACCGGGGTACTTTCTAAAACCAGTGTTCACAGTATCATGTGTTTCGACGTGTTTATCGCCGCCATCGGCATCGTCTGCAGTTTATGCGTGATCCTGATCTTCAAGAAGAGTCACGTCTCAGTCACAGAAGAAGTTGCTTAAATCAAATACATTCATCAAGGAGCGCAAACTTATGTTAAATCAATTAGACGGACACACCATTTTAATCGGCTTGATGGCTTACCCCATTCGCCATTCCATGTCACCAACCATGCACAACCATTCATTTGAAAAGTTAGGCTTGAACTACGCCTACTTAGCTTTCGAAGTCGACGATAAGACCTTGCCTAAAGCAATCGACTCGATCCGGGCGCTAGACATGCGCGGTTCTAACATTTCGATGCCAAACAAGCAAACCGTTATTCCACTTTTGGATAAGTTGGACCCAACGGCTGAAATGATTGGGGCAGTTAACACCATTGTGAACGACAACGGCGTTTTGACTGGCTACACCACTGACGGGGTTGGCTTCATGCAGTCCTTAGATGATGAAAACCTCAACATTCGCGGCCAAAAGATGGTCTTAAGCGGTGCCGGTGGTGCGGGGACGGCGATTGCCATCCAAGCGGCATTTGACGGTGTTAAGGAAATGGCGATCTTCAACCGGGACGATGAGTTCTTGGAAAATGCGCAACGCAACGTTGATATCATTAACGAAAAGACCGATTGTAAGGCCACGTTACACCATTTGGAAGACCAAGACGACTTCAAGGCGCAATTGGCGGACGCCTTCATCTACTGTGATTCAACCAGCGTCGGCATGAACCCATTGGAAGGGCAAACACTGATCAGCGACCCAAGTTGGTTCCGTAAAGACCTGATCGTGTACGATACGGTTTACGCGCCACGGACAACGAAGCTGATGGAAGTCGCTGAAGCCGGTCACGTGGACCACGTCTTCAACGGTTTGGGCATGATGCTTGAACAGGGAGCTGCGGCCTTCAAGTTGTGGACTGGTGAAGATATGCCAGTCGACTACATCCATGACATTTTATTTAGCGAAGACAAATAAGGTAAGGGGCGACAAACGTGGTGGTTAAACAGACGGTAACATTACGACAAACGGTTCTCGGTAGTGGCCGGCCAAAGTTGGCGGTACCGGTAACGGGTCGAACGGCAAAGGCGATTTTAAGCCAGGCAGCGGATGCGGTTGCAGCCAAGCCGGACTTAGTGGAATGGCGGATCGACTTCTTCGATGACGTTCAAGATGCGCTGGCGCTGCAACGCGTTGGGGCACAGTTGCGTGACGTTTTAGGGGACGTGGCGTTGCTGACAACCTTCCGGACGAAGCAGGAGGGCGGCGAATTGGCGTTGCCAGATGAGGATTACTTCCAAATCTGCGCCACGGTGATCAACGGGAACTTCACGGATGCGTTGGATTTGGAACGCTACCATGATGAGGGCCGAATCGAGCATTAGTGACTCAGGCCCACGCCAAGCAAGTTGCTATCGTGATGAGTAACCACGACTTTGACCAAACCCCAACCGAGGCCGAACTCATTCGGCGGTTAGGTGATATGGCTGATTTGAAGGCGGACGTCCTCAAAGTTGCCGTAATGCCACAGTCGGTTGACGATGTGCTGACGTTGTTGGCAGCAACGCACCATGCCAACCAGGCGTTAGCACAGCCCATCATCACCATGTCCATGGGCGACCTTGGTAAGGTGACCCGCATGGCCGGCGAACTCGTCGGCTCCGTTGTCAGTTTCGCCACGGTCGGCGCTGCTTCAGCACCGGGACAGATTGCGTTAACGCATCTGAAGGGCGAATTAGACGATTTGAAATTAAGTTAGCATGACGAAAAGCGCAGCTACCTGACCGTTTCGGTCGGGTAGCTGCGCTTTTTCTATTGCTTGTGTCCAGCGTAAGCATATTGCGGTTTACTTTGTGAAGTGCGGTGATTTGCTTGGATTGTCGATTCCGGTAAGCGACTAGGTTCCTGCTGTGGGGCCGGTCTGAGCCAAAGAGCGGTCTCAGACCTCAAATGTAAGCCTCGCTAAACCCCGTGCGAGTCTTACATTTGTCCCCGATGATTGGCGGTTGTCGGAAGGTCACCAACAACCACCAATCATCGCGACACACATACACCTAGTCGCTTACCTACATCTCACGTTGGCGCAATTCAGCACTATCGCAGAACATCTCAAGACGCGTTGAACGGCAACGTTAGCTTATCAAAGCAGCCTGAACGATAGTCGTTAAGGCCGCTACAAATCATAATTTCTGATGCGCAAAGTGTTGTTTACAGTATTGTCGGATAAAAGTGTCAAAGCGCTGGACAGCCGGTGTTAAGAAGTGTTGTTTGCGCGTGATGAGGAAGAGCTCATGGCTAAGCGGGTTATCCGTGATTTCACGGAGGATGACTTGGCTTTGGTCGAGTTGCGGTAGGTTAGGTACTAGCGCGATACCCATGCCGTACTGCACTAGGCCGATGATGGTGTGATCTTCTTCAATCTCGTATTTGATTTTCGGGGTCAACTCAGCTTGCTTTAGGATGCGGTCGATCAAGGGCCGTAAGCCACTTTTTTGCGAAAACATGATGAGATCGTATGGCGCGATGTCGCGTAATTTAATGGTTGGTTTAGTCGCTAGCGGATGATTGACTGGGACGGCGAGTTTGATGGCCTGTTTGACGATGGGAGTGAATTGGAAACGTTCCTTAGTGGCTTGGCCGTGAACCCGGTCGGCATAGGAGGCCAAAACTAGGTCAAATTGATCATCGACTAGTTTTTCCAGTAGGTGCTCCGTGGTGTCCTGACCAAGTTGAAAGCTGATGCGTTCGTTATCGGGCTGCTGAGTGAACTGCTGCATCAGTTCCGGCACTAACCGTTGGCCCATCGTATAGGTGAACCCCAGTCGAACGTGGCCGCTTTTGGGATCGTTAAGTTGCTGAATGGCAACGTTGCTTGATCAAGGCTATTCAACCGTCATTAATGTAGTTCAGGTAAGTTTTACCAAATGCCGTCAGTTTAATATTGCGACCATCGGGCTCTACTAAAGGTACCCCGAGTTCCTGCTCAAGCTTATTGATAGCGTAACTCAGCGATGGCTGAGAAATACCGAGATTTTCGGCCGCTTTGGACATGTGTTGCGTTCGCGCGAGTTCTTGAAAAAATTGGAGATGGTGTAGGTTCATGACGATCCTCCTTTGCGGATTATTCCACGAGGTAGACGCGATCGTGAATTAAATCAAACGGTAAGTAGTGTTTATTAAGGGCGGTCACGTCTGCATTGTCCAGCAACGTTGCGTTGTCCCAGAACACCTTTGAGTTCGTTGCGCCGTACTTTTCGCCGATCACGATGAAGTCGTAGTCCTTATCAGCGGCGCGAATTTGTTGGAGCAATTCCCAGTCAATTGGCAGGCCATCGGGAGACCAAGCCATGACGATGACGTCAACTTGGTCGCGGTATTTGGCAAAGGCCTCGCTGGCTGGTAGGGGTTCGATTTCAGTTACTGGGTGGCGGCCGGTTTCGTTTTCCTTGGTCCAGTCCTTGCTGTCGGTGGCGATGACGGTTTGGTGGTTATCGCGCAAGCCTTTAGAGACGTAACCGTTACCCGCCATGACTTCTAGTGTTGGCCGGCCGTTAATGAACGCGGCCAGGTCCTTAGCAACCGGAGCGGAGATGTAGGCCCACATGCCATAGGTGTCTTCCAAATAGTCCCGGAAGCCTCGCAGTTTCGCATCGAGGTCGGGGAGCGCTTGGGTGAGTTGGTTCCATAGCTTGTCACCTTGAGGATCACCGGCTGGGTAGGTTTGGTTCAACGTTTTGAAAATCGTATCCTGAATGTTGTCCGGTAATAGCAACTCCGGCAACGTCTGTGGTAGGCGACCAGCGGCGAGTGCGTGGTCGGCAGTCAAGGCGTTATTGATGAGAAGCTTGACCTGCGGATAGTCGTTGAACTGTTGGGCGTAGCGTTGCAATGCTGCGATGTAACTGGTGGGTTTAGCGGGTTGTTGCTTCGCTCGTTTGAGTAGTTTACGTTTCTGTTTCGGATTCATATTACGGCCTCCAAAAAACACGTGTCATTTCGACCGGCTCAACCGGTTTAAACGCCACGTGCTAGGTTAATTGTTTTGTGATGGGTTTCCAAGATCGAGTTCCAATGATTCTTGTTGGCTGTGAGGTTGGTCACTGTGCCGGCGTTCTTTGCCATGCATGTAGCCATCGAGAAGTTGGAATAACTCGTAACTATCTTCTGAGGTGAGTGGTTGGTGGTTAAACGTCAATTGCTTGCCAGATAGGAAGAGGCGGCTGAGATCGTAATCGTCTCGTTCGGCTTTGCCGGCTAAGTAATCCATGGTGACGTCGAAAAATTCAGCGAGTTTACGGACCTCCATAAAGGAAGGCACTCGGATGCCACGTTCCCAGTTACCAATCTGTGCCGGCGTGTTCAGGTGGTCCTCATCAGGTTTAAATTGTTGGTTTAAGGCGGTTGCCAGTTGGTCCAGCGTTAAATCCTGACCACGGCGCAGCGCCCGAAGTCGTTCGGAAAACATGCACATCGCTCCTTATAATAGCTAGATATTACTACTATTATAGCGCGTTCGGCGACGGTTGTGGGGTGTTAACGATGGGAAAGTATCGCTAAGTTGTTTTAGATGAGTTGAGTTGACAGATTTCGTGATGACCGCCATAATTTCTACTATTGCAAATAACGGCATAAGAAGAGGAGCGAAAACAGCGTGACAAAACGAACAAAACATTGGTTAACGGGGGTCATCATCGTCATCTTGGTGGCCATGATCGGCATCGGTGCAGCGGGCTATTATTTCTATAATATGGCGGTTGCGAGAGGCAAGAAGTCGTTTATCCATAACACAACGGCAGTCAAGAAGAGTGACCCGCTTTATAAGGAAAAGACCTGGTACGCCGGCACGAAGAAGCTGGTATGGCATGAAACCTCGGCGACCGATCATTTGAAACTGGTGGCGAATTACGTACCCGCAGCGAAGACCACGAAAAAAACGATTGTTATCGCGCACGGTTTTGGTGGGAGTAGCGCTCACATGGCAGAGTATGCGGGGTTATTTCATGAACTTGGTTATAACGTGCTGTTGCCGGATGATCGGGGAAATGGTAAGAGTCAGGGGAATTATACGGGCTACGGCTGGCCGGACCGCCTCGACTACCTCAAGTGGATCCACCAAGTGATTCGTCGAAACGGACAGGACTCCCAAATCGTCGTCTTCGGTGTCAGCATGGGTGGTGCCACGACAATGATGATCAGCGGTGAGAAGACACCATCGCAGGTGAAAGCCTTCATTGAAGATTGCGGTTATACGAGTGTGTATGATGAAATTAAGTACCAAGCGAAATCCATGTATAATTTACCGGAATATCCGTTGGTACCGGTTGTGAGTGAGATCAATAAACTGAAAAACGGCTATTCGTTTAAGCAGGCCAGTGCGCTCAAACAGGTGGCGAAGAACCATAAGCCGATGCTGTTCATTCACGGAACTGCCGATACGTTTGTGCCAACGCGGATGGTCTACCCACTGTACCGAGCGGATGCTGGTCCCAAGCAGTTAGTGCTGGTGAAGGGTGCGGCCCATGCCAAATCCTTTGCGCATAACCCGAAGTTGTACCGGCAGACGGTGACGGCGTTCCTAGCTCGGTATTTCAAATAAGTGATAAAATAAAGTCAGCTTGATGTGAAACGGAGGGGAGTCCGATTTCTAAATCAAAGTATGAATACGGTTGGATCACGTTTTTAGCTACGTTTACCATGGGGGCCATCGATGCCTACACCTACATCGCGCATGACGCGGTGTTTGCGAGCGCCCAAACGGGGAACATGATCGTGTTTGCGGTGAAGCTGTTTGATGGCGGCATTTCCCGTGCTTGGGTCAATATTCCCGTGTGGTTGGGATTTGCGTTGGGCTGTCTTATGGCACAAAGTATGCTGACAGCGTTGAACGAACGGCCGACCATGCGCGAACGGTACGGCCGGTTGATGTTACTGGTTGTGGCAATTCTGCTGGTCGTTGCGGTCGGGCAAAACTGGTTTAATCCCTATGTGCTAATTGTAATCTTAGGTTGGCTATCCGGGTATGAACTGACCACTTTCCGGCAAGTTAAGGCTCAGCCATTAATAATGGCATCATGACGGGGAATACGAAAAATCTCATGACGGCGCTGTATTTATGGCTTTATGGCCACGACCAAAAAGCAAAGCATCAGTTTGTCTGGACTGGGTTGATCATGCTGATGTTCATCTTCGGCGCGTACATTTCCGCAATGATCTGTACCTGGGTCAGCACGAAACTGATTCTTTGGCTGTGTCTAGCGATTAATGCGCTGGGATTGATTGGTATCTGGTTATCGAAAGAACGTATGGAATGATAATGGGGACTCAACGAATGGTTGGGTCTTTTTGTTTACGCTTGTGTCCAGTGTAAGCATTGGGTGGATTTTGGGTGAAGGCTGTTTGTCATCGCTTCGCTCGCCAAAGCCGCATAAAAATCAGCGCTCTCAGGCTACAAAATTCGGCGTCACTTAAACTGTCATTTCTAGGGTTCCTGAAGTTGTGGAAGCTTGTCAACCACGCGCTTTCTGGCCACCACGCCGAATGGTGCTGCGCGAGACTGAGAGCTGCATGTAGGGGCACTTCGATAAAACCGCCAGGCCCGGGCGCTTTCACCGAAGTGCCCCTACACACCGCTCTCAACCCGTCTCGCTCCGCACACTATCGCTGGACACAAACGACAGCAACTCTTTAGTATTTAAACAAGATAGCGTATAATGAACAATGTCTGTAAACATTTAAAAATGGAAGGGAGTGCCGAGTAAATGATGATTGTATTAACCGTTGTGGTCGCGTTGATCGTGGGTCTGGTGATTGGTGGTGTTAGCCGGCGTCGTCAGTATCGTCACGAGTTAGCGGTCGCGACCCAAAAAGCAGCGGCACTTCGGGCGGCTGCGCAACAGACGGCTGCTCAGCAGGCAACTGATTATCAAACGAAAGCTAAAGCGACTGTTCAAAAGGAACGGGTAACGACTGAAGCAGAGTTGGCTAGCCAACAAGCAGATATTAAGACGCGAAACGATCGATTAGAGCAACGACAAACGATGTTGAATCAGATGGCGAATCGTTTGGATCAACGCCAAGGCGGCATCGATGAGACGCAAGCGGCGTTGGATAATGACCAAACTACGTTGAATACAACGCGAGATCAAGCACGGCAGTTGCATACGCAGCGCCAAACTGAAATTGCGACACGGGCGGAGTTGTCGATCAACGATGCCAAGCAAATGATTCGAACGGAAACGGAACAGCATTTGTCCCGAGAAGCGGATGTTACGGTGCGAGAATTGACCGATAATGCGGAAGCTTCAGCCGATAAAATGGCTCGAAATCTCATTATTGAGTCGATTCAACGGGGACCGGTTGATTGGCCACGTGAACATGCCGAACACAGTGTGTTGGTACCAACTAACGATACCAAGAGTAAATTGATTGGTCGCGATGGGCAGCATATTCGCTTGCTGGAGTCGTTGACTGGGACGGATTTGATTTTTGATCCGGAACAAGCCAATGTGTTGCTGATCAGCACGCATGATCCAGTTCGACGCGAAACGGCCCGGATTGCGATTGAGGGCTTGTTGGCGTCACGTAAGATCACCACGGCTTCGATTGAAAAACAGGTTGTCGCAGCTGAAAGTGACGTTTTAAAGGACCTTCGCCAAACTGGTGAACGGGTTGTCAGCCTCTTGAAGATTGGCTTCATGCACCCAGATTTCATGAAGATTATTGGTCGGCTTAAATACCGGACTTCCTACGGTCAAAATGTGCTGAATCACTCGATTGAAGTAGCTCAAATGAGCGGGGTATTGGCGGCAGAACTTGGCGAAAACGTCCGTTTAGCGGTTCGCGCCGGCTTGTTGCATGATATCGGGAAAGCGGTTGACCACGAAATTGAGGGAACTCACGTTGAAATTGGGGTCGCTTTAGCCACGGCATTTGACGAAGATCCCGTGATTATCAACGCCATTGCGGCGCACCATGGTGACGTGGAAGCAACGTCGCCAATTGCCACGTTGGTCGCAACGGCTGATGCAGTGTCTGGTTCACGGCCTGGTGCCCGGAGTGAGTCGGTCGAGGAATACATTAACCGGCTACACAGTTTGGAAAAAATTGCTAACGACCACACCGGTGTGCAGGATAGCTATGCCATCCAAGCGGGTCGTGAGATTCGAATCGTGGTTCAGCCGAAGGTGCTGGATGATGAAGCAAGCGCCAAGTTGACCAACGATGTGAAGGATCAAATCGAACGCGATTTAACGTATCCAGGTAAAATCAAGGTCACAACGATTCGCGAATTGCGGGCTGTTGAGTATGTTGGGGATAAGCCAACGAAGAAGAAGAAACGGAAGCGTGCGTAGAGCGTGGAACAAAGCGTTTAAAGAGCGGAGTGTAAGGGCATTAAGGTGAAGCCCCTGGGTCTGGGGGTTCGCCTTAAT
The DNA here is from genome assembly GCF_001311075.1 of Secundilactobacillus similis DSM 23365 = JCM 2765. Taxonomy (GTDB): domain Bacteria; phylum Bacillota; class Bacilli; order Lactobacillales; family Lactobacillaceae; genus Secundilactobacillus; species Secundilactobacillus similis. The sequence goes on from NZ_BBAD01000002.1 coordinate 22,734, forward strand.
GCCCTTGCATGCAGCTCTTTGCTTTGTTCCGCGCGTTTCGGCGCAGTAGGCACAAAACGGTAACGCAGACCAACGACTCAATACAGTCGATAAACCGTGAAACTACAGCACAGCTAGCGCCGAAAATCAGTAATAGCAAAACACATCGCCGATTACCACTCGGTCACATCCAACGATGTATCCAAAATCAAAAAACAGGTTGCCGCATTCTCCTAAAACTAGGGGAATGCGACAACCCGTTTTCATTTACGGCATCACCGTAAAATTCTGATCAGCTTCAGCCGTAATCACCGGATGCCGCCGGAGGTAATCAGCGATGATTTGGCTCATCGGGGTCTTATTCTCAGCGATGATCTTATCAGCTTGGAACATATCATAGTGGCCACCACCACCAGCGCGATAACGGTTAAGGGCAATTTTGAATTCTTGTTCATCGCGAACGGGTTGCCTTGGTAGGTGAGATTACTGATCCGCTTACCAATTGGTTGGGCAACGTTGATCTGGTAGTTGATGCCTTCGTACATATCATAATTATAATGGCGTAATTTCGGTGAATAGAAGGCGGGATTGACCACGATTTGTTGATCCGCGGACATGGTGAAGTAAGTTGCCGTTTTTTCGAGAGCGGCTTTAAGGTCCTTGCCCGTAATCAGTTCAAGTGCCAGTCCATCGGGATAGACGTAGTTGGTCATGATGTTGCGCATCGTAATCGGATTTTCGAACCCGTGACCTTCATTGTTAAAGATGGACGTTGCTGAAATGTCAGCGCCCATGGTCTCGAGTTGAACCCGTTGAATAAATTCAGTGTAGGGGGTTTCGACCATTCTAGCCTTGGCAGCGCTCTTAAACGTGAGGTCGCCATTGATCTGAGCCAAGGGTTCGGCCAGCCAGTAGTCTACCGTTTTATCAAGTTGACGACTATGGGTGGCAATGGCTTCGTCAAACTTACTGGATTTGGTATCGATCACGTGAACTGTGTGGACGGTGACGACGTAGCCACCGTCCACTGGGGTCAGGTCCAGTACGATTTTACCCACGGCCTCGCCGCGGTAACCAGGTTGAGTCACGGGGACACCAAAGAGCGTTGTGGCGATTTTACGGTGTTGGTGGCCGGTGATCAGGCATCGATTCCCTTAACCTCTTCTAGGAGTTGGTAAGCTTCGTTTTCGCCGTTACTGAGCGATTCAATTAGTTTACCCGTTTTTAGGCTTCGTTCAAAGCCGCCATGGTAGGCGACGATGACGATGTCAGCGATTTTTTTGAGGTAGGGAACGAGTTCTTTCGCCACTGACACAGCAGTCCGAAAATGGACGTCATTGGCAACGTTGGCGTGATTCTTCCACTGCATCACCGCCCGAGTTGTCAGGCCAAGAATCGCAATTTTAACGCCGCCACGTTCGATGATGCGATACCGCTGTCCAAAGAGTGGTCGCCCGGCGTTGTCGAGAATATTGGCGTTAACGATGGGACGCTCAGTGGCATTTAACGCTCGTTCAAGGTACTGGGTGCCATAGTCAAATTCATGGTTGCCCATTACGGCCGCATCGTAGTGGATTTGATTATAAATGCGCGTGAGGGGTAACGGATCTGGTGGCGTTTGAACCTGCGCCACGTAGTAAGCTAATGGCGATCCCGCCAAAAAATCACCATCGTCAATGGTGATCGTGGGTCCCGGCGCCGCCCGTTGCTCTGCAGCAATGACAGTGGCAGCCCGAATTAAACCAAAGGGCATGTGCGCTCTTGGTTTGACGTAGTTTGTTGGAAAGATATAACCATGAGTATCACTGGTTGAAAGGATGGTCAGCTGCATGCTTCTTCCTCCATCGGCAAGATTCAATTTGCCTTATAGTTAACTAGAATTATAGGCCTGAACGGGAGGGACGGCAAGCCTGCTTTTGGGGAGGTGGGGGAAGTTGAGGGTGGTATGGTGCGGGATTGTGGCGGTGAAGGTGGGACTGTAACATTGTTGTCATATTTGGTGGAGGTTGGTTAGTTAAAACTGGTGAATGCTGGATAATTGGGGAAGTGATGGTTGTTGATGGTTAGGGTGTTGGTGTTTTTTGGTAATTGGATCGAAACGTGTGGCTGTATGTATGAGACTGCTAGAACCGAGTGTATTGGCGACGTTCATTGATATTACGTTTGTTTCGGCTGAGGTGGCTGGTTGATTCCTGGTAATCGGTGATTTAGTGAAGTTTGTGTGGTTGGTAATTTTAGGCGACCACGCCGAAACGTGCGAAAAAAGTAGAGCGCTGCATGTAAGGGACGCTAAGCAAAACTACCCAAAAACCGGGTAGTTTCACTTAGCGTCCCTTACAAACCGCGCTCTGACCACTTTTTTTCGCACTATAAAAGAAAAAACCCATCCGGGGGAGGATAGGTTTTACACATAGGAGTAGGCATTTTCGTGATGGGGTTCACGAAAATATTAATTTTACTTTGGAGGAGTAAAATGAAAAAGCTTACTTAAATATTTATCTAATAAATATTAAGCTATGAGTACAATATAAAGCGAAATTGTGAAGAAAGTGTGAACATAGCATAACAAATAAGTAACTGAAACGACTTAAAAAATAGTTAACCCCATAACTAATTCGTGGACTGCATGTAGACCAATTGATCCATGGAGATTTTTTTATGCAACTCACCGATAAGTTCCGGTGACAGTTGTTCTTGTTTGCCGGCGGTTTGAACGTAGGTGTACTCAAACTGGAAGGCCATGATGAACAGTTCGTTTTCGAGTTCGGCCGTTGTTGTCGACTGGTTGAAGCGATTATGACGGACAGTGTAATAGTGTCGAATCACGTTAACTTCTTGCTGGTTATCATCGGTTTCGATGCTATCAAGAAAGGCAGTCACCGTGTTGAATCCGGTTTGTTCCAATTTAGCGATGTTAGACCAATACTGTGATTTCACCGTTGAACTTTGGAATTGACGACGCACTTCCCGGCGCTGTTGACGAGTCAAAGTGTGACGAACTTCTCGTCGTTGCTGGTGATCTAGGTTGTGGCGATGATTGGTAGGACGATTTGATGCTTGATCTGTTTGAATTAATTGCTGGCGTTGAGGCGTAGTTGCAGGTAATGCGAGTTGACCATCGGGACGCCGAGTGGTCAATTCTTGCATCAGTTGCTGTTTAGCTTTCTTTTTAGCGGCAATCGTTTGCGAAAGTTGTTTGTGGTAACGCTTCTTGGCTTGATGTGGGAACAGACGGAAGGCAACCAACCGGAACCAGAGTGTGAGGCGGGCAAAGGGGTTGAGAAAGGCAAATTGAACCTGCATCAGTTGCATCCGATCGTACTGCCAACCAATTTGAGCCTCCACATCACCAGCATCAATCAATTCGAAGATGGCCGCATGTTCGGCATTTTCGGCCAATTGGAGGAGTTTGTGTACCTGTTTAGAATCGGCGGTGCTTCGAAGTTCATTTTTTTGGCTACTGAGAACTTCAATGACGGGGTTTAACGCCGTGCTATCGGCCTCGGTTTGTTTCAGTTGCGTGATGGCGAAATTTACCATTCGAACCAGTTGATCGTTGAATTCTTCTTGAGTAAACGCTTCTTGTTTCTTAGGTAGCAGTAACGGCAAAATCAACGTTGGCACGAGAAGGCTTAGTAAAATTACGATTCCAGCAACGAAGATTAGGGCCGTCCGGAATGGAAATGCATGGCCGTTTAACGTCAATGGGAGGGAGAACGCCATCGCTAGGGTGATCGTCCCGTGGACGCCGCTAAGCGATAAAATCAGGCCATCTTTAAGGCGCGTTTCCTTGGATTTTAAATCCACCAGATTTAACTGGCACCAGACGAAGCGGAGGATGCCCATTAGGAGGTACAAGCCAACTGCAATCATCACTAACAAGGGGAGGTGTTTCGAATCAGAATGAGATAAGTTAGCCCAGACGCTTGGCATCGCTTCACCTAATAAGACGAAAACGAATCCGTTAAGCAGGTTAGTGAGTACCTCCCAAGTCGTTGTTGTCACTACTTGGGTCTGGGTCGACGTTAACCGTAAACGCCGTTGCTGAATCCCGTGGATGATCCCGGTAGCAACAACCGCTAAGATGCCAGAAACGCCGAGGTGTTCAGCCGCAAGGTAAACGATGAATGGGGTAAGTAAGTTGAAAGGTAAGATGACGGCAATGGCGTCCAGCCCCCGACGTTGAAAGTAGAGTCGCAGGAGCACGATGGCGCCACCCAAAATGATGCCGACTAAGATCCCGCCGAGAAAGACGATGAGGAAGTGCTCGATCCCTTGGCCAAGTGAAAAATGGCCGGTACTAAAAGCAGTTAGCGCCAGATCCAGCGCTACGATCCCGGAAGCATCATTAAAGAGGGATTCATTTTCAAGCGCGCCCAAGACATGTTCAGGCATGTCGATCCCCGTTGTAATGGAAGAAACGGCAACGGCATCGGTGGGTGTTACAATTGCTGCGAGTCCAAAAGCCAGGGCTAGCGGAATGGCGGGCCACATCGCATGACTTAATAAGCCGCCGCCGATAATGGTAACGAGTGCCAGAACGACCGCTAACGATAATGTTGACCGAATGTTTTTCTTTAAAACGTGGTAATCCGTGCTCTGACCGTCGTTAAACATCAGTGGCGCAATGATGACGAGCAGAAAAATTTCTGGTTCAAGCTGAAAATGACCGAAAGTCGGTAGCAGGGACAAAACCAGCCCAGCCCCGATTTGGTAAAATGCGAGTGGAATCTTTGGATAAATGGCATAAACAATGTTAGCAGCAATGGCTGCGACAACTAGTAATACGACCATGAAGAAAACAAACACGGTGAATCACTCCCCCAAGCTAAGATAGTTAAATTCTACCCCATTTTGAAGTGAATATGAACTAGCAGTGGTGAAACGTCGCGGTTTGTAGCTTCTTTAAGGAATAAGTAATTAATAAACAAAGCTGTAGCTAAATTTTCACTTGATAAGTAAAACAAGCTTATCCGGATAAATCCAGTTATTAATTTTATAAACCTACACAAAGTAAAACCGGTATAAATTCCTGTTTAATAGTATTTATAGCGAAAATAATATCACACATTACATCTTTTTTCACAAGCTAAAAAATATAAAAGGTAACTTGAATAATTCTGTGAATGTGGTATGATAAGAGTGTTCATTATGATGTGTTGGGGACGGAGTAATGGATGGTTTAAACTTAGTTTTATGTTTGTCGCTAGGGGAAAGCGAAATGAAGGAAGTGCTTAAATATGATTAACTTATATGTTGCACCAAGTAGCGCATCTAGTCGTAAAGCTCGTGCATGGTTAGAAGACCATCACATCCCATTTAAGGAACGTAATATTAAATCAAACCCGTTAAACGCGGACGAAGTGAAGCAGATCCTTCGATTGACTGAAAACGGGAGTGAAGATATTATCTCAACTCGGTCAAACGTGTTTAAAAAGTTGAACGTGGAACTCGACGATTTATCAGTCAGCGAGCTGGTAAAGTTAGTTGTTGAATATCCAGACTTGATCAAGCGCCCAATTATCTTTGATGACAAGCGTTTGGAAGTCGGCTACAACGAAGAAGAGATTCGTCGCTTCTTACCACGCAACGTCCGGGTAGCAGAATTGCGTAATTTGGAAGCTCAATTAAGTTCATAAATTAGTGGAAGAGGCTGAAAAAGCCTCTTTTTTTGTAGAGTGCGGAAAACAGCGTTTAGAGAGCGTAGTGTAAGGGCCAACCCAATGAAGCTACCGGTCTTTGGTAGGTTTGTTGGGTTGGCCCTTACATGTAGCTCTCTGCTGTTTTCCGCACGTTTCGGCGCAGTAGCCAACAAAGCGATAAAGTAGGCAATTCCGCAATGCTGCCCAAAAAAAGCAAAGCGAAAAATTAAAATCGGCGCCGAAAACAAAGTAATCGCAATGAGCGATGCCAAAAGCATTCGATAACAGAGCTGTGGGTAGCTTTAGTTACTCCGCTCTTTGTTTTTCTCCGCACGTTTCGGCGCAGTAGCCGACAAGCAATAAAGTAAGCAACCCCACAATGCTGCCCAAAAAACCAAACGAAAAATCAAAATCGGCGCCGAAAACAAAGTAACTGCAATGAGCGTCGCCTGAATCACTCGATAGCAGAGCTATGGTGAGCACCGTTTGTTTGGGAGAGGGTGGTTTTTTCTATAAAACCTACCCCAAATTCAAAACAAGCCAAAAAAACGGCCACTCAGCTCCCAAACCTCAACCCCACAGAATGAGTCACCCAAACAAAACAAACGCCCCAACAGGTCACTAAAATAGTCCTGTTGGGGCGTTTTGACGTCAATACGACTTATTATCTTCTAAGTTAGAAAAATGACAGTTGCTGAAATTCGGTTTTCTTAACCGCGGATGGCCGGTATTCTTCGTAGCGCTTCGCCAGTTCCGGGTGATCCAGCTGAATTAGGGTGGAGGTGATCAATTGACGGATGGTCAACGTGTCAATCTGTGCGTAGCCGGCAATCTGGGCGAGAACCAGGGCGTTAATGCGTCGAATAAGCCGGTCATCGTGAGTTAAATGATTGAGACTACGTAAGATCTTACGCGCGTCAAAAACGGCTTTTTTACCGTTCTTTTTCTCCACAAAGCGAACCGTAATTTGAATGTGTGATTGTTGCGGTTTTTGTTTGTTCACGATGAGCACTTCTCCTTTTAGTCAATATGTTTATCCTAGAACATCTGTTTGAAAAAAGCAACTAGATATAGCGCGACTTAATAAATTCACGCAAGATGTGGTAGTAGTGGGGCGAAATGAAGTAACGCTAAGTTAGGCGTTAACAAGGGGATGTGCAGCTGCCAAAATTCAATTAGAGAATCCTTGGCGGTAAATTTATTAGTTAATGGTGCTTACTACATTAGAGTACAGTTACTTAAGATGTTTAGCAAGGGAAAAGCTTGGTGGTGAGTTGGGTGATGCGCGCAATCCCTACCCAATTAACGGTTATACCATCATTTAAATATAATATCGAAGTCATGGTATAAAAAAGAAGCCAACGACCAGTTCAGGCCATTAGCTTCAGGGAATTGTTCAATTTTAACGTTAAATTAGTCGTCTAAGTCAGTAACGTGAGCAGCGCCAACGTAGTGCCACCATGGGGCCTTAACGTTTTCGGTGATCACACCGCGGTTTTGAGCATCGATCATCTTACCCTTACCAACGTACAAACCAACGTGGCTGATACCCCAAACACTGCTACCGAAGAAAACCAAGTCACCCTTTTGGGCGTTCTTGTAGCTAACGTGTTCGTACTTGTTGTATTGAGCTTGGGCAGTCCGTGGTAACGTGGTTGAAGCGCCCTTCTTGTAAACGTATGACGTAAAGCCAGAGCAATCAAATGCTGAAGGACCAGTAGCACCGTAAACGTAACGCTTGCCTAATTGTTGCTTGGCAACTTTGTAGATGCTTGAGTATGAAGCATCCGTATCTGCACTTGCAGTAGTTGGTTGAACCAAGCTAGTAGTAACAGTGAACCCTAAAACTGCAATCGCAGTAGCAGCTAATTTAACAAACCAATTTTTCATATCGAACAACAATCCCCTTATTTTTCGTTGTTTTTTTAAATTTCGTTTTAATAGCTTAATCAATTGAACGAGACTAAGTGTATCAATTGTAAGTTACAAACGTGTTTCAACGGGTTGTCGATTCGGTTAACGAAATTTGCTAGATTGTAATTTTGAGGTTGTTTTTGGTTTGTGAAGTTGGTGATAAGCTTGGTATATCAAGGTTTAATGAAATATTTCAGAATTGTAACAAAATGGGGTTAATCGATGAAATAAATCGGAAAAAACCGCTCTTTTTTGAAAAAAAGAGCGGTTTCAGGTCATCAATCGAGAATTTTTGAGGTTAATTACAAGAAATATTGCGTTAAATCTTCGGTATCGATCGGATAATGCGTATAGGTCAAATGGGTGACATCGAGGACACTAATATAGTGGGTAAAGTTGTGGTTGGTAACGCCCGGTCGAACCTCTTTGCGAGGAATCACAACCTGTTTCAGGGTATCAAGGGCCTGCGTGATTGTCGTTTCACCAGTTTCAGGCGTTGGCCGGCCCAGGCAATTGATTGCTGTTCTAATGAAGCGATCGGTTGGAATTGGGCCATCGGGAAGTGGTTTTTGGTCTCGTAACCAGTCTGCAGCTGCGTCAGTAAGCCGGTCAGAGCCGAGGTAACGGGATAAGCGCGCAAGATGGTCAGGGAGTGCTGGCGTATTCGTTAAAACGTGGACGGGGTCACTTTGAAAGTGCAGCCCGAGTTCAGTGGGTTCTAGCACGGCAGTTCGGCCGGTCGCATCGGCTAGGATCCAGTGAAAGGGGTAAATCTTATTTTCGGCGTACCAAATGTGGCTCACCAACGCAACGTTAGGTAAGTCCCGTTCAACGTCCGCAATCGTTTCGTGGTTACTGAGCACCCATAAAATGAAATCTTGGGGCGTTAAGTTAATCATCTTAGGTTGTACATCATCGTAATAGTGGGTGCGGTTGGGAAAGTAGAGTTCCGCACAGCTAAGCCCAGCGGCATTTAAGCCATCGCCAAATAAATGGTGGTGATTCAGATGTCGTGCAGCTCCGATGATGTCAAATTGAGTCGTTTGTGGTTCACCAAAGAACGGTTGCCAGCGGGTACCGGCAGATAAGCGAGTCGGCGTCCAAGGATCAACGTTTGGAAAATCCATGGTCCGGGCTAAAACGGTGGTGTGATCAGTAGCGGTAAGGGTGAGACTAGTGCACATAAGGCGCGCCTCCTTTATGAATTAGTTCTATTATAGGTCCGGAAAAGATTTTAACCTAAAGACTTGTTTTTACCCGAGGCTTCCTTTAATCTTAATGGTGAATCAAATGCGGGCAAAGGGGATATCAACATGCAATCGGCTTGGAATTTAATCGGGATGGGGCTCTGGCTCCTATTAGTGGTCTATTTAGTTTGGATGGTTCACGATATGCGTGTGCGTCGCATTAAATTGATCGTTGAAGAAAAGCGGTCGTTTTCACGACAGAATTTAACGAAATCAACAATCGAGTTGGTAATTTTCTTACTAGCACTTTGGGGAATGGGCTACGCAACGTTGTTCCAAGACGTCAGCAAGCTCGATACGAATCGCGTTACGGTGGCCTACAAGTACAAGCCATTAGTGTTGGACACCAGTGCTTCGAGTCGTTCATCGTACGTGTCAGTTAAGACGGGGAACGGTCGCAAACCAGTTCAGTTCTACACCTACTACACGGCGGGTGAAAAGGACCGGGTTTCTAGCAACAGTGCGACAATTTCAGTTGGAACGCACCCAATCAACGTGGCGGCTTCCGCTTACAAGTGGGATCAAACCAAGGTTAAACAGATGGATGCGCAACACCAAAGCGCTTGGGTCGGTGTTGTTGAAACCACCTACAAGAAAACCTTCCTAAACGGCATCGGCCTACACGCCGGCCGCTTGGCCAACCGCTTCACGCTGATTCGGATTCCGGATCATTCGTTTATCAAACAAACTGCGGATGCTGATGAACAGTAACCGGTTAAGTTAAAGGCACTAACACCATTGTGATTTATCGCGATGGTGTTGGTGCCTTTTTGTTTATGCTTGTGTTTAGCGTAAGGGTTGAGTGCGATTGGGGGTGTTGGCTGTTTGTCGTCGCTTCGCTCGCCAAAGCCGCATTGAAAAGCGTTCGTTCAGGCGACAAAATTCGGCGCCACTTAAACTGTTATTTCCGGGGTTCCTGAAGTTGCAGGAAGTTGTCAACCATGCGCTTTTTGGCCACCGCGCCGAATGGTGCTGCGCGAGACTGAGAGCTGCATGCAAGGTAACATCGGTAAATCCGCCAGGCCCGGGCGCCTTCACCGATGTTACCTTGCACACCGCTCTCAACCCATCTCGCTCCGCACACTGTCGATGGACACAAACGAACCCGCACGTAGTAACCAAGGGTTACTGCATGCGGGTTCTAGTTAATCATCATCTTAAGCCCGGTTCGTTTTGTGGAGCTGGGTTGTTCAGCGATTGCGGTCAATTGCGAAGCGAAGTTAATTAGGAAATGAGCGAAGTGCTCAATTGAAATGGTTTGGGGGTCCGCAACCGCCTGGCCTCTATTATACGCAGATTACCCACGAATGTTAAGGCGAGCGATTGCCAACTTAAAAACGGTTAGGCGTAGTCGTTAGGATCGACTTGTTTAGGACCGTAGTCATCCATATCAGTATCGCGATAGTCCCACCATTCGTTTTCGTAGCCGACAAAACCGGCTTCGGTCATAGCTTGCAGCAAAATCTGGTAGTGTTTTTCTTGTTCAGGGGTTCGTGGATAGTCACGAACGGCTTTACCGGTGAAATCATCAAAGCCAGACTGCATCTCGACGTCGTTACCGTCCATGTCCGTTAGGGTCAGATCAAAGGTCACGCCTTTTTGATGAGAGTAGTTCGGATTGGGCTTGGCGACCCAGGTTGGGTCAGAGACCACTTCGAAGAGTTTGGCCTGAGCGGTGACGGGACGAAAGGCGTCCCAAACTTTGAGTCGGTAGCCTTGTTGCTTCAGTAATCCGCTCGCAACGCCCAGTTTCTTAGCGGTACCTTCGCGAGCCACCGCCGTCTTAAAATCATAAATCACCCGGCCAGTAAAGTTATCGGGGGTGGCGTACTTTAAATCAACAATAATCTCGGGATCGACACTTTGAACGTTTAAAAATCCTGCATCTGCTTCAACCATTAAGTTTGACGCTCCTTTCAAAGGGAACCTGTTGAGAAATTGGGGTCGGTACGGTCAGGAGGGGCGTGATTTTCGGCCCAATTTACCACACGTGATGACCCACTACCAATTGATGACCTCAGTATACCGTTTATGAGCTGGATTTGGAACTGGCGACGTTAGAAATTTGACGGAGGCAAAAACGTTGACAATCCGGGAAATGACGCCTGATTTAGGTGGTTGATTTAACTTGAAAACCGGCTAGCCGTGGTTAAAAATCCATGATTTGTCACGCTTATTAATGTTTACTTATCTAAATAATCAAATTTAACTAAAAAAGTTCAAACAATCTTCATAGAATGGTTAACAATTCCCGATAAACTAAAAGTGTTAAAGAATAGTAGTAAGGAGATGAGAACAATGCAAGCACCTAACAGTCAACCTAAAAAACGGTTTAAGATGCCGTCCGCGTTTACGATTTTATTTATCATTATCGCTTTGGTTGCCGTGTTGACCTGGATCATTCCGGCCGGGCAGTACGCGACCGATAAGGCTGGCAATATCATTGCCCATACGTACAAGTCAGTGTCGTCTAATCCTCAAGGTATTTGGGACATCTTCATGGCTCCGGTATACGGCATGGTTGGGAACGACCATACGGAAGGCGCCATTTCTATCTCGCTATTTATTCTCGTTATTGGTGGTTTCTTGGGTGTTGTGAATAAGACTAAGGCTCTGGACGACGGCATCGGTGCCGTGGTTCGTAAATACAAAGGTAAGGAAAAAATGCTGATTCCGATTCTGATGATCCTCTTCGCGTTAGGCGGATCAACTTACGGGATGGCAGAAGAAACAATCGCGTTTTACCCACTGTTAATTCCGGTAATGATTGGGGTGGGGTTTGACTCACTCACAGCCGTTGCCATCATCTTGGTGGGGTCGCAAATTGGGTGTCTGGCGTCAACGGTGAATCCGTTCGCAACGGGGGTGGCATCGCAAACCATGAATTTATCCATGGGCGAAGGGCTACTACCACGACTGCTGTTACTGGTGATCGCGTTGGCCGTTGGGATTTGGTACGTTTACCGCTACGCTTCTAAGATTGAAAAGGATCCAAGTAAGTCCGCTATCTACGAACAACGTCAAGAAGACTTGGATCGGTTCGCAGTGACGGATAACGAGGAAAGCGCTGGCATGACGGGTCGTCAAAAAGGCGTGTTATGGCTCTTCGGTGGCACCTTTATCCTGATGATCGTTGGGCTGATTCCTTGGAGCACGATCAACGATAAATGGACCTTCTTCGAAAGTGCAACCAAGTGGCTGACGGGGATTCCCGTACTGGGTAACCTGTTTGGGAGCGACGCAGTACCGTTGGGCGACTGGTATTTCTCAGAAATTACGATGTTGTTCCTGTTGATGGCAGTAGTGATCATGTTTGTTTATAAGATGAAGGAAACGGAATTCATCAACGCCTTTATGGGCGGGATGGCAGAATTCCTGAGCGTGGCCATTATCGTAGCGGTTGCTCGTGGGATCCAAGTAGTGATGAACGATGGGCTGATTACCGACACCGTGTTACACTGGGGCGAAATGGGGCTCAAGGGCCTGTCCGAAAGTGTCTTCATCATCATCACTTACATCTTCTACATTCCAATGTCCTTCTTGATTCCATCGACTTCCGGTTTAGCTTCGGCAACGATGGGTATCATTGGGCCAATGGGTAAGTTTGCGGGCGTTGACGGTAGCGTGGTCATCACGGCCTACCAAGCAGCGTCTGGCTGGGTGAACTTGATCACCCCAACTTCCGGCGTGGTAATGGGCGCTTGGCAATTGCCCACATCGGCATTGGTACTTGGTGGAAGTGGATCGCCAAACTGATGATCTACCTCTTCATTACAAGCTGTATCTTCCTAGGAGTTCTAGCGATCTTATAGTTGCGGTATAAAAGAGAATTGAGTACGGTGGGTCGAAGGTTGGTGAAACCCTCGGCCCTTTTGGTGAAAGACAAAGGAGGACTCGTCATGAAACTTACATCACGAAGCAACATCAAGCAGACGCAGTGAAGGCGTTGGAACGATTGGTTAAGCATCCCTCGTATTTGGCTACCGCAGCTCCCGGTGCGCCCTTTGGCGTTGGGGTTCGAGCAGCACTAGATGAAATGATGGCATTGTGTGATGAGCTGGGGTTTAAGACTTACACGGATCCGGATGGCAACTACGGTTATGCGGAAGTGGGTGAAGGTGATGACATCTTTGGCATCCTGGGCCACGTTGACGTGGTGCCCGCCGGTGATGCGGCTGATTGGGCGACTGATCCGTATCAAGCGGTGATTAAAGACGGTGTAATCCACGGCCGGGGTGTTCAAGATGATAAGGGGCCGTCAGTGGCGGCACTGTTTGCGGTGAAGGCGTTGATGGACGCTGGTGTGACGTTCAAGGAACGGGTACGGTTTATTTTCGGCACGGATGAGGAAAATCTATGGCGGGGTATCGCGGTTTACACCGAAAAGGAAGCGCAAATCACCCATGGTATCGCGCCAGATTCGGAATTTCCGGTAACTTACGCGGAAAAAGGGCTACAGCAAGCTTACCTGATTGGCCCGGGGACGAGCGACTTCAGTCTTGATCTGGACCAGCCATTTAACGCGGTGCCTGCGAAAGCGGCGTATGATGGACCGAAGTTAGCGGAAGTGACGCAAGCACTGGATGACTTCGGGTTTGCGTACGAGACGACTGATACTGGTATCGTGGTGACAGGAAAGGCGATTCATGCCATGTTGGCGCCGGAAGGGACTAACGCTGTGTTGCGGTTAGCGATGGCGTTGGACAAGGTATTTCCGGATGGGCCACTTAGTTTGATTGGGCAGTGTGTTAAGGAAGACGCAACGGGCGCCAACCTGTTGGGCGACATTTCGGATGAGGCCTCGGGGCATTTGACGATCAACCTCTCTGGCATCAAGGTTACGCCGGAAGAGACCCGGATCCAACTGGATATGCGAGTACCAGTAACGGTGAACCACAAGGCGCTGTTGACGCAATTACAAGAGGCGGTTGGCAAATACGGTCTACGCTACGAAGATTTCGACTACCTCGCACCGCTCTACGTACCACGGGATAGCGCGTTGGTTGAAACCTTGATGGGTGTCTACCAAGATGTGACTGGTGACCAGACACCGCCACAAGTATCAGGGGGTGCCACTTATGCGCGGACGATGCACCAATGTGTGGCCTTTGGCGCGATGTTGCCGGGGGTGCCGGATTATATGCATCAGGTGGATGAGCAGTGGGAATTGGCGAAGATGTATGAGGCGATGACGATTTATGCGGAGGCGGTGGCTAGGATTGTTGGAAATGTGGAGTGATGACGGTTCGCAAATGTTGAGATTGGTAAGTATTGAACGGACTGCTTAACTCGACATTAATTAAGTAGCTTATTCAATTTCGAGACTGTTATCTAGCTTAAACGCCAAATAGGCTCTCAGCTACGCCGGGTCGTGGTCCAAAAAGCAGGTCCCGTCCATATAAGCAGCGTAAAAAAGGTACGACCAAAAAACGGCCGTACCTTTTTTGCGTTACTTATATTCTGAGACCTAACCGAGTTTTAGTTCACTCTAATCCGGAAACACATCATTTAAGTAAACACCAATATCTTCAACAAATAACTTCCCAGTATATTGTTCTCCACTCGACGTCACAAACCCTTGCTTGGCATACGCAAAGGTGCTAGTGGCTGTTGCCTTAACGGTGGCGCCCTGAGGCTCACCCGTATCAGCGTTAAGCCGGATGGGACGTCAACGCTTAAAATTGGCGTGCCAGTCGCGTTCATGGCGTTGATCCAATCGGCGAATTTGCCGGTGACGGTCCGGTCTAAGCCGATCCCGAAGATGGCGTCGACAATCGTTGTGTAGCCGTCCATCGCGGTAGTGGCTGGCACAACCGGAATGTGATAGTAGGTCAGGGCGTGAAGTTGCTGGCCGGTTTCAGTAGAGGTTCGGTTGGCATCACCCGTTAACATCACGGTGACGGGCACGTGGCGGGCGTGCAATAGTCGGGCGATAGCAAGGCCATCACCACCATTGTTGCCGGTACCAGCGACAACGAGCACGTGGGTTAAATCAAAGTCGCCGTCTAAGAGACGTTGAGTTGCACCAAGCGCAGCGCGTTCCATGAGCACCATTGATGGGATGCCAATCGTTTGAATGGTATGTTGATCAGCTTCGCGAGCTTCAGCAATCGTAACGGTTTTTGACATATTGAACACTTCCTTATCTTAATCGTTATCTGAATCGTAGTGCAGAAGTTGGTGGGTGTCAAAGAAAGGGAGTGTTGCCAAAATTATGGGTGACAGAAAATGCCGTGTTTTAGCGATGTTGCTGTCGTTTGTGTCCAGCGTAAGGGTTGGGTGTGATTTGGGTGCAGGCTGTTTGTCGTCGCTTCGCTCGCCGAAGCCGCATTTAAAAGTGCTCGTTCAGACTACAAAATTCGGCGCCACTTAAACTGTTATTTCCAGGGTTCCTGAAGATGTAGGAACTTGTCAACCACGCGCTTTCTGGCCACCACGCCGAATGGTGCTGCGCGAGACTGAGAGCTGCATGCAAGGCAACATCGGTAAACCCGCCAGACCCGGCGCCTTCACCGATGTTGCCTTGCACACTGCTCTCAACCCGTCTCGCTCCGCACACTAAACAAAAAAGCCCCGGAGAATACACTCCAGAGCTTTCTTAACGCATTAAAGATCTTTTTTCATACCCTGTGACGAAATGCGATCATTTCTCAACGGGGTTTGGTGCCGGTCAGACAACACAACCTTCGAAATATCGAAGAGTTCATCGCCCAATTGGTTGATGTTGACGCCGTTTAAGTCTGATTCAAAGGAGTGCCACCAGTCGTTGAACTGCTTGAGACCGTAGTCCAAGAGCTTTTCACCCTCGGAAGTCAGCGTCAGTTCCTTGACCCGCTTATCACGTGCGGAACTCTCCTTGTTGATCAATTGTAGCTTGGTGAGATGCTTGACCATGCGCGTCATGAGCTTCATCAACTGCTAACGTGGTTGCTGCTTGCCGTTGACTGATAGGGTGGCTTTCCATGATCAACACCATCAGATACATTTCGGTAATGTTTACGGGAAGGTCGTCCTTCAATAACAACTGATTCATGTCCCGTTGTAATTGCCGGTGCAGGATGGCGTTGTAGGTTGCTAACGTCAGATAGTCATTTGCTGGTTGTTCCATAAAACTTCACCTCGATCGCCCTAAGATAGTTGACAATTAAAGTATAATCGGTTTTCGGGCGTTTGAATACCTTTAGTTAGTCAATTTTTAGGATTTTTGCAATGGCGGCGGGCATTTCGGCCGGCTGTACCGTCATATCGTGGCGAACAGGGGCGTCAAATAGCGTCGTGATTGCCTTTGGTAATGGTACGTTAATCAGGCCTTGCAGTTTTTGAACGGCGTCGAGACCGTCAACGTCTTCGTTGTGGTCTTCAATGGCCGTCAACACGGCGTTCGGGAACTTGTATGGGCTGGCGGTTGAAACAATTACCATTGGATGGGCATCGCCGGTCTTTTGCCGGTAACCGTCAGCAACGGCTTTCGCAATCGCCGTGTGAGGGTCGATAGCGAACTTGGTCTCGTCAAATACCGTGGCGATGGCCTGCTTATCATCATCACCAGAAGCAAATCCTGCTGAGAAGGTTGCGCCTAATTGCGATAAAATCTCAGGGGTCACTTGGTAGCTACCGTTGGCTTCTAGGTCGTGCATGTAAGCAGCTGTTTGGTCGGCGTTGTCGCCCGTGGCGTGGAAGATGAGCCGTTCCAAGTTGCTGGAGACCAGAATGTCCATCGATGGGGACGTGGTGGTGAAGAATGGCCGTTGCCGGTCGTATTTGCCAGTTGCGAAGAAGTCCGTTAAGACGTTGTTTTGGTTTGAGGCACAGATCAAGCGGTTGACGGGGAGGCCCAGTTGCTTAGAGTAGTAACCGGCAAGGATATCACCGAAGTTCCCGGTTGGCACACTGAAGTTGATGGTGTCGCCGTTCTTGATGGCACCTTGCTTGATCAGTTGACCGTAAGCGTAGAAGTAGTAGCCACTTGTGGTACGAGACGGCCAATGTTGATCGAATTAGCGGATGAGAACTGGTAGTCGTGGTCCGCCAGCTGTTGCATGAAGGCCTTGTCGTTGAAAATTTCCTTCACGTTGGTTTGGGCTTGGTCGAAGTTACCGTTGATGGCAACCACGTAGGTGTTTTCACCAACCTGAGTGATCATTTGTTGCTTCTGGATGGCACTAACGCCGTCGTTAGGATAGAAGACGATGATCTTAGTGCCTTCAACATCGGCAAAACCCGCCATGGCCGCTTTCCCAGTATCACCAGAGGTCGCAGTGAGAATCACGATTTCCTTGTTGAAGTTGTTCTTCTTAGCTGCCGTCGTCATCAAGTGTGGCAGAATCGAAAGCGCCAAGTCCTTGAAGGCGATGGTTGAGCCGTGGAACAGCTCCAGGTAGAAGTCGTCACCGTGGTGGCTAACGGGGGCAATTTGAGGATCATCGAATTTGTCATCATAGGCGGCGTTCACGCAAGCGCGGAGTTCGTCGTCTGTATAGTCGGTTAAAAATGCTTTGAGGACCTTGAAGGCCACGTCTTGGTAGCTCAAGTTTGGCAGTTGCGCCAAATCAAGGTCAAGTTGAGGGGCTTCGGTCGGTACGTACAGGCCGCCGTCTGGGCTCAGCCCCTGTAAGATTGCTTGAGATGCAGTGAGGGCGTTATCTTTAGCGCCGCGAGTACTCCGGTATAAGAGTGTCATGTTATCCTCCTTGGTGGGTGGTCATCAGTTATTGTAACTAGTTTAACTGATTTGATGAGGATTTGCAGTGAAGTTTCTAATTTTTCTGGGAAATTGTTGTGAGATTGGTCAGTTTTGGGTCGAAATCTGGAAATGCAAAGGTCTTGGCCGCCGTTTTCATCACCAACCGTGCTAAAATGGAAAGAAACGAAACGAGGGATTCAATTGGAAATCGACGTACCAGCAACCATGGCAGAAGTAGAACAAGCCGTCGCCGACCGCCAAGCCGCGGGCGAAACCGTTACGGTGGATGACGTGATCAAGCAAACCGTTAAGGACTCGTTGCAGGCCTACCTGGACTATTCTGAAGAGGGCCATTACGATAGCGCAAAGTGGCAAGATGCTGATTTAGCAGTATTTGACGTCACCAACGACCCCATTGCAACGGTTAAGCCGCAAGGGGAGAGCTTCGTAGCCGACTTCAAACAAAGCCCCGATGCGCTGTTCTTCTACCTCCAAGACGAAGCAATGAAGATCGCCGGCGTACGCTAAATACTTGTTTTCATACAATATTCCGCTTATTATGGGGATGTTGGGCGCCCTTAGTGTAATGGATAGCACGTGAGATTTCGGTCCTTACGATCTCGGTTCGATTCCGAGGGGGCGCATTTAGATAGTGGTAAAAGCCTCTGCAGGTGGTCTGCGGAGGCTTTTTTGAATACTTAGCAGATTTCAAAATAGCATACAATGTTCTTCTCTTCCACATGTATTAGGTGGCACCGACATTTTCTAAACTTTGCCCGAACTCATAAATGGCATAGACCATAATAATGATACATGATAAAATCAAGGATGTAGGAAAGTTAGTGACGGTTGGCGATCCCAAACAAAGGAGTTGGTGTTTATGAAACATCGTGGCACTTGTTTTTATCCCGATGGCAAGGAACGTCTTGGTGGCAGCCATCATTTGGTTGTTTTTTGTACTCATTCCATTTTTGATTGGTCTGAGACGCGCAACTCATCATTTGAGATTGTGGGTCATCGAACTGATTGGACTGACGATTGTAGTGCAAATATTAGCGATAATCATCAAAAAGACCGCACATAAACTTTTGGCGAAGTTTGCGGTCTTTTTTGACTAAATAATCAAGCCAGCCGTCATTAACGGCACTACGGCGGGTGGTGTTACAGCACCACTTGCTTACATAAGTAGTTTAGCATTTAGAACATGACATCGTCAACTAAAGCAAGATGTGAATTTGATTAATATAAAGGTGGCATTACATGGTATTTAATTTAGATTTATTAATGCAGGTAGATCAGCTAACCCACGGACTAGTCGCGGGCTTTTGGGTGCTGTTAGTAGTTGATGCAATCTTGGTTGGGTTGATCATCGTCACTCGGATGTTAACTTGGGGAATTATGCTGTTGGCTTGGCTAATTGAGCGTCACGATGACCGACGGATGAAAGAGTAGCGCTGAACGGCGGTATTAACCAGATAGCGGAAAAGCCCACTAACCTATGATTGGTAGTTAGCGGGCTTTTTCGGATTATCTCGGTATCAAACAGCGCTAACCCTCAGTCGAACTGATGCAGTAAGCGCCTCAACAGCCGTCACCGGAAAAATCTAATTTTCTCATTTAATTGCCATTAATTGTGTTATACTGTTCACATACCCAGTAAAATAAACAAAGGGTGTCACACATAATAAAGTTCATAGCAGTTCACTACATAACTAAGGGGTGTTTCATATGACCTACAAATTTTCAAAGCGCGTTCCACAATCCGACACTGATGCTGTTGGCGATATCTTAAAAGTTGCTGGTGATCCAAAAGTCATGTCGTTTGCGGGTGGCTTGCCTGCACCAGAATTGTTCCCAGTTGAACAAGTTAAGAAAGCGGCCGACAAGGTCTTAGATGAAAAGGGCCAATCAGCGTTGCAGTACGGTTCTTCACAAGGCGTGCCAGAATTACGGGACGTGATTTTAAAGCGGCTTAAGGTTGAAGGCATCGATACCGATACGGACCACGTGATGGTCGCAACCGGGTCACAACAGTCGATTGACTTAACGGGGAAGATGTTCATCGATGAGGGTAGTACCGTTATCGTTGAAGATCCGACCTACCTGACCGCGATTGACGTGTTCCGTTCATACGGTGCGCGGTTCGTTGGCGTCGACATGGACGAAGATGGGATGCGGATGGATTCGCTGGAAGAAGCCCTCAAGGCCAACCCAGATACCCGCCTCATCTACACGGTGCCAACGTTCCAAAACCCAACCGGCCGGACAATGACCTTGGCACGGCGGAAGAAGTTAGTTGAATTAGCCGAAAAATACGACGTCATGATCCTCGAAGACAACCCATACGGCGCCATTCGTTGGGAAGGTGAAAACTTACCAGCCCTGAAGTCCCTCGACAAGAGTAACCACGTCATCTACATGGGCACGATGTCGAAAATCTTCGCACCTGGCTTACGGTTAGGCTGGGTCGTTGCTGACCCCAAGTTGATCAAGAAGTACACGATGATGAAGCAGTCCGCCGACTTACATACGGACAGTTTCGCCCAGTACGTTGCCGCGGAGTATTTTGCCGAAAACGACATCAACGAACACATCGCCGCCATCACTGCACTCTACCACAAGCGTGAACAGATCATGGTGAACGCCGTTGATAAATATTTCCCAGAAGGCGTCACCCACAGTAATCCTGAAGGTGGCATGTTCCTCTGGGTCATGGTTCCCGGCGTTGAGGACTCACAAAAGTTGTTTGACGCAGCCCTCAAACGCAACGTGGCTATCGTGCCTGGTGATCCATTCTTCGGTAACCAAACGATTCCCGGGACGTTCAGAATGAACTACTCGAACACGCCGGAAGATAAGATTGAAGATGGCGTAAAGCGCTTGGCTGAAGCCATTGAGGAAGTTATGGCGGATGGTGAGAAGTAACTGTTAGTTTTAAGAATTAGTTGAATAATGCGAAAAGGTCTCGTAAGTTCTCAGATTGAGGGCCTTGCGAGACTTTTTTTGATCACTAGATTCAAGTAATTTCACTATAATAGAAAAGTTCTAAAAACGGTTAATCAATTGATTAGAGTTGTGATATTATTAATTTGTAAACGGATCGATTTAGTCAGCCACCTGGAGAATGGCTGACGGTTAGAATCGATGCGGTCACCTTTGGAGGGGGATTTTATTATGAATAAGCATGGGCGTAGTCTAGGTGAAACCAAGACTCATTTTAAAATGTATAAAAAAGGCCGTAACTGGATGGTAGCAGGGGTTGCCATGACGAGTTTCGGTCTAAGTGTGGTTGGGTTTGGAACCCAGACCGCTAAGGCGGATACGGCGACTACGGACGCTGATGCAACGGCCGTCAGCACCGCTACGACTGATAATCAGGAAGTCGCGTTAAAGACGGGGAGCACCAGTCAGGCTGAGTCGACTGGAACGGCGCAAGCAGCAACTAGTTCGACGACTGCTGCGACAAGTAAGCAAACATCAACGACGGCAGCGTCAACTACTGATGCTGTTAAGACGGTAACCGAAGCGGATGAGAGTGCATCGACAACTGTTGCTAAAGCAACGGCGAGTGATAATGCCACAACTGCTACAACGCCTGATACGACAACAGCGACAAAGTCTGGATCAACTAATAGTGAGACAGCTAAAGCGACATCAGCAACAGGGACAACTGACACTACCGCCAACACGGATAACCAAATAACAGCGACGAGCGCTTCAGTTGAAACGCCAACGTCAATTCAGGGTAGCGAAACCGTCACTAACTTAAAGACGGCTGGTGATGCTGCTTTTGAAGCGGCCAAGAAGGTTGCTAGTGAAAATTATAAGACGCTGGGAACGGCGCAGAAAATCGTGCGGATGGCGGATAGTGCGGTTTATACCCTTGCAAATGGGGATACAATGACAACTGGTGCAGACTTTACTATTAATACCACGCCGACTGGAACGGATATTGCTGATGGGACCTTTGGTACTAGTCAGTGGCAAGTATCTGATGATGGTATTTTGCATATCGGTGCGGGCGAACTGGGTACAAGCCACGCAACGTTAAGTCGTTCGAATGGTTATTATACCTGGTCAGCTAGTAATTGGACTATTTTTCAAGATGATATTAAAGCAATCGATATTGAAGAAGGGGTAACTGCATCAGTTGATGCGAGCTATTTGTTTGCATCATTAGCGCACGTCACATATATTAACGGCTTGAAGAATTTGGATACTTCGAAAACGCAGAATTTTACAAGAATGTTTGCGGGTGTTAATGATATTAGTGGTGTAGATGTAAGTACCTTTGATACCTCATCGGCCACTACTTTGTCTGGGATGTTTGCCGGTGATGGAAATCTTTACTCGGTAAACGCTAAAAACTGGGATGTCTCTAAAGTCACTGATTTTTCTTACATGTTTAGTTACACTGGGATACAATCTCTAGATCTATCAGGTTGGAATACAAGCAGTGGGCGCTCGTATGACTACATGTTTCAAGAAATGTCGAAGTTAACACAAATCACATTGGGTAGTGGCTTTACGATCACCCTAAGATGCCCACGATTGTCACCAGAGATGATAATGATCAACTGATTACACTTGCAGATTGGATTGGTCAAGGAACGGGCACGATATTAGCTCCTCAAGGCCGTGAATTTGTGAATACAACTTACAGCGGCAATGCTGCGGATGCCGATACGTACTTTCTAAACACAACTGGTAAGAAAACCTTTCTCTACAATGATACTTCCACGGGTGCAATCATTAAAACTGAAACAGTAACGGGGAAGGTCGGTTCTAGCTTAACCTATCAAGTTGCCATTCCAGATGGGTACACAGCAGTCATCGGTGATCCAACGACGTATGATGTTTGGTTTACGGTTGACGATGGTTATACCCAGTACATCAACATTGATCCAATTACGGAAGAAACGTATACCCAGACGTATAAGAGTTCAGTAACCAAAGCAGATGGTACACCTGTTGCGACCCAATCTGGGACAACAACTTATGATTTGGTAGTTGTTAAGCCTTCATTAATGGAAACGCTGACGCGTGGGCAAATTGAAGCTATCAATTCGGTGACTTATGAAAATGAAATTGCTGAAAATGCATCGATTACGGATACGATTCCAGACGGCTATGAAATTAGCGCTGTTCACGTATCCTTAACAGGACCTACTGGTGTGGTTGCGATGTACTATAATTATCAAACGCAAGATGCCACAATGACGACAACTAGCATTGATGCTAATGGTCAAAAAACGGTTTTGGATTGGGCAACGCTTTTGGACAAAGAAGGCGTGACGGTAGCTCAAAATAATAAGCAGGCATTGGATCAACTTTTGAAAGTGAATGGTAATCAAGTAACTGTCCCATTTGATAAAATGGTCGCGGGTGGTAATTTAGCCTACAGCATCGAATCCATCGCCTACACCATCTCCCCAACCGCGCAAACCCGCACCGTAAACTACATCAACAAACTCGACAACACTCAAGTCTCAAGCGACACCATCAGCGGCGTAACGGACGAGAGTGGCACCTACACTGTGACTGCGCCAGCGGGCTATGCCTTAGCACCCGGTCAAGCAACGGCGATTGCGTACACGTTGGCCGCGGATAATACGGCACCGTTTGAAGTGAGCGTCATTCCAGCAATCAGCAAGTTGCCGGATGAATCCCAGACGCCAAGTACATTAACGGTCCACTATGTTGATCAAAATGGCAAGCCGGTGTCGTCAAGTGTTGCACAGAATGGCACTATCGGCACCCCATTCACCGTGACCGCCCCAACGATTTCGGGTTACACGTTAGTTGATCCAAATCAGGCAACGGTTGATGGCACTTACGCTGGTAACGCAATGGCGTTGACGCTGGTCTACAAAGCACTTCCAGCAACCACCGGTACTGATACGACTGGCGATGACACCACTGCACCGGCGACAACGACAACCTCGACCACGCCAGCACAAGTCGTCACCACACCAACGACCGAAACAACCTCAACGTCTGAAGCTAACGCCAACGTGACGCCGGCAACGGCCGAACCAGAGGCGGTCGTGACGGATAAAAATGCGGCCCAAGCAACGACCGATAATGGTGAAAAGCCAGTTACCACAACCGATAACGGTAAGACGATTGCCTCAGTTGCAACGATTAACGTGAGTTCGGCAAATGCCGCGGCTGTATCGACGAGTTCGAAAACGACTGCCACGAAGGTGACTGCCGCTTCAGCAACCGCTAAGCTACCACAAACCAGTGAAACAACCGGTACGCTTGGCGCACTGATTGGTGCGGTCTTATTATCAGCTGCCAGTTTGCTGGGCTTTGGCATTAAGAAGCAACGGCGAAACTAAACGAAACAACCAGAACAGAAAGTCCTAACCGCAGATGGTTGGGGCTTTTTGCCGTCATTAAGATTACGCTCAGCCAACAACAAGCCTATAATAAAGTTATCAAAGCGCAGTGACGTAGGAGGTCTCAGCCATGACACAGAAATTTCAGTTCACAGATGCAGAAAAGGTTCAGTTATTAGCAGATTTAATTGCAATCAAATCAGTCAACGATAACGAAGTAACGGTTGCGCAGTATTTGCAAAAATTGTTAGCGAAATACGATATCTCGGCGCAGATTTTGCCCGTTGAAGGCAATCGGGCGGATTTAGTAGCCGAAATTGGGAGCGGTCAGCCAGTGCTGGGCATCTCCGGTCACATGGACGTGGTGTCTGCCGGCGATGAAAGTCAGTGGACGAGTGCCCCTTACACGTTGACTGAGCGTGACGGGAAGCTGTACGGCCGTGGTGCAGCGGATATGAAGTCCGGGTTGGCCGCGATGGTGATTGCGATGATTGAAATTAAACAGAATCGCCTGTTGAAGCAGGGAACTTTGCGGCTGATGGCAACGATGGGTGAAGAAGTCGGCGAGCTTGGCTCCAAGAAGTTCGCGGATGACGGTTATATGGCTGATGTCGATGCGTTAGTGATTGGCGAACCTTCCGGCTATGCGATTGGTTATGCGCATAAGGGATCGATTGATATTCGACTCACTTCAACTGGTAAGGCCGCGCACAGTTCCATGCCAGAACAGGGCTATAACGCTATTGATCCGCTGATTGATCTGCTGGGCAAGGCAAACCACACCTTTCGGGATACGGACCGTCACAGTGAGCTGATGGGAAAGTTGCTGTTCAACACTACCATCTTTAACGGCGGCAACCAAGTTAATTCGATTCCGGAAAAGGCAACCGCTGAAATCAACATTCGGACGGTACCGGAATTCAACAACGATGAGGTCGCTGAAAAGATGACGGCGTTAGTTGATGAACAGAATGCTAAGGGTGCTGACATTGCGATGGATATCTACATGTCACAACCGTCCATCGAGACCAGCGGGAAGTCAACCTTAGTGACGTTGGGACAAGAAATCGGTGCGCAGTACGCTGGTGAGGACGTGCCAACCAATGCGATTACGGCGGTGACGGATGCGTCCAACATGGTTTACGGGAAAGGATTGGATTATCCGTTGGCGATTTTTGGACCGGGCAGTTTGACGGTCCATCAAGTTAATGAGTACGTTGGTAAGCAGATGTACCTTGATTTTTCGAAGCTCTATGTGGCTTGGTTTAGTCGGTATTTGAACGAAAATTAATAGTATGAATGCAGAAAGGGCATCTCATCGTTTTTTGGATGAGGTGCCCTTTTCGTGTCGTTAATAAAAATATGCCGGAAATTCCGTGATTTTAGTCAGGAGGTGGATTGGTCGCCGCGTTGCGGTTTTTTTAAACAAAAAATTGTGTCATTATTATTAATCGAATCGATCACTTGAAATAGTTCTAAAAATGAGTAATTTCGCATTCCATTCACCCTGAAAATAAATTATATCTTAAAAGTGATAAAGAGTATTATTTATTACTAATTATTGATATACTCAATTTATACCAGATTGGGGGTGAAAAAACATGAAACAATGAGCAAATTGGCGTATCATTACGGTTTAAAAGTACGTATTTATCCAAGTGATGAACAAAAACAAATTATCAAAGTTAACTCAGATGCCAGTCGTTTTATTTATAATCAAATGGTGGGAATCAACCAAGAAATTCATCAACTAAAGCGAGTTAGTTTGCCCATCGATACTATTCAAATGCGACTGGCGCAACTTGAAAAACGGCGTAATGCCCGTGAACTTACGAACCATTTTAGCTTTTTAGCGGATCCACAGATCGATAGCTTAACCAAAGCTAATGCGATTCAGAACTACCAAAAAGCTTGGCAGCAGTTTTTGAAGGTCCATCATGCCGGTGTACCGAAGTTTCATCGTAAAAGTGCCGTTTGGCAATATCAAACAAACTGTCAGTATCCTGGTCAAACAGAAGCTAAGTTGACTAATGGCACCGTTCGTTTTGTCAGTACGAATCAGCTAATCGTTCCTAAGTTGGGGAAACTGCGGATTCGTGGTTCTCACAAGCGCCTTTTGAAGCGCTTATTAGACACTCGAATTGGCACGGTAACGATTATGAAAGATGCTTCGGACCGATTCTATTTAGCCATGCAGTTAGCTTCCGACTGGCCATTCGTGGTCTATGAAGAATCGCAACCGGGGTCAGTGGGTATCGATTTAAACATCGAAAATTTCTTAACTGATAGTAACGGGCAGGTAGTCGCTAATCCACGGCACTATCGAAACAGTAGAAAACGGTTAGCCAAGGAACAACGAACTCTCTCCCGTCGAGCGCGTCGGGCTAAACGCGAACATCGCTCATTAAAGACCAGTCAGAACTATCAAAAACAACGGCGCCTAGTTGCTCAGTTGCATGATAAAGTGCGGACGCAACGACAACACTTCCTTCATCAACTCTCCACCACACTGATCAAAAGTCACGATCTAGTGGTTGCCGAAGAGTTGCGGAGTAAGAACTTGTTGAAAAACCATGCTTTAGCAATGAGCATAAGTGATGTTGGCTGGCGAACTTTTTTAGGGATGCTGACTTATAAAGCAGCCTTATATGGCACGACTTTTATGACCGTTAATCCACGTAATACAACACAGACTTGTTCTAAATGTACGTTTGTGATGGGTACGGAAGGTACTAAGAAGTTAACCCTAGATCAACGGAAATGGCAATGTCCTCGTTGTCAAACAGAACATATTCGTGATTGGAATGCCGCACAAAATATACTGAATAAAGGACTCAAAAAAATCAAATTAGCCTGAATCAAGGCGGTTCCTATGGCAACCTGGGAACCTAAACGGCGTTGGTAATTAGATGACCTCCACTTAGCGACCAACGGTAACTAAGCGCGTTATCCGTATCTACGCAAATTGTGGTTCGAAACCAGAGTAACAACCGTCAAAACTGGTTTTGGCTCACAAGCCCCTGACTTTAGTCGGGGGTGGTTGACCTGAAGACGCGATCCAAAACTTTATGGCTGACCACGACTTAGAATCATCGATCATTAGCTACAGCGAAAGCCGACCTGATTTATTACAAACGGGTCAAGCTGTGACGTTGTTATCGTCAGAACGCCGCCGACTAACGAGACGTCAAAATCGATATCAACTTTATGATATCTACGGCGTTTGCACGGTCGATGGCGTGGCCTTGCCTGAGTTTCAAGCCGCTTTGGAGAAGGGCGTTGATCTTGATGCTGTCGAACATTGGTCGTACGATGTGCCGAACCCTGATGTGATTATTCGACTCGTTCAAGCCGTTAACCAGCAAGGTTTTAAGGTTTACGGCGCTCGTCATGAACAGCTTGCCACTTGGGATGTGACTGACGAGGAACATTTGAAACGCGCATTGAGCAAACAACGCACCGTTGATTATGATTAACTCATTCGAATTGAGCCGGGCGAGGCGGCCAATCCGACGGCCGAAACAGTGATGGTCGACCTTGGCGATCATCCCGTCATGACGCGCTACGAACCGAGTGAAGTTCGTCGCATGATCTACGAAGAAGACTTCTATGACGTCCGTGATGCAACCGGTCACGCTGTCTTAACTGCCATTCCACTCGCTAGTCTGGGAGCCGTTCTGTTGTGCCTGCTGTTAAGCATGCGTCCTGAAACGATTGCGCGCTTACTATTATGGCCACGACTTTCCGCTGAAGAAGTCGAAACTGCTGCCCTAATCTACCACGAAGACTATTGCTCTGCTGAACGTGAAGTGACGACCGTGTCTGATCTCCACTTAATGGCCCACTTGCCAGTCGTTAAAGACGATGCGCACGTGACGACCTATTTTCAATTTCACCATGAAGTTAACAATGAAGCATACGGCCCAATCAGCAACGCCATTTTGAATGAAGACTTGCTGACCACGCCGAACCGAACCTACCACAGCCAATACGATGACGTTGCCCAAGTCGACCGCCAATTGACCGACTGGTTGGTGCGGACGGCCTTTCGTGCCGATATGTTCATTGAACGCATCGAACGCCGAAAGATTGGCACATTTAATATTCATAAAATTTGCGTTGACGACGCCGGCAACCTTGGCGAATTTGAAGGCAAGGACCGCTGGTATGGCGAAGATTATCCACATTCGACGGTCTTTAACGTGATTGAACGTAACCTTGAAGAACTTGAACGCTACGACCTAACGTTTGAAGCGCTCGTGACCTACGTGCTGAGTAAGCCGGAGGTCGCGTTGCCGAAACCAGAGACGTTGATGACGTTACCAGCCTAATTCAAAAAACGCGTACTGAGATGATCAGTGCGCGTTTTTTGAATTGATCAACCATGTTCTGTTGACACCGTTTTTCACAATGGTATGGTAAACTTAATTTTGATTTTTACATGGTTAGACAACGTTTCAGACTGTGAAGAATCACTTTGGTTAAGTTATTTGGAGGCGTAAGAGAAATGAAAACAAAACCAAACGGTGCCCCTAAGCTGCAGCGGTCGATGACGGCTGGGCAGATGGAAATGATTTCCTTGGGTGGCGCGATTGGCGTGGGGCTCTTTATGGGGGCCACCTCGACCATTAAGTGGACGGGACCGTCCGTCCTGTTGGCCTACATGTTTGTGGGGTTGATCCTCTACATCGTCATGCGGGCGTTGGGGGAAATGATTTACGTGAATCCGGGAACCGGGTCGTTTGCGGATTATGCGACCGAATACGTGCATCCGTTAGCCGGGTATTTGGCGAAATGGGCGAACGTGTTTGAGTATATCGTGGTTGGGATGTCTGAAGTAGTGGCAGCGACTGCTTACCTGCACTACTGGTGGCCGCACCTGAACGATTTTGCGGTGGGGTTGATCATTATCGGGTTTCTGGTAGCGGCCAACCTTGCGAGTGCCAAGGCGTACGGGTCGCTGGAGTTTTGGTTTGCGATGATCAAAGTGGTGACGATCATTGCAATGATTATTCTCGGCCTATTGGTGATCCTCTTTGGTATCGGCAATGGCGGCCATCCCGTGGGCTTCGGCAACCTCTGGCAGCACGGCGGTTTCTTCACCGGTGGTGTGACCGGGTTCTTCTTCTCGATGTCGATCATCGTCGGCTCGTATCAGGGGATCGAACTCTTGGGCATCTCCGCTGGTGAAGTGGCCAACCCGCAAAAGGCGATTATCAAATCCGTGAAGTCGGTGCTCTTCCGGATTCTGATCTTCTACGTGGGTGCGATTTTCGTGATTGTAACGATCTATCCGTGGAACCAACTCAGTAGCGTAGGCTCGCCGTTTGTGTCGACCTTTGCGAAGGTTGGCATCACGGCTGCCGCATCGATCATCAACTTCGTGGTGCTGACGGCGGCGCTTTCCGGTGCGAACTCGGGGATTTATTCCTCTAGCCGGATGCTGTTTAAGTTAGCGCACGAGGGCGATGCTCCCAAGATTTTCGGACGGTTATCCAAACGCGTGGTTCCGGATGCCGCAATTTTAGGTATCTCAGGCGGCATCCTATTAGGCTTCATCTTGGACATCTGGGTCTCAGCCACCGGCAAATCCACCGCGGACCTCTTCGTGGTGGTGTTCAGTTCTTCCGTGCTCCCCGGAATGGTGCCGTGGTTCGTGATCCTGCTTGCTGAATTACGGTTCCGCCGGCATAATGCACTGATTATGGAAGACCATCCGTTCAAGTTACCGCTGTACCCAGCCTCGAACTACTTTGCGCTGGTGATGTTGGTGGTCATTGTGATCTTTATGGGCATCAACCCGGATACCCGAGTTTCAGTTGGCGTTGGGGCGGCGGTCCTGATCGTGGCAACTGGCTGGTACCTGTTCCGGCACCGGCATGACCAACCTGATGCGAATGACTAGGTAAACTTTGGAGGTTAAAATGGACGACTACGTACTCTTGCTTCGCGGCGTTAACGTGGGTGGTAATCGCCGGGTCGTGATGGCTGAGCTAAAGGCACAGTTAGCGGCGCTGGTGCGACGACCGTGGTGAGTTACATTAATAGCGGTAATTTGATTTTCAGCTATGATGGCGATGCAACTAAGTTGGTGGCTGATGTGCTGGCCGCGCATTACGACTTTTCAATCGACCACTTAGTGTTGACGAAGGCGGCTTATTTGGCTGAAATCGCGCAAGCGCCGGATTGGTGGCAGGCGGCGGACGACCGGCGGCACAACGCGTTATTCAAACTACCGGGGTATCAGATTGAATTTGACGCTGATATTTTGAGTAGCTTGACCGACTTGGACCAAGCGGTGATCACCGACCACGTGATTTTCTGGTGCGCGCCGCAAAAGGTGCATTACCACCAGTCGGCGTTTGCGAAGCTTATGGGCACGCCGTTCTACAAGCAGGTGTCGATCCGTAATCGGAACACAACGGTGAAATTGGCGACCTTATTAAATGAACGTGACTAATCAAAAACGACTCCTCGAATGTGTTTCGGGAAGTCGTTTTTTAGTTAGTCGTTTTGCGTTAACCAGTTATCCAAAACGCTGATAAATTCATCATGTTGATCCAACAGCGCAAGGTGCCGGCTGTTCGCAAACAGGTGCCACTTAGCGCCCGGAATGTGGTCAACCACGGACTTCGCAACCAGTGGTGTGCAAAGGTCGTCGGTCCCGCTGGTCACTAAAACGGGCACGTGGATCTTATGCAGGTCATCGGTCACGTCGTAGTCACTGATTGTCCCGTTTTCGGTAAATTCATTGGGGCCTTCAGCAATCAAACTAGCACGCTTACCGTTGGTTGGCCGACGGAGCGGTTCCGGTGAGTTTTCATCGGGATCGTCCCAGCAGTAACGCTCCATGTAGCGGTCGTTGGCAGCCAGGTATTTTGGCCCGCTGAAATTACCGGTTCGTTCTGCTTCGGCAATGGCGGCGCGGTCTTCGTAGCTGAGGTAGGAGATCAGGCGGTGCTGTTCTTGCGTCCAGAGCTTGATGGAAGCCGGGGAGCCGTCGATCATGACACTCTTGATGCCCTCTGGGTCAAACTGTGTCAGGTAGTACATTTCCAGCATGCCACCCCAGGATTGCCCCAGCATGTGCACTTGGTCTAAGTGGAGGTATTTGCGTAACGCAATTAACTCTTCCGCCCAAGTTTCCTTGACGTAGATGCTTTCATCTTCGGGAAGCGAGGACTTGCCACAGCCCACTTGGTCGTACATGATCAGCTGACGGCCAGTTTTGGCGTAGTCGTCGATCAGTTCAAAGTAGTTGTGCGATGACCCGGGGCCACCATGAATCAGTAATAACGGCGCCTTGTCTGGGTTGGGTTCCCCCACGATGCGGTAGTAGGTCTGGTACTCGTGAAACGGCATGTAACCTTCTTGAATCTTCAAAATGCAGTCGGTCCTTTCTTGATAAATTCAGTGTACCACGCTGACGGAGAGATGCTAGCGGACAATCAAAAGCACCAAGAATTCCCGTTTAAGGCGTTCTTGGTGCTTTTGATTATTGATTGGAATTTACCGGGCAGTCCAGCCACCATCGGCTTTAATAATGTCGCCGTTCACGAAGGACGATTCATCGCTGGCTAAGAAGACCGCCACGGCTGCGATTTGCTCCGGCTGGCCCATTGGCGCATCCATTGAGCCGGCTGCCGCAATGGCTTGACCGCCTAGTGGATCGGGGTCGGTGATTGTGTTGCCGATGTTGGTTGCCACGCCACCTGGCGCGATCGCGTTGCAACGGATGTTGCCAAAGGTACCGTAAGTGGCAGCGATGTTCTTGGTTAACCCAACCAAACCGTGCTTCGAAGCAGCGTAGGCGGCGCCACCACGAGCACCATAGAGGCCACCGACTGAGGCATTGTTGATAATGATGCCACCATTTTTCTGATCCTTCATCACGTTGATGGCTTCCCGACAGGCTTGGAATGGCCCAGTTAAGTTGATGGCAATCACTTTATCCCAGAGGTCATCGGTGACGTTGCCCACGGTTTTAAAGTTGTCCATAATACCAGCGTTATTGACCAGAATATCGAGTTGACCGTAAGTATTTACGGCAGTTTCGATAAGTGCTTTAATATCAGCTGACTTCGACATATCAGCAACCACGCTGGTAGCTGAATGACCAGATGCGGTAATTTCAGTAACGACTTCGTCAAGGGTGGTGGCGTTCACGTCGGCGAGCACGACCTTGGCGCCTTCGTTGGCGTAGGCGATGGCGATTGACTTGCCCATTCCTGAACCAGCACCGGTGATGATAGCGACTTTATCCAATAAACGAGTTGACATAGTGATGACCTCCTAAAAGTTAATTTGCTGTTAGCTTTATTATAAAAGGTCGGGGGAGTACGGTACAATATAGATGCTCATCAGTGAACAGCATCTGTTTAGTTAACCATACAGATTAAATAAATGATGATTATTTCCGGGACGGTGATTATAGTGAATGATCAAGATTTACGGGTTCGAAAAACCAAGCGGGTGTTGCAACAGACACTTCAAGCGGCACTATTGCAGGAGCCCTTTTCAAAGGTTACCGTGAAGGCCCTTTGTGAAACGGCGTTGGTGAACCGGGCAACGTTTTATAAGCACTACCACGATAAGGCGGATCTGTTGTACGACGTATTTAAAGAATTGACGGCGAACAGTGACCAGATTTCAGTGGCGGAATTGATTCGTCAGCCATTTTCGGTATTTCCCAAGGTGGTGAAGGCACCGCTATCGGCTATTAATGTGAAGCAAATGGATGATGCCAGTTTCCAGTGGGTGTTTCGGCAGTATTTTTATAACTACTACATGGAGTGCTTTCAGGACGTGACGTTTAAGTCGGACGTGCCCAAAGCGTTGTTGTCGTATACGTTGGTGAATAACGGGTTTAGTTTCTTTGAATGGCAACGTGATTTTCAGTTGGATGTGGATGAGGCGCGGATGAATGCGTACTTTCAGGAGTTGTTTAATGTTGATGCGTTGGAGGTCGAGGAATGAGAATGAAAAAGCGGTGCAACTTCTGAGTGGGAGTTGCACCGCTTTTGGTTTGTTGTGAGGGTGGGGCGACGAGCGTTGCTGTTGTGTTGATTTCGGCGTTTTTTGTGACTATCATTTTCCGGATAATCGGGATGATTGTGAAGTTTGGCAGCAGGGTATTTTTAGGCAACCACGCCGAAATGCGCTCCGAAAAGCAAAGAGTTGCACACAAGCCCTGCCTACCACAAGTCCCCAAAACCAGGACTTATGGCAGGCAGGCTTGTGCTCCACTCTTTAACCGCTTTTCTCCGCGCTCTAGGCGTCCATTCGAATAATCACCGGATCCTGCGTCAAAAAGTCACCAACGCCGGCTAAGAATTTTTGGAAATGTTCGGTACCGTTGTGTGATTCCACGGCATCGGCATCGCGCCAATGTTCGATGATTTCGTAATCGGTATCGCTGTCGACCTTCTTGAAGTGGTCGTAGCTGACGTTACCGGCTTCGGCTCTTGAACCCTTGACTAATTCTGCAATGAAGCTTTCGTAAGCGGCTTGCTTACCTGGGATAACGGCTAATTCTACGTTGATGACTTTCATCATGACACATCCTTTTCTGTTTGAGTTGAGAAGGGTGAGAACGTCTCAGCCCCTCTCATTAGGGTCATTTTAGTTGATTTAAGCTTGAAAAGCACTGATTTCCACTAAAAATGACGCGCGTAAACAGGTTACGGGCGTCATTTTAGGATTAATTGTCAATTAACAGTTAGCTTTAACATAGGTAGCGTAAGCATCAGCTGCCTTCATCGCTTCAACGACGTCTTCTGGTTCAACGGTAAATGGCATTTCTTGCATCGTATCGCCATCGGCACACGATAACGTCCCAACTTTCAGTAAGTCTTCATCGCTGACGTTTGGAATGTTGAGGTCGGCGAAAGTGGTTGG
Source organism: Secundilactobacillus similis DSM 23365 = JCM 2765 (assembly GCF_001311075.1). Lineage (GTDB taxonomy): Bacteria > Bacillota > Bacilli > Lactobacillales > Lactobacillaceae > Secundilactobacillus > Secundilactobacillus similis. The sequence goes on from NZ_BBAD01000002.1 coordinate 56,440, forward strand.
CAGGTCTAACTTCAAGTATAGTTCAAGGAACTTATCAATTTTCTTTTGATCGGCACCTTCCAAGAAGAGTTGTGACAGGGTCCCGAAGGCCACTTTTTCGCCATGAGACTTCTTGTGAATGTCACCGTGAAGGGCGGTTAACCCGTTATGGATGGCATGAGCAGCTGATAAACCACCACTTTCGAAACCGACCCCACTCATTAAGGTGTTGGCTTCAACAACCTTGTCCAAAGCTTTGGATGTAACGTGAGATTTAACAGCAACGTAGGCTTCCATCCCGTATTCAAATAAGGTTTCTTCGCATTTTTCGGCAATCGCATTACCGACTAAGGTTTGGTTGGCACCTAACATGGTTTTACCTTTGCCTAACGCAACAGCTTGGGCTTCAACGTTAGTGGCCAATGCATCAGCAATCCCTGAAGCAAACAGAGAAGCTGGGGCACCAGCAACAACTTTGGTGTCAACTAACACAAGGTCGGGGTTCTTGCTGTAGAAGCGGTATTTAGAGAATTCACCGGCTGGGGTGTAGATAACGGACAACCGTGAACATGGGGCGTCGGTTGAGGCTAAGGTTGGCAAAATCACAACGGCAATGTGTAAGTCATCGCCAATGGCCTTGGCACTATCAAGAGTTTTCCCGCCGCCTAACCCAATAATCATTTCAGCGCCAAATTCCTTACCGATACCGCCAACACGGGTAACTTCTTCTTCGGAAGCTTCGCCACCAAAGACGACCTTCTTAACCGTGATGCCGTTCTTTTCCAAGTAGGCCAAGAAGTCAGTACCAACGATTTTATAAACAATCTCGTCAGCTAACAAAACGGCTTTGGTACCAAATTTCTTCAAGTGCTCCGCACTATCGTAAAGGGCACCTGGTCCTTGAATGTAAGTCGATGGGCTACCAAAAATCTTATCCATGATGAATTCCTCCTAAGGCTTTAATGACTTTATTATGTGATGAATTGTTCAATGTTGAAATGGTTTTGGTAGCTTAAATTATTTCTTTAACGTTAGATTATTGATTTAAAGGCGTTTATGAAGTGATAGGGCGATTATTTCGATGATAAAAAGCTCAAATGTGCAATTAAACTATTTTAGAATAAAGTGTGCAATTGTGATAAACTTTAAGGAGTTACTCTGATGGTAAAGGTTGATATAACAACGAATATGAGCAATCGTTCGAAAAAATATTAATCCGGATAAGTCATTTTATACAAAGAGATGTTAGAATAGGAAATTTTGTTTAGAAATCGTTTTCTTAGCTACATTGTGAAATTGTTATTTACATTTAAGAGAAGGTGATGAGGAGTGAAAGCGGAAAAACGGGCGTTACTTGCTAAAGTGGCCTACCTGTACTACGTCAAAAACCAGACGCAAGCGACCATTGCCAAAGAGCTTGATTTATATCGAACCACGATTAGCCGGTTACTCAAACAAGCGCGTGAAACTGGGGTCGTTACGATTCAGATCAATGATTTTAATGCAGAACTGTTTCAGCTAGAAACCACGTTGAAGACGACTTTCGGTCTACGTCAGGTCGTGGTGGTCCCCAATTTTGAAGGTGAAACAGTTGCCCAGAAGGATCAACGGTTGGCGGCAGCGGCAGCCCAGTATTTAAAACAAATTATTCGGCCCCACAATGTTGTGGGGTTCGCTTGGGGCAGCACCTTGTCCGGCATGGTGGGACAGCTAGAACACCCAATGAAAACCGATGCCGTTTTTGTGCCATTAGTTGGCGGCCCCAGCCCGTCTAATGCGCAGTATCACGTTAACGGCATCGTATACGATGCGGCTCATCAATTTGGTGGACGGAGTTTATTTGTGGATGCGGCTGCGGTTCAGGAAACGCAGTATATCCGCGATGGCATTATTAGTTCACAGTACTTTCGGGATATTCAGGATTACTGGCAAAAGCTAGACATTGCAGTTGTTGGCATTGGCGGCCCCATGACGAAAACGACAAGTCGTTGGCGAGATTTATTACAGCCAGCTGATATTGACCTACTGCGTGAGCGGCAAGCGATTGGGGACTGTTGTTGTACGTTTTACGACCGAAACGGCAAGGTGTTGACAGGTGATCTTTTAAACCGAACGATTGCGATTTCCCTTGCGGAGCTGAAACGAGCACCACACAGTATCGGGGTCGCTCGGTCACTGACAAAGGCAGCCTCCATCAAGACGTTGATGGAGATGCACGTGTTAAACACATTAGTTACGGATGAAGAAACGGCGACCCGCATTTTAGCGCTGGCTACCGATCAATGAGGTGAAGATAATGGAATGGTTATTAGATACAATCAACTTAGCAGCAATTGAAAAGGGCGTTCGGGACTTACCATTGGCGGGCGTGACGTCTAACCCAACGATCGTTCGTCGAGAAGGCAAGGTTGATGACTTTTTTGAACATTTGCGCCAAATTCGCCGGTTGATCGGTGATGAACGGACATTACACGTTCAAGCGGTGGGGCAGACAACGGCGGGAATTTTAGCCGATGCGCACCGCATCATGACTGAAGTTGACTCGGCGACCTATATTAAGATACCGACAAATGCGGCCGGTTTAGCTGCCATGAAGCAGTTGAAGGCGGAGGGTGGTCACGTGACGGCTACGGCAATTTATAGTGAATTTCAAGGGCGTTTAGCGATTGCGGCCGGTGCTGACTACCTTGCGCCATACGTTAATCGGATGGTTAATATGAATATCGATGCGAATCAGGTTATTGCGCATTTGGCAGCTCAAATTGAACGCGACCATGCCGCAACTAAAATCTTAGCAGCTAGTTTCCATACGGTTCAGCAGGTTAACGATGCCTTCACCGCTGGTGCGCAGGCGGTAACGATGGGCCCGGAACTCATTGACCAAGCTTTGGGGACGCCGGCGATTAACGATGCGGTTGCGCAATTTACAACAGACTGGGAGTCGCTGTATGGAGAAGGGAGTACGATTAATCAGCTGCCTGAATAAACAAATTAATTAAAGTTATGAGATTTCCCTAAATTTCTAATTCGTTTCCAACGCCTTTATCGTTTCCGACCGGTATAATGTTTTTGAATTATGTAACGGGTCGTTGAATTGGCGTCCAGCACCTGGCATTAGGGTGACAGCAAATGTCGTCAGTAGTTGCCGCTGGGCGGAGACAAGGAGAAGTGATATGGAAACTCAGAAACTTAGCACCAAAAACCTGATCTTCATTGGCATGATGTTGTTCGGGATGTTCTTTGGCGCCGGCAACTTGATTTTTCCGGTGTTCGTGGGGCAACAGGCGGGGACTCAGTTTTGGCCAGCGTTGATTGGCTTTTTGGTCTCTGGTGTTGGCTTACCGCTATTAGGCGTGGCGGCCATTGGAGTCACTAAGACGGATGGCGTGTTCACGTTAGCCCAAAAAGTTGGGCGGCTATACGCGTACTGCTTTACCATTCTATTGTATATGTGTATCGGGCCGTTATTCGCGCTACCTCGGTTGGCTTCAATTTCGTTTGAAGTTGGTCTGAGTCCGTTTATCAGTTCAGCGCATCAAAGTAGTAGCTTACTGATTTATTCAGTTGCCTTCTTCCTGATTGCTTGGCTGTTTGCGCGGAAGCCAAGCCAGATTATGGTATACGTGGGTAAGGTGCTCACGCCGGCTTTCTTAGTGTTGCTGGCCATTTTATTGGTGATGGTCATCATCAAACCGATGGGACATGGACAAGCGGCGGTTGGCGATTACGCTAGTGTGCCGTTAGTTGCGGGCTTTACGGCCGGTTATTCGACGATGGATGCGCTAGCCGCGTTGGCATTTGGTATCATCGTGGTCAATGCACTTAAGGTCTTGGCGTCACACAACCGGGACAAATTGCCAAGGATACGATTCGGGCTGGGAGTCTTGCAGTAGCGCTGATGGCGATTATTTACGGCCTGTTAGCACTACTGGGGCGAAATGCGCTTGGCACGTTCTCACGGGCAGCGAATGGCGGCCCGATTCTCGCCAACGTGGCCCACGCCTACTTTGGCAGTTTCGGGAACGTCTTGTTGATGGTGTTAGTCATCCTAGCCTGTTTAAAGACCGCTATCGGCTTGATTACGGCGTTTGGGGACACCTTCAAGGAACTCTTCCCCAAGGTGCCTTACGCAGTGCTGATTGCGTTAGCGAGCGCCGTACCGTTAATCTTCGCTAATGTTGGCTTAGATCGGCTATTGTTATTCTCAACGCCAATCTTGTACTTCATTTATCCGTTAGCGATTACGTTGATCCTATTAGGGTTACTAACGCCAGTTCTGGGCGAATCACGCTGGCTGTTCGGAACGGTGACGCTGTTTACGGTAATTCCAGCGTTGTTGGATGGGCTAAATGCGTTGCCGGCTAACCTACACACTGGTGTTGTCGCGGCAACGTTGAAGTTGGGTGAGTGGTTACCGGGCTTCAGTATCGGTTTAGGTTGGACAGTGCCAGCCGTTATCGGTGTGATCGTTGGTTGGCTGTTAGCTAAGACGATGACCAAATCAGCAACGGTATCGTAATTTAACACAAAAAAAGCGCTTCTCGATTACTCGAGAGGCGCTTTTTTGAGTTAAATTTAAATTTTAGTAACCCCAGGCGCTTAAACCTTGAGTGTTGTACAAGCTAACGGCTGCGTCAATTTGTGATTGAACATCGCCGCTGCTGATGTGCATGTTTTGGAATAACCCGTAGGCGCCACTAGTGCTGTTCACAACACCAGATTGCCAGTTTGATTCACGGGTGATGATGGCGTTCCAAGTTGAAGCAGAAACACCGGTTCTAGCAGCCATTTGGCTTAACACGGCACTTTGTGAGCTGCTGCCGTAGCTTGAGCTGTTTGAAGTGGTCGTGTTGCTAGTGGTGTTTGATTGCGTTGACGTTGCTGGTTGGCTGTAAGTTGAAGTTGCAGCCTGGTTTGATGACGTAGTGGCTGCCGCATTGTTAGTAGCGGTAGTCGTACTAGTTGTCGTTGAGCCATCAGGAATCGTCAACTTTTCGCCAGCGATGATCAAGTGGTTGTTGATGTTGTTAGCAGTTTCGATAGCGTTGATCGTGGTGTTGAAGTTTTGCGAAATCGCCCAAACTGAGTCGCCTGACTTAACAGTGTAGGTCGTAGATGCACTTGCGCTAGTGCCGGCAAAGAACAAGCCTAAAGCTGCTGCGGAAGTGGCTAAGATAGTCGTTACTAATTTATTCAAGAATATACACTCCTATTATTTAGAACCAAATCGGTCTCTTCAATGTGTCGATCAATATCAATCAACACGACACAGTCTACAGGCGGGGTGTTACCCTCGAATGTCAGTGACCTTAAGAACGTGCGTCAGACTATGACAATATTTCAAAATTCTGTAATTTTTGTAATATTGCCAAATTCAGGTCTAAAACCGGAGAAAGTGGTTGATAGCACTATCGAAAACGGTTAATTATGGGTAAAAGTGTATCGTACTATATTAAATATGTTACTGATTATCATTTTTTAGTGATGTGGTGTTCGGGGGTAGTGTGCGGAGCACTATTCGGCGTAGTGGCCAGAAAGGACGTGGTTGACAAATACCTGAAACCTCAGGAACCCTAGAAAGAACAAGTTTAGGTGGCGCCGAATTTCGTTGCCTGAAAGTTCGAGCGTCTTGCCGATTTGTAATGGCAACAGTCAAGGCAGTACTTGGCGGCGCGTACCGCGACGGTAATCTGCAGCAGGTTGCCAACGACTTAGGCTGGATGACTCATGAATGATTTGCGTTAGTTTCACTTTTGACGCCAATACCACATCCGGCGTGGGGACTAGTTACTCGTCCCCACGCTTTGTGCTAATATATAAACTATAAGCGACAGTTTGTGAAAAACGTTTTTGAAAAAACGGAGTCTGTGGTGCGGGCGTAATTCAGGCCTGCATCCTTACTTGTAGATGTACTGGAGTGAAGCAGTTTATGGTTGTAACCGGGAGTATTATGACATATCTATTGACGCTGGGCAGCGGCTTGTTGGTGATGGTCGGCGCAATTTCGTTTCTTTACTGGTTGAATGCCAGTACAGCAACCCCGTTTGTCATCGCGCATAACCGAATGCTGACGTACATCGCTGGGGGCGTGTTCCTGGTCTTTCTAGTCGCGCAGATTTGGCGCGACCCGGGCGCAGGACCATATCTGGTCATGTTGATCGTCACGCTGTACATGGTCAACCTGCAGCAGGGAATTCGTTGGCCAGCGCTTCTCAGCGCAGTGCTGATCGTAGTGCTTTATCTTTGGCTCGGCGCGCGGGTGTCGGTTTTTTCCGCGGTCGGTGTGGTGCTTGCGGTCGTGCTGATCTTCTTAACACAGCGGTTCGCGCGGCAAATGACGCAACACCTCACTATGAATGTCATTGCGCTGGTTGTATTTGGTGTGGCAGTACTGGTTAGTGATGTCAATGTGGCTGAAACCGACTCGCTATTCTGGGCACAACAGCTGGTGACACTGTTGGTGCTTGGCACTTTGTCTTTGACCTTCGATGAACTCATGCGCGCAACCCGGCAGCGGACGGATAAGCTGCACGCGCTGAGTACGATTGACGAGCTAACCGGCGTGCAAAACTTCGGCACGTTCAATAAGGAACTCGACCAACTATTTGCTCAATTTCAAAAGGACGGCAAGCAGTACTCCGTTTTTGAAGGCGACCTCGATCATTTCAAACACATCAACGACACGTACGGCCATCCGGCGGGTAACGTGGTCTTGCGGCAGCTGGCTCTGGAGCTCGATTCGTTCGCTGTGACCTTACCGTTTCCCGCGACCGCATACCGGCTGGGTGGCGAGGAGTTTGCCATCATCGCCCACACGCAGTTGACCCACGAACAGGCGGTGGCGATTGGTGAACGGTTCCTGTATTTGCTGACGTTGGTGCGATTCCCGGATGCTGATCCGAACCTGACCATCACGTGTTCAATTGGACAGGCACGTGTGGAGGCTGGCGATTACAGTGCCAATGACGTGTACAAGAAGGCTGACCGTAACCTGTACGCCGCCAAGCAGAGCGGGCGTAACTGTGTGCGGGCGCAGGGGGATGCGGCGACCGAGTAACGGGTTTGAAATTAAGCTACTAATAAAGGCACCACGGACGTTTGCGGTCCGCGGTGCCTTTATTAGTGTTGGATTTGTTGGGTGTTTTTTTCAAGCAAATTAATTATTTAGATTCCAACGCTTTGCGTGCCGCTCTCGCTTTCGCCGCATCCCGGTTCTTCTTCAAAATGTGCCACTGTGGTCGGCCAATGAAGATGCCGAATGGCGGCACTTTATAACAGAAGAGCGCGATGAGGAAGGAAACCGCTAACGCGAAGGCGTAGCCAACGGGAATGAGTAGTAGGAAGCCCCAATCAGGCAGGTTGAAGTAACTGACGATTCGGGTCAAGATGTTGAGCCCCAGCGTTTGGTCAAGGTAGATCCCGAAACTGATGGTGGCGCCAGTTTTGATGAAGGCTTCAAACCAAGGCCAGATGCCGTGTTCGCGCCAGTACGCGTAGCATTTACCAATCCAAAAGACGAAGATGATCATCAACGTATCGTAAACCAGCATGTAGGGTTGGTGAGGCGACAAGGCTGCGGCGCTGCTGAAGCCCATGATCTTGGTGTCCCAAGTGTAGTAGAGCACCGTTCCCAGCCCCATTGCGATGGTGAACGTGGCGATGAGTTTAATGTGGCGCTGGATAAACGCCCACATATCATTGTAGTGCAACATGGTGTACGTCCCGAAGATGAAGAAGAACTGGTAGGTGAAGACGTTGACCCCGTAGGATTGGAACCACCAGAGCCAGTGGGTTTTGTCGATGTGTGGATAGACGTATTTGATTACAAACATCAAGATCATCTGAATCGTAAAACTGATGCCGAGGATCCAGTTATGATAGTTATACAGCCGTTTGAACAGCGTGACGATCAGCGGATAGATGATGTATAACTGCAGCGTGATCAGGATATAGTAGAGGTAGAAACGATCACCGTGGATGATGGCATCGAAGTAGGTTTGGCTGAACACTGAGAGATTGGCCAGATGGGGATCAGAGAAGACCATCATGGCTAATAATAGGAAGAAGTTCCACAACAGGTACGGCCAACCGGAACCGGCGAACCGCTTTTTGAAGAAGGTTGGCCAGTCGTTTCGGTTGTAGTAACTCAACGTCAGCACGAGGCCGGTCATGAACATGAAGCCCATTCGGGTAAAGTGCAACATCAAGTGGGTCGACAGCAGGGCCAGATGTTCCCAGCCCGTTGAACTCATCTCGTGAAGAAAAACGGTGGTGGAATGGTTTAATAACACCCCGAAAATGAAGAAGATCCGCATAAAGTCGACCTCATAAAGGTGTCGACGCTTCTTTTTTTGCGCTTGAACAGCTTGAGCTTGCAACGTGTGTCACTCCGATCTTTAATTGACTATCAATAATGAGTTAATGATTTAAAAATTGCTGAAACGATAACCTATCAAGGCTACCAATGGTAACTTAAAGTGAGCTTAAAACGGGCGTAGCCGTCAAGGCCCTTAACTGACCATGCGGCTAACATGATAACAAAGATTACAGCGAGAAACTAGTCCTAACTCACAGCGGATTTTCAGATTGCGTGTTAAAATGCGTCAAAATCTGCGTTAACCGGGTCCGAAGCTCTGAAATTTGCGTTTTTGTGAAGTAGGCAACTCCCAGCCGGATGTGGTTCTGGTGGGCCCCAAACAAGAAGTCGGGGCGAACGAGCACTTGGTGCGTTAAAAACTGGTCGTAGTCTGCGGCGGTGAGCGACCGATTAACGTTTAACTGCACCCAAAAGCTGCTGCCATCAACGGTTGGCTGCTGATACGTTAATTGATCGTCATCGGCTAGTGGTTGGAGCGCTGTATGGAGCCACTGCGTTCGTTGACGGAGTTGGGCGGTTTGCTGGTTGACCTGGTCAGCGAGATTGGGTTGGGCGAGGAACTGAGTGGCGATAAGTTGAGGGAAAATACTCATACCGGCTTCCATTTGCTGGCGAATGTCGGCTAAGCGCGTTACCAAGGAAGCGGGCGCCAGCAACCAGCCGATTCGAGTATGGCTCCCAACAAGGGACGACAGTGAGCCAACGTAAAGCACGTTATTAGGATCCAACGCCTTCAGTGGCACGATTGGTGACGTTGGGTTAAGGGCGTTGCTAATGCCAAAGGGGTCGTCTTCCACGATTGGCAGTTTTAGTTGCTGGCAAACTTTGATCAGTGCGCGGCGTTTGGCAAGGGGCATCGCCATCCCGGTTGGATTTTGACCATTGGGGTTCACGAATAGGAAGCGAAAGTGGTGCTTATAGTAGGCTTTCTGCAATGCCACGAGGTCGAGACTGCCATCTGGTTGGAGCGGGATGCCAAATACCCGGATGCCGGCCACTTGAAAGAGCGCCAGTTGGTAGAAGTAGGAGGGCTTTTCAATCGCAATTGCGTCCCCGTAAGATAGGAGGCCTTGCGTGATGAGGTAAAAGGCTTGTTGGGCGCCTGAAGTGATGAGAATTTGATCGGGTTGAATAGCTTGCTGGAGCAGGGGAGTTAGGTGCTGAACGAGTTGCCGTTTGAGGACTGTTGCGCCACTTAAATTAACGCTGGTTTCTTGGTCGATCAGCTGTTCAGCGGAAACGTGATTGAGTGAGATTGGCAAAGCCAGTTCTGGGGAGATGTTAAAGTGGGCCAGATTAATGACATCGGGTTCGGTTTCCATCGCCCGTAAGCGAGTCAGGTAATTGGCGGGATCGCCGAACCGGTTCGTGGACAGGTAGTTCTGCCAGTTCACGTTTTCGGGGAGCACGCCCCACTTGTCGGTGCTGACCCAGGTGCCACTACCGACCTTGCGAACGAGGAGCCCGTTACTGACCAGTTCGTTGAGGGCGTGCTGAATCGTTGAGCGGTTCACCACGAGTTTTTCGGCCAATTGCCGTTCAGCGGGAAGTTTTTCGCCGGGAAGCAGGGCGCCGGTTTCAATGGCGTGGGTGATCAGCGCGATGACGCGTAAGTAGAGTGATTGATGGGTTGCGGGTAATTGCCAGTTCATACGGATATCCTTTCTAAAATTGGGTGGTAAAAATACCAACCAATTGGTGGTTTTTATTATCTGTCTTCCAGCCTAACATAAACTTAAAATTTAAGCGCTGGAGGGATTCAATTATGACAGAAACTGGAACAACAACTGTAAAACGTGGTATGGCACAAATGCAAAAGGGTGGCGTCATCATGGACGTTGCCAATGTCGAGCAGGCTAAGGTGGCGGAAGCAGCCGGCGCCGTTGCCGTGATGGCCCTTGAACGGGTGCCCTCAGATATTCGCGCCGCTGGCGGGGTTGCCAGAATGTCTGACCCCGCGATGATCAAGTCGATTATGGACGCGGTGACGATTCCTGTGATGGCCAAGGTTCGAATCGGCCACATTGCCGAAGCGCGCATCTTGGAAGCCATTGGCGTTGACTACATTGATGAAAGTGAAGTCCTAACCCCAGCCGATGACCAGTACCACATTAAAAAAGACGATTACACGGTGCCGTTTGTTTGCGGCTGCCGCAACCTTGGTGAAGCCCTTCGGCGAATTGGTGAGGGTGCCTCAATGTTACGGACAAAGGGGGAACCCGGGACCGGCAACATCATTGAAGCGGTTCGGCACATGGAAAAGGTCAATCAACAAATCAGCCACGTGGTTGGGGCTACAGAGGCCCAGTTGATGACGATTGCGCGGGATTTGCGGGCGCCTTACGACTTGGTGAAAGAAGTTCATGACACTGGGAAGTTGCCCGTAGTTAACTTTGCGGCTGGCGGTGTCTCAACCCCAGCAGATGCCGCGTTGATGATGAATTTGGGCGCCGATGGCATCTTCGTTGGGTCAGGGATCTTTAAGTCTGAGAACCCAGCGAAATTTGCGAAGGCTATTGTGACCGCTACGGCGCACCCAACCGATTACGCGTTGATTGCCAAAGTATCGGAGAATCTCGGTAACCCAATGAAGGGCATCGAAATCTCAACGTTGACGGATGACCAAAAGATGGCTGACCGCGGGATCTAGTGAGGGGATGACAACATGAAAATTGGCGTATTAGCGTTACAGGGCGCTGTGAGTGAGCACCTGGCGCAACTGCAACAGTGTGGCGTAACGGGCCGACCAGTAAAAACACCGGCTGACTTAGCCGGGTTAGACGGGCTAGTGTTGCCCGGTGGTGAGAGTACTACGATTCGGAAGTTACTGGTGCGCGAAAACCTGCTGGCACCACTGCAAGAACTCGTTAAGCAGGGCTTTCCAATTTTCGGGACCTGTGCGGGGTTGGTATTGTTAGCGCAACCCGAATCGTTAAATGGCATTAAAGGCACCATGATTCGCAACGGGTTTGGTCGCCAGCGAGAAAGTTTTGAAGCCGACATTAACGTGGCGGGCTGGTCAAAACCATTTCATGGCGTTTTCATAAGAGCACCGTATTTTGAAACTGTTGGTGATGCTGCCAAACCGTTGGCAACGTTGCCGGATGGTCGGATTGTTGCCGCGGTTCAGGGTAACATCTTAGTAACCGCGTTCCATCCAGAACTGACGGCGGATCACCGGTTCCATCAGTACTTTATTGATCAGTTAGTTAAGACGGCTAGTTAAGGTTTTTATTTTGAAAACACCCACTAAATTCTTATCGAACCGGTGGGTGTTTTTTTGCGGCCTGATTTAGCGGCACGTCACGGTTAAACGAATTTATGAAATCGCTTGAAATATATAATCAGTAGCGTATATTAAAGGGTAGACATGATATATACGACCGGTTTAGTCGGGATGACGACCGGATAGGCGTTACCGCTAAGGAGCACACGAGATGTACTATGAATTTCAATTTGGTAATCTCTTCCTGATACTGGGCGTCATTGCCCTTTCAAAGTGGCTGGAAGATAAGTTAATATCGCAACACACCCGTCAGTGCTAGTGGACACAGTATTGGCAAGCTTTCTCTTTGCGATGCTGCTCTTTTTGCACACTGAAGTCGTGACCTTTAAAAATATTGGGTCGGGCGCCTATTCATTTGATTGGACGTTTTTGAACATTCAATTGATACTTTACATTTTTATGGCCGTCACAGTTCGATCCAGTGTTGGTCGGGGATTCTTGATCGGCGTTGGTCTGCTATTCTACTGGGAGCGGGGCTTCTTTTCATATTGGTATTCATGGCCGACATTGATTGCGGCCTTGGCCATTGCAATGGTGATTTCGCACTTTGGTGAGCAGTTGCTTAAGCACGTTTGGCAAATTTACCTGAGTGCGGTGGTCATGTGCATTCCTGTTTGGATCGCGGTTGGGACCGCAACTGACGGTGATCAGCTTGGTGACTGGGCCGTTAACTTCGCCATCTTTAGTGGCCAGTTTATTTTAGTCAACGCCTTTAACGTTCGGTTGCGGCGAGATATAATCGCGAACTGATGCTGACCAAGCAAGCTAATTTTGATGATTTAACCGGGATTAAGAACTTTCGGGCCTTCAATAATGATTTGAGTCAACAGTACGATGAGTTCAAGGAAACCCAGAATCAATTTATTCTAGTCATGATGGATATTGACCACTTTAAAGCCATCAATGACACTTATGGTCACTTGGTTGGCAATTCTGTCCTCAAGCAAACTGCCACGGCGCTTAATGAGTTGGCGAAAGAAGCCGATCCGGATGCCTATGCCTATCGGGTTGGCGGTGAAGAATTCGGGATTTTGCTACCAGTTAAACCTGGTGATGAACTCTGGACACGACGGTTGTGTCAACAGATTCAAACGAAGATTCGGCAACAGCGGTTGATGCTACCGAAAACAACGATCAACTGGACGATTTCGATTGGTTGTGATTATAGCAGTCTTAAAGATGAAGGCTGTTTGGAAATTTATCGCCGAGCGGATAAGAACCTCTATCATTCGAAGGAAAATGGTCGTGATGCGATTACGATTCAGGGGACGATGATGGAAGGTTAGTGTGCGAAAATAGTGTGCGGAGCGAGGCGGTTAGAAGGCGGCGTGGAAAGGGCTCTAAGTTAAACTACCGGGTTTTGGTAGTTTGGCTTAGAGCCTTTTCACATAGCTTTTTGCCTCGCGCAGCACGACTCGACGAAGTCAGAAGCCTATCTGCCATTCGGCGTGGTGGCCAGAAAGTGCGTGGTTGACAAGCTCCAGTCACTTAAGGAACCCCGGAAATAACAGTTTAAGCGATGCCGAATTTTGTAGTCTGAGCGCGCCAGTTTTCATGCGGTTTTGGCAAGCGAAGCGCCGACAAACAGCCAACACCTAAATCGCGTTAACCTAAACACAAACGTTAGTAACACCCTAAAGAATATTTCCAACAATCTCATCTAATTTCAGAATACCACCCACTCGATTGCTGGACGAAATTCTAGTTTCAATCCAGAATAATTCTACATCTTGTATTTATGGCGAGTATTTCGACTGAGTTGACCACAATATGTAGTTGAACCCAACCGTAAAAGTCGCTATGATGGTCGTAACTGTTAATTGAGATGAGAGATGGGAGTGGATACCATGCAAGAACCAAAGACTAGGGGAATTGCGACTTTGAGCGTTGTGAAGCGCGATGGTCGGCACGTGGAATTTGATTTAGCAAAAATTGAACGGGCCATTGAACGGGCGGCCAAGTCGACGACCGCGGCGTTGACGCCGGATGATCAACACGATATTGATGACGTGTTGGGGGCCGTTTTAACTGAAGTCACGAACCGGTTCCAGACCGACGTTAAGATTTACGAACTCCAAAACATTGTGGAGCACGAACTGATTGAACGGCAACAGTTCGATTGGGCGAAAGCTTACATTAACTACCGGACGCAAAAGGACTTAAAGCGTAATCAAGCGACCGATATCAACTTCACGATTCAAAAGCTATTAAAAAAGGATTCAACGGTGGTCAACGAAAACGCCAATAAGGACAGCAACGTGTTCAACACGCAACGCGACCTGACAGCGGGGACAGTTGCCAAGGCGATGGGGCTGAAGATGTTGCCGCCAAAGGTTGCCAATGCGCACTTGAAGGGTGACATTCACTGGCACGACTTGGACTACCAACCATACAGTCCAATGACTAACTGTTGTTTGATTGATTTTAAGGAAATGCTGAACCATGGTTTCAAAATTGGCAACGCCGAAGTTGAACCACCACACTCCATTCAAACGGCCACGGCTCAAATGTCTCAAATTATCGCTAACGTTGCCTCTAGCCAGTATGGTGGCTGTTCAGCTGACCGGGTCGACGAATTGTTGGCACCATTTGCGATGAAGAACTACGAGAAACACTTAGCGGATGCTAAGGAATGGATCGATGGTGCCGAGCGCCAAGCTGAATTTGCGAAGGAAAAGACTAGAAAAGATATCTACGATGCGATGCAGGCGTTGGAGTATGAGATCAACACGCTTTATTCATCTCAAGGCCAAACGCCATTTACCACCCTTGGTTTTGGGTTAGGTTCGAACTGGATCGAACGTGAGATTCAAAAATCGATTTTGAAAGTGCGAATCGGTGGCTTGGGTCAAGAAAAGCGGACAGCCATTTTCCCTAAGTTGGTCTTTTCAATTAAGCGGGGGTTGAACCTCGATCCTCAAGATCCCAATTACGACATCAAACAGTTGGCGGTGGAATGCGCGACGAAGCGGATGTACCCCGATGTGTTGATGTACGACAAGTTGGTTGAACTGACCGGCTCCTTTAAAGCGCCAATGGGTTGCCGGAGTTTCCTTCAGGGTTGGCAAGATGAACAGGGTAACGAAGTCAATGCCGGGCGGATGAACTTGGGCGTTGTGACGCTGAATTTGCCACGAATTGCACTTGAATCGAAGGGTAATCAGGATCGGTTCTGGTCAATTTTAAACGAACGCTTGGCCATCTGTAAGGAAGCGCTGGTCTTTAAAGTGAACCGCGCCAAGCAAGCGACGCCTGAAAATGCACCGATTTTGTATCAATACGGGGCATTTGGCAAGCGCTTGACCCGGGAACAGTCGGTTGATGAACTCTTCAAGAACAAGCGGGCTACGGTTTCGTTGGGCTACATTGGCTTGTACGAAGTCGGGACGGTGTTCTTTGGTCCTAACTGGGAGCACGATGCTGAGGCGAAGGCCTTTACGTTGCAGTCGTCAAAGCGCTCTACGATAACTGTGAACAGTGGAGTGACGAGTACGACTACCACTTCAGCGTTTACGCAACACCGGCTGAAAGTTTGACGAACACCTTCTGCCAAGCCGATATTAAGAAGTTTGGCCGAATCAAAGACGTGACGGATAAGGAATACTATACGAACAGTTTCCACTACGATGTTCGGAAAGCACCAACGCCGTTTGAAAAAATTGATTTTGAAAAAGTTTACCCGCCATACAGCTCAGGTGGGTTTATTCACTACTGCGAATACCCAAACCTGAAGCAAAACCCTAAGGCGCTAGAAGCCGTGTGGGATTACGCCTACGACCGAATTGGCTACCTTGGGACTAACACGCCAATCGATCAGTGTTTTGAATGTGGCTTTAAGGGTGAATTTAAACCAACTGCCCGGGGCTTTGAATGCCCACAGTGTGGCAATCACGATCCCGCAACCTGTGATGTTGTAAAGCGGACCTGTGGCTATTTAGGCAATCCAAACCAACGGCCAATGGTTCACGGCCGCCACGTTGAAATTGCCAGTCGGGTCAAGCACATGACGTTGGGTAATGACCAAAACGACATTGCGCGGCAGTAATCAGGAGTGATGAGATGACAACGGAATCAGTTAAGTTACCACGAAATCCCGAACCCAAGGAGTGGTTGGCTAGTGAGTTGAGCGACCAACGGATCGCGAGCTATAAGCCGTTTAACTTTGTGGATGGCGAAGGGGTTCGGTGCAGTCTCTACGTGAGTGGTTGTAAGTTCAACTGCCCGGGGTGCTACAACAAAGTGGCGCAAAACTTCCACTTTGGCCAACCCTACACGCAGGAACTGGAAGATCAGATTATTGCTGATTTGGGTCAGTCTTACGTGCAAGGCCTCACGTTATTGGGTGGCGAACCATTTTTAAATACGCAGGTTTGCCTGAAACTATGTCGCCGAGTTCGCGAAGAGTTTGGTGATACCAAGGATATCTGGAGCTGGACCGGCTACACCTGGGACGAACTCAAGCAGGAGTCTGAGGATAAGCGAGAACTCTTGCAGTTATTGGATATCTTGGTTGATGGTCGGTTCTTACAAGCTAAGATGGACCTGACTCTCCAGTTTCGTGGGAGTAGTAACCAACGGATCATTAATGTCCCAGCGTCGTTAGCAACGGGTGACGTTGTGTTGTGGGATAAGTTAATCAAATAATCATTGTTAAAAAACGGGCTGCTCATCATTTGGTGAGCAGCCCGTTTAGTCGTGGCAAGTCAAAATAATGCTGATAGACAAGTCAAATATTAGTGACGAAAACGGCTAATATTTGCGCAATTTTAGTGCCATTTTGGCAAACTCGGCGGGAGGACTTTGCATTTTAAGGGTCACAAGTTACACTTAGCACAAAGAGGTGGAGACGGTGCTGCAGGTAATTTTGACGGGAATCTTATCGTTTGTAAGTTCGGATTTAGATGACATTATTGTGTTGACGTTGCTGTTTACGCAGCGCCGGAAGTACCGAACGGGGCATATTATAGCGGGTCAGCTATTAGGGATTGGCAGCTTGGTGCTGATTAGCTTGCTGATCAACTACGGTCTAGGGTTAGTGGCAACGTCCATCTTGAAGTGGATTGGGATTCTACCGATTATTTTAGGGGTTAAATACTGGTACGATTACTACTACCAAAGCAAATCCGATAACGAAAACATGCCCGAAACAGTGGTTGCCCAGCATTCAATGATTGGCAACATACTGGGAATTTGCCTGCTCACCATCTCAAACGGTGCGGATAATATTGGTATCTATGTGCCATTGTTCACGCAGTATAGCAACTGGGAGCTTGGGGTGATCATTGCGGTTTATGGCGCGATGACCTTGGTTTGGTGTTACTTCGGCTATCGGTTGGCCAGCCTGCCAGCGTTGCAGGTGCGAATTGAGCGTTACCGGCGCTGGTTGATTCCGCTGATTTTTGTGTTGTTGGGTATTTATGTGCTGTTTAAAAACGGCGCCTTTAATTAAATGGGTAGCGCTGATTAGAGAATTTTTCAATCAGCGTTTTTTTGATTCGTTTTTAAGTTCAGTTTCAGTTAACTTAGGCATAATGTCACTATTACTAATAGAAGGTGACGGTTAAACATGAAGGTAAAATGGTTACTAACACTACCGATTCTGATGTTAGGTTTAGGATTGGCGGCCTGTTCCACGACGCAATCAAAAAGTAGTGCAAGCAGTAGTTCTAGTGGCAATTCAGCTAAAAAAACGAGTCAGACAACGATGACGAAAACGAGTACGGATGACAGTAAGGCTGATGGTTCGCTCAAAACGGTGTTATCGGAAACAAAGTCTAAATTCAAACAGTTATCGTACAAGGATACAAAAACTGGGGTCACGTTAAAGTATAACCTGTACGTTCCGGAAAACTATAACAAGAACAAAGCGTATCCGTTGGTCAGCTTTATCCATGATGATTCCGTCACTGGTAAGTCGACGGTGAGTGGGCTTACGCAAGGGTATGGTGGCGTCATTTGGGCGACACCGTCTGAACAAGCTAAGCACGCGAGTTTTGTCGTTGATCCGGTATTTAGCACCTCAACCGTCTCTGGTGGTATGGGGCAATCGGGGTCGGCCGTGGTGAAGAAACAGGTTCAAACGTATCTGGATCTGCTGAAATCGCTGGAGAAGCAGTACAATATTGACCAGAACCGCCTGTATGGTACTGGTCAATCCATGGGTGGGATGACGATGTTCTACTTGAATTCGCACTACCCGAAGTTATTTGCGGCAACGTTATACGTTTCCTCGCAATGGGATGTGAAACAGTTGGCGGCGTTGAAACACCAAAAGTTTTTCTACATTGTTGCGGGTGGCGATAGCACAGCGGTTTCAGGACAAAATTCGTTGATCAAATACCTGAAGCAGAGTAACGTTGCGTATACGCATCGCACCTTATCCGCCACGGCAAGCGCTAAAACCAAAAATCAGGTGATCAATCAGATGTTGGCGAAAAAGGCGAATGCCAACTTTATCACTTGGACAAGTGGCTCTGTGTTAACAAATTCACAGCAAGCGATGGAACACATGGCATCGTTTGATTACGGCTATACGGTCCCATCTGTTCGAGACTGGCTGTTTAATCAGCGTAAGTGATAAGGTTGAGTTTATTCCGTAATTATGCGGTATCACTAATTTAAGGTGCGAAACTGGCAAAATGGGATTTAATCATTAATTTTGTGAAAAAACTACTAATCTAATCGAAAATTAATTGCTTTAGCAAGTTTCTCGTGATAATATGAGCATATTCTTTAATACGAACTTGGAGGAGACCAAAATGAACAAACAAGATTTTACCGAAATTGCCCAAAAGCACTACGATGCCATGACTGAATTGTTTGAACCACACAAGATGTTGAGTGCAATCGATGCCGGAATCGCTAAAGCCAACGAACTTGGCGTTGGGGTAACGTTCTGCATTATGAACGCCGACCGCGTGGTTCAAATGTCATACCATTTACCAAACGCCAACTTGGTAAGTGTTCAATTGGCACCTAAAAAGGCTTGGTCAGCTATCTCAATGAAGCAACCAACCAAGGAAGTTAGCTCAGAGATCCAACCAGGCGCCCCATTGTACGCAATGGAAACCATGTTGGATGGCGACTTAGTATCCTTCGCCGGTGGGATCCCATTGGTATTCGGCGAACAAATCGTTGGTGCGATCGGTGTCAGCGGTGGATTGGTTGAAGAAGACCAAGCAATCTGTGAAGCGACTGTAGCTAAGTTTATGGAATTAAGTGACTAGAGCGCAAAACGAAGCGCTTTGAGCGTGGAGTATAAGAAGAGCCAAGCAGTATTGCCCGGGTTTGGGGCAATACTGCTTGGCTCTTCTTATATGCAACGCTCAGCTTCGTTTTGCGCATTTCGGCGTGGTGGCAAGAAGGCGGTTAGGCAACCAACCTTCACTTAGGTAACCAGAACTCCAAGAAATACCAGTTTAAACTAAGCCGAAAACAACGTAGACGGAAAGCACGTCGCCGGCACCACAATCTACCAACAACAGCAATCAACATACACTGAATAACCAAATGAATCGCGCTATACAGGCCATAATTCATCGGTTTCAAGCCGTCACCCACAATGTGTTACACTAAACCCAACGACCAAAAAAGGAGTCTTCAACCATGCTACCCAAACTCATTGCGACAGACATTGACCACACCTTCTTAACGGATGCAGGCCACTACGATCATCAACGCTTCACCAAGATTTATCAGCAGTTAGCTGATCGAAACATTCGGTTTGTGATCGCGAGTGGGAACCAGAAGTACCACCTAACGAATCTATTTCCGGACTATCCGGATTTGATTTACGTGGCGGAAAATGGCGCGTACGTGTCTGATCGAACGCAGGCGTACGCGTTGACCACGTTTAGTGATGACGTGGCTAGTGAAGTGATTTCACGGTTAACGGCTGATTCGAAGTACCATTTTTCAATGTGTAATCCTGAAATGGCCTTCATTCGTAAAACGGAGCCAGAACCGGTTTTGGCAACGGCTCGTAAGTTCTGCGACCGGTTAACGTTGGTGGATGATCTTCAAGACTCAGCACATCACATCGTGAAGTTCACGTTAAATGCCCCTGCAGATGAGTTAGCGGCCCTGTACGATGACGTTAAGCAACTGTTAGGGCCGTTGGTGGCACCGATGACGAGTGGGCACACGAGTATCGATCTCGTTTATCCCGGCGTGAATAAGGCAACTGGTCTTCAAACGTTGGGGGATAAGTTAGGCATCAGCACCGCTGAAATGTGGGCGTTTGGCGATGATCGTAACGATGTGCCAATGCTGGCTGAAGTTGGCCGCGGAATTGCGGTTGCGAACGCTGTTCCGGCCGTTCAAGCGGTGAGTGATGATACGGCGCCGGCTGCGAATGAGCAGGGCGTCTTGCAGTATTTGGAGCAAGCGTTGGCGGCAGAAAAGTAATTAATTTTATTAAAAAAACCGGTCTCCCGGCTTTCAGAAATGAAAGTCGGGAGACCGGTTTTTAGTTTGGATTCGGGTTAGTTCGCCGCAACATAATCATCAATCTCAGCCAAGTAAAGTGCCTTAGCTTCATCGCTGATCCAAGAAGTCTCAAACGAGTTTTTAGCAAGGCGGACAACTTGATCCTTAGTGAGGTTGAACTTATCAGCAATGGCGTAGTAGTTATCACTGATGTAGCCGCCGAAGTAGGCGGATCATCGGAATGGATCGAAACCTTGACGTCTTTAGCCAAGAGTTCGAGGACTTCCTTTCCCTTCATTTCGGGTGACACAAAGGCGTTAGAAAGTGGGCAAGAGGTCATGCCGATGTTGTGGTTGGCCACAAAGTCGACCAGATCTGGATCTTCAACAATGTTGGTACCGTGGTCGAGTCGTTCAACGCCCATGATTTCAAGCGCTTGGCGGATATGTTCAATAGAATCTTTTTGGTCGATGTCACAGTGGGCGGTTAAGTGTAAGCCGGCTGCAGCAGCGTCTTCGTACTGACGAGCGAATTTCAGAGGTGGGTTGTTGTGTTCATCGGAGTCGAGACCGATGCCCACGAATTTATCCTTATAAGGAAGGGCTTCTTCAAGCGTCTTGCGTGCGGACTCTTTAGAAAAGTCGCGCAGGAAGCACATGATCAGCGTGGCATCGATGTTGAGCGCCCGAGCGTCCACCGTCGCGCGGTACAAGCCGTTGATCACCGTTTCAAATGCAATGCCACGGCTGGTATGGGCTTGTGGGTCAAAGAAAATTTCGACGTGGCGGATGTGGTTCTTAGCGGCTCGTTTTAGATAATCAAAGGCCAAGTCGTAGAAGTCCTGTTCGTGTTGCAGGACGTTCATTGCGGGGTAGTAGACCGCTAAGAAGGAAGCTAAGTCATCATATTGATAGGTGGCCCGCACGTCTTCGATGCTCGATTGGCCAATGTCAACGTGGTTGCGTTTGGCTAACTTCAACTTAAGTTCGGGTTCAAGGGTTCCTTCAATGTGTAAATGCAATTCGGCTTTTGGTAATCCCTGGGTAAAGGCCGGCGTCACTTCGGTGCTCATACTGAATGCCTCCAATGATATTGTTTGTTTTTTAAATTACATATTCAGTGTAACACGTAAATCAAACTAGTCAATCCGATAAAACACGAATATTGATGTTGTGTTAATTAAAAATATATGGCATAATACGAACTGTACTTAACAAACAGACGAAGGGGATCATCACGCTCATGCAAAATTTAAGTAACGGTGCGACAAGTAATGGGAGTTATCTTGACCGGACCTTCCATCTTTCCGAACAAAACACCACGGTGGGTCGCGAACTCTTAGCCGGCCTGACTACGTTCGTGTCTATGGCTTACATTTTATTCGTTAACCCAATCATCTTAGGGGCTGCTGGGATGGACAAAGGGGCCGTCTTCACGGCCACCGCACTTTCAGCAATTATTGGTTGTTTATTGATGGCGTTTCTTGCCAACTACCCAATCGCCATTGCACCAGCCTTGGCGATAACGCGTTCTTTACCTTTTCCGTTTGTTTTAGGAATGGGCATTCCTTGGGAAAAGGCGATGGCCGGCGTATTCGTTGCGTCCGTGCTGTTTACAATCTTATCCTTCCTGAAAGTTCGGGAAATCGTGATCGATGCGATTCCAAAGGATTTGAAACTGGCGATGGCTGCTGGGATCGGTATCTTTATCGCATTCGTCGGGATGCAAGGGGGCGGCTTGATCGTTGCGGATAAGTCATCCCTCGTTGCGATTGGCTCATTTACGGTGCCAACGACTTGGTTAACCATTTTCGGGATTTTCGTGATTGCCATCTTAATGGCTAAAAAAGTGCCAGGTTCCATCTTTATCGGGTTAGTAGCAACGGCCGTTTTAGGTTTAGCGACCGGTTTGATTAAAGCGCCAAGCAGTATCATTTCACTGGCACCTAGCTTGAAACCAACCTTTGGCGTTGGGGTCGAGCACTTACCAAGTATCGCTGATCCGCAAATGTGGGCGGTTGTGCTGATCTTCTTGTTGGTGGCCTTCTTTGATACGGCCGGTACGTTGATCGGTTTGGCCCAACAAGCGGGCATCATGAAGAACAACAAGATGCCTCGGATTGGCCGCGCTTTGATGGCGGACTCCATTTCAATGTTGGCCGGTTCCGTTATGGGGACGACGCCAACAGCTGCCTACGTTGAATCATCTGCCGGGATCGCCGTTGGTGGCCGGACTGGCTTGACGTCGTTGACGACTGGGATCTTGTTTGCCTTCAGTATGTTATTCTCACCACTGTTGACCGTTGTGACCGACCAAGTGACCGCACCTGCGTTGATCGTAGTTGGGGTGCTGATGGTTTCTGCTTTAAGTGAGATTCACTGGAACCAATTTGAAATTGCCTTGCCTGCCTTCCTGACGGTGATCGGGATGCCGTTGACCTACAACATTTCATACGGGATCGCCTTTGGGTTCTTAACTTACCCAATCTTGATGACCGTTGCTGGCCGGCGCAAGGAAGTCAACTACATCATGTGGATCATGCTCTTCGTATTCGTACTCTTGCTGTACGTCTTGAACGTGATTCCAAAGTCATAATCAAACTTGTTTTTTAACCGAATGAGGCGCCGTCAAACGACTCATTTGGGTTCAAATACGGCTCGGTAAGCCGCCCAAAATACCTTGATGACACTACTTTAACGTGACGAGATCGCCACAAAAAAGAAATGAGAGGTTTTTAAATTGACAACAGTTGAACAACTAGGACGCTACATTGATGCCGGGGCAGCCAAGCTCCCCGCAGACTTAGTGATCGAAAACGGCACTTTGGTAAACGTGAACACGGCAGAGTATTACTTGGCCGACGTTGCAGTCTACCAAGGTAAGATCGTGGCAGTGGACGCTGACGTGAGTGCTTACGTGGGGCCTGAAACTCGGCATGTGGACGCTACCGGGAAGTATTTGGTACCCGGTTTGATCGACGGTCACATTCACGTGGAATGCAGTAAGCTGAGCCTGACTCGGTTTGCGCAGGCGGTTGTGCCTCACGGGACGACCAGCATCGTGTCCGGCCTAGACGAGTATATTTCAGTTGTTGGGGTTGCCGGGTTAGACGAACTCTTTACCGAAATCGACCAGAGCGCCATGAAGGTGTTCTGGGGGCTGCCATACAAAACACCGTACACCATCCCAACGTCAACAATTTCCTACAACGTCTCAGCAGCGGATCATGAGCGGATCCAACCCCAAGAAAACTGTTACGGCGTCTGGGAAACGGTGCGTGAAGCCATCCAGATGAAGGATGAAGATACTTTAAAAGCGATTTTAACGGCGCAAAAATACCATAAGCCGTGTTCGGTTGTTCACCAATGGCAACCGGCATCGACTTGAACGAATTTCTCATGAGTGGCGTTCACGTGGACCACGAAAGCTATTCTCACGAAGAATTCTTGGAAAAGGCGCGTAAGGGGGTTCACGTGGTCATTCGTGAATCATCCGTAACCAAGTTCTTAAAGGAAAATATCCGAGCCATCACTGAAGGTGCGGCTGGCGTTGCCCGGCACACGAGTTTTTGTACTGATGACGTCAACGCCCGCGACATTTTAGATTACGGGCATTTGGATCACATGGTTCGACTTGCGATTAAAGCTGGCGTATCACCAATGACCGCTATTCAAATGGCTTCGTTAAATAGTGCTGAAGCTTACCACATCGACGATACGGTTGGCTCCATTGCGCCAGGTAAGGACGCTGACATTCTGTTAGTTGACCAACCCGGTACTTTCAACGTTGAAACAGTCATCAGCAAGGGCCAGTTAGTGTCCGAAAATAACGAAGTGGTTGCTAGTTTCCAACCACCAAAGCGGAGCGCGACCCTTCAAGGTAAGTTGCAGCATGAGTTATTGAAGCCGGCTGATTTTGACTACCAAGTTGACTTAGCCGATGGTACCGCAACCGTTGAAGCCATTCATAGTGTTGGCCCGTTTGTCAGAAAACGCCAAGACGTTGAGTTAGCAGTCAAGAACGGCGTCGTTCAACCCGACGTTGCCAAGGATACGGCACTGGTTTCGGTAATCGAACGTTACGGCATTAACGGCAATCAATCTCGCGGATTCTTACACGGCTGGTCGATCAAACGTGGCGCCGTCGCAACCTCAGCGTCACCGGATGACAATAACTTGGTCGTTGCCGGTGTGAACACCGATGACATGGCGTTAGCGGCCAATACTCTGATCGAATGCGGCGGTGGTCAAGTCGTCGTGGTTGACGGGAAGGTTGTGGCCTTGCTGGAATTACCAATTGGTGGCATCACCACTGATTTGACACCTGCTGAATTAGCGGCTAAGGAAATCGAATTGAAGACGGCTGCGGAACAGCTTGGCAGCGAACTGCCAGATCCATTGTTCTACCTGTCCTTCTTACCAATTACTGCGATTCCGGACCTTGCCATTACTGATGGCGGGAACGTGGACTACACGAAGTTGGCTTACTTTGATCCGATTTTGGAATTAAATAAATAACTAGAGAGCAATCGACTTATCCGGTCGGTTGCTTTTTGTTGTCGCTTGTGTCCAGCGTAAGCATTGGGCGGATTTTGGGTGAAGGCTGTTTGTCATCGCTTCGCTCGCCAAAGCCGCATAAAAATCAGCGCTCTCTGGCCACCACGCCGAATGGTGCTGCGCGAGACTGAGAGCTGCATGTAAGGCGAGTCCGGTAAACCCGCCAGACCCGGGCGCCTTCACCGGACTCACCTTACACACTGCTCTCAACCCGTCTCGCTCCGCACACTTGCTAGTAACCCCAACATTGACGACCGGGTTACTAACGCGTATACTAGCTAATTCAAACTGATTAACGGGGGTTATTAAAAATGACAACGACGATTTCGGTTCGTCAACTTGCGACAACGGCAATGATGACGGCATTACTAGTGGTGTTAGGGCTATTTCCGGGGATTCCGTTGGGACTCATTCCAGTCCCCATCGTGTTACAAAACTTAGGCATCATGTTAGTGGGGGCTTTACTCCGTGCGCGGTTTGGCACGATTTCAGTGGGGTTGTTATTGCTGATGGCGTTTATCGGCTTACCAGTCCTTTCTGGTGGTCGTGGGGGTGCGGCGGTGTTTTTCGGTCCAACTGGTGGTTATTTAATTGGTTGGTTGCTGGCGCCAGCTTTGATCAGTGGCTTGTCGACAATTTGGCACGCCCGTGAAACCCACGGGTGGTGGCGTGAATTGGTGATCATACTGTTAATTGGCGTCGGACTGGTTGACCTGATTGGGTCGTTATGGCTGGCGGGACAGTCGCACATGACGCTTTCAACGGCGTTGTTGTCAAATGCTGCCTTTTTACCTGGCGATATCCTAAAAGCGATAATTGCAGTTTTGCTAGCTCGGCGGTTACGGCCAGTGCTAAAATTGGCTTAAGTAACGGAGGATGAATCAATGACACAGACAACCAAACAGCAAATTTTAGCCGAATTATTAAGTCACCCCGGTGACTGGCAATCTGGTGATCAACTCGCAAGTGACGCCAATATTTCCCGGGAAAGTGTTTGGAAGGCAATCAATGGTCTTCGGAAGCAGGGCCATCAAATTGAAAGCCGGCGGAGTTTAGGGTATCGCTATCTTGGCAGTGATCGGCTGGATGCGGATGCCATTCAGCATTACGCTGACGGTCACTTTTCGGGTGACTTACGAGTGATGGATGAAATCAACTCCACTCAAAGTTGGGCGAAGCAGGTGTTGAGTGAAACACCAGAGTTAGGCACAACGGCGTTCTTTGCGGAACAGCAAACGCAGGGGTATGGCCGACGTGGCCGGGCGTTTTATTCGCCGAAAGAAACTGGGTTATATATGAGTTTAGTTTTACCAAATCCATATACGGATATGCCGCAGCCGGGGTTATTGACGACCGGCGTAGCGGTATCGGTGGTTCGCGTATTGTCACAGTTTTTTCCTGAAAAGCCGTTCCAGTTGAAATGGGTCAACGATATTTATCTAGAGGGCAGAAGGTTTGCGGTATTTTAACCGAAACTAGCCTTGAACTCGAATCGACGTCATCGATGGCGTTTGTGATTGGGGTTGGACTCAATTTAAGTACGGCGTCTTTCCCGGATGAAATCAAGCAAAAGGCACGGGGCATTGCGCCAGATGGTCAAGTTGATCGGAATCGGTTGGCGGCGGCGTTGATCAGTCAAATTCAGACGGATTGTGGTACCTACATGACTGGTGCATTGATGCCGGTTTATCGTGAATGGTCTGGCGTGATTGGTAAACCGGTCACGTTGAAAGTTGGGTCTCGAACGGTGACCGGTATCGTACAAACGATCGATGATCAGGGCCAGCTTGTGTTAACCGATGACGCCGGGCAAGTGACGGCCTATGGGAGCGGTGAAGTGACCAAGGTGAATCTGGTGTCTAAGTCAGTGTTGATTGCGGGACGGCTGACGGATGACGCTGGTCGGTGCCGGCATTATCACTTGGAAACGGATGTTGTGGGACTGAAGTGCGCGCGGTGTCAGACGTATTTTGCCTGCTATCAGTGCCATGATGAGTTAACGGATCATGCGTTTGTACCGAGTCCGAAAACGGAACAGGTTGCGATTTGTGGTGTTTGTGGGCAGCGGATGACGTATGCGGTTTATGCGGTGGGGCATTGTCCGGCTTGTGGACATGGGTTTAATCCGCGGTGTGCGGTGCATGCGGGGATTTATTTTGGTGATTGAGGAAAAGTGGTTTCGGATTGAGTGCTCTTTTGGGAGTGCCGGTTTGAGATCACTTTTTTTGTTGGCGATAGTGAGTGGTGATGGTGACGTGCATTGCTGTTATGTGGTTTTCGGCGCTATTTGGATTGGGGATTTAGGAGAATCGGTTTTGGTGTGGAGTTTGGTGACGGAAGTTGTTTTAGGCAACTGCGCCGAAACGTGCTCCGCAAGGCAGAGAGTTGCGCATAAGCGACTTCCACCACAAACCCCAAAAACCGGGGTTTCTGGCGAAAGTCACTTATGCTCCACTCTCTAACCGCCTTGCTCCGCACTCTAAAAAAACTTGCACAATAGGTCAAAACGACCTATACTTAATCAGTCGTTACGACCTATGGAGGTGCGAATGTACGAATTATTAATTTTAGGGGTATTAACGTCCCGAGATATGTCCGGCTATAAACTGCGGTGCGTGCTGGAAAGTGCGTTGGTACCGCGGCGGCCGGTTTCTAACGGCGTGATGTATCCAGTACTTAAAAAACTGGCGGAACAGGGATTTATCGTCTTTGTGGATCAGCCCAATGACCCGCGAGGAAAGCGATTGGCGCACATTACCGAAGCAGGGATGGATCGGGTGCAGGAGCTGATGCGCCAACCCGTTGCTGAAGATGGGAAACGCGAATCGATTTACCGGTTCAAGTTTCGGGGGATGTCAGCCGTTGATGTGGCGACTCAGGAACGGATTTTAGCTGATTACGAAGCTAGTAATCAAACTGATCGCAACGTTTATCAAGAAGTTTGGGAACATTTACAAGATAAGTTACACCAATCCGATGCGCGCCACGATGCGTTAACGTGGGGCTGTCGGTCACTCGAACTAGGAATCGCCATCTGTGATGCAAAGCAGGCGTGGATCGACCAGTGTCGGGTAGAAATGAGTCAAGGGGGCAAACATGGCAACAACTAAATCAACGAAACAATGGATCGCCTTAGCTGCAATGGGCTTGGGGGTCTTCATGGGCTTACTGGACGTCACGGTCGTTAACGTGGCGCTGCCAACAATGGTTACGGATTTTAAAACCACTTTTACGGACCTGCAGTGGGTGTTAAATGCCTACACGCTGGTCTACGCCGTCAGTTTGATGATCATGTCCAAACTGGGGGATATGTATGGTCGGAAGAAATTTTCTTAGGGTCACTGATCTTATTCGTGCTGGCATCAGCTGTGAATGGGATGGCCAGCAATTTATTAATTCTAGATATTGGCCGAGGCGTTCAAGCCATTGGTGGTTCCGGTATGATGTCGCTGTCGATGGCTTGGTGGCATCGAACTTTGAGGGCCGTGACCGGGGCTTAGCACTGGGCATTCTAGGTTCCATTATCGGGATGTCATCAGCGTCAGGACCGTTAATTGGTGGTTACCTGGTCGAACACTTCGGCTGGCCATCAATTTTCTACGTCAACGTACCGTTTGGCATTATTGCGGTGATCCTGACCGTGATTTACGTGAAGGAAACGCCAAGCTATGGTAAAAATCAAAAAGTCGACTTGGTGGGCATGTTCCTCTCGGCCGTTGGATTGTTTGCGGTCATCTACGGTTTAATCGTCAAAGAAGGGCATACGCACTGGGGTTGGTTAGACTTACGTGTCAGTGGCTGGCTATTAGGCGGTGTTGTGGTACTGATCATTTTTATCGTAGCAGAAGCGCACATCAAAGAGCCAATGGTTAATTTACAAATGTTCAAGAAACCCCACTTTGTTGGGGTGGTTATCGTGGCATTTGCGTTAGGCGCGGGGATCTACTCCTTCAACACGTTCCTGACGGCGTTGATGCAGAACTACATTGGTTATTCAGCACTCAAACCGGGGTTCGGCAACTGACCATCAGTATCTGGTCGCTGATTCTGGGTCCCATTGTGGGAATCCTGAGCGCACGGTACTCGAAGAAGTGGATGATTACCATCAGCTTGTTGGTTGGGAGCATCGGCTTCGTCCTAATGGCCCGGGCAATTGGTCCTGCAGTCACGTTCGCTGGTCTATGGCCCGGTATGGTCCTGATGGGAATCACCAACGGGATGGTTAATCCGTTGTTAAATACCGCCGGCATGGAAGGCGTCCAACCGCATGAAATGGGGATGGCGTCTGGTTTGCTAAACGTTTTTCGGCAACTGGGAACGACAGTTGGCGTGGTTGGCCTAGGCTTGATTCAGGATAGCCAGTACGAAACTTACCTGAACGGTCATCTCGGTCATCTCGGCATGCCAACCGCGGCCGTTGATGGCCTTAAAAAAGCGTTGGTCGATGCTGGACCGTTTTCGGGACACACGATTGCCTTTGCCGATCGGGTGCAACACGCGCCATTCGCGCATGCGTTCCAGCAGGTGGTCATCCGCGCTTACGACCACGGTATGACCTCGCTAACGATTGCGGCGGCGGTCATTGTCCTGATTGGGGCAATTGGTGCGGGATTATTGCTGCAACGAAATCCGAAATCAACGGAATTATAAAATAATCGTGAATGGCGTCATTACAGACGAAAAACCTGTAATGACGCCATTTTTACGTTGCATGTAACCCGGGAAATAACCACGAAATTATGGAGAATCACCCATGCTTAGAAGCTTAGCTAGGCAAATTCAGTTGGCTGTCGTATTCTAAAATCAGCAAGGGGGAGAAAAAATGAAATTTGGTGAACGACTTAAACGAGAGCGGGTAGCACAGCAGTTAACCCAACGAGAAATGGCAGCGCAACTGAACGTTTCTCGACAAACCATTTCGAGCTGGGAAACGGGCAATAGTTATCCGGATATCGATCGCTTAATTCAACTGAGTGACGTCTACCAGATTTCGTTGGACGTGTTATTAAAGGAGGACTCGGGGATGAAGGAGTATTTGAAGAAACAAGAAGTGATGGACGAAATTAAACCCATCGTGAAATTGACAACGGTGATCGACTTGATTTTTATTGCCATTTTACTGGTCATTCCGGTGCACGGTATCGCTGGTGGTTTGGTGATGCTGATGGGCTTGCTGAACATTGCGGTCTTACAGCGCATTCAGCGGTTTCAAGAGGCGGTTACTGGGGAACGTTGGGTGAACCGATGGTCTACGCGTCGTCTGTGGCTGATGTTGACGACTGGCGTTTTATTAGTGGTGGCGTTGGGTGTCGCGGGAATTACTGGCTGGCAGTGGACGAGTTGGGTGACTAAGCTGGTCATGGCCGCCGGGGTAACGCTGGCCGCGCTGGTGGTGCTGGAGATCACGTATCGGGTGGATGTGAAGCGGCACACTGAAGAAAAATAATTTGAATTTAAAAATTGTTTTCCTATAATTAAGCACTTAATTTGTCAGCCTTGGGTCATAACGATGGTTGAATAGTAATGATGTAAGCGCTATACTGACGGTAATAAGTTGGCAAGGGCGCCAAATGATGACTCAGGGTTGAGTCGTTATTTGGTGCTCCTTTTTTAGTTGTAAAGGAGGACTTGAGATGCAACTCTATACGAAAGTTGGCGACAAGGGCACCACGAAATTGGTTGGCGGCGGAACCGTCAGCAAAGATTCTGATCGTGTGTGGGCATATGGCACGATTGATGAATTAAATACCTTTATTGGCTTGGCTGCCACTAAACTTGATTCAAAGGAACAAGATATTCAAGCGGAACTGCTGCAGTTGCAACACTGTTTATTTGATTTTGGGAGTGATCTTGCCAATCCCAACCTCAATGATGACACGATGCGCTTTAACCCAAAGTACGTTGGATGGTTAGAAAGTAAGATTGATCAGTATCAGGATGAGCCACCGGCTATTCAACGGTTTATCTTACCTGGTGGCAGTGAGCAATCGGCCTTGTTCCAGGTATGCCGGACGATCACGCGGCGAGCGGAACGGCAGATTGTGTCACTGAATTGGTCAGTAACCTTACCAAGCGAGATGTTGAAGTTTATTAACCGATTATCCGACTATTTTTACGCACTGGCGCGGGTGGTTAACTATCGACAGGGGACACCTGAAGTTTTCTATGAGCATGGTAATCAGGTTTTTCATTAATAACTAGACCAATTATTAATTTAGTAAATTAGTGAATTGTGCGAAACTTATCATATCAACAAATAACGCCAGTCAAAGTACTAATAGTAGTTGTAGCACAAAATAGTGTTAGTAGACAAATTTGTATAAAAATGGTATTCTAAAATCAACAATTGAATGAAAAGGCTTACTAAATGGAAACCGGTGTAATTCCGGTACGGACCCGCCACTGTGATTAGTAGTGGTATACTACTATCAGTCAGATCTTTTTAGTAAGCTACTTATGAGAAGTGACATTTTGCCTCGTGGAAAAGGCGAAATGTTTTTCATGTCAATTCAACCTGCACAATGGGGTGCGGGTAACGTAAACAATGGCGTTTATGGTGGGGTCGCAGCGATGCGGCTCTTTTTTAATTGAAAAAGTTGGCAAACGAGGCTGGGGTTAGCCCCTGAGGCTCATTTTTTTAGCGAACAGGTGTTAACCGCGTAGTGACGGCAATTGCTTTAATTTTGCTTGTGATGGCTTTCCCAATCATTTAGTGAGTTATATATTAATGCACTAAAAAAACGTTGACACCAATTCATGTAAGCGCTATATTTAATACGTAAATAAAATTGATAATTCGTACAATGGCGTACACAAAAAAGCGATGGTGCTTTAGTTCATACTATTTAGTATGGCCTAAAGCACCTTTTTCATTTTTATTTATTAATCGAAAGTGTAAAGGAGGTTATGCGATTGGAGAAAATACAGTTTAAAACACAGATCTGGTCTGGTGACGGGGCGTTATCCGGCTTGGAAGACATCCATGATCAGCGGATCTTTGTTGTAACTGATCCATTTATGGTTGAATCAGGCAGTTTGAGTAAGATTACCGACCATCTTGAAGCTAAGAATGAGTTGTCGATCTTCTCGGATATCCAACCTGATCCGCCAATTACCAAGATTACCAAAGGAATCGCCGCACTTCAGGAATTTAAAGCAACGTTGTTGGTTGCTGTTGGCGGTGGTTCAGCGATTGATGCAACGAAGGCGATGAAGTATTTCGCCAAACAAGCATCACACGGTGAAGTCGACCTCGATTTGATTGCGGTGCCAACAACGAGTGGGACCGGATCGGAAGTAACCAACTTCGCAGTCATTACCGACAGCGAAAAGGGCATCAAATACCCGCTGGTAACTGATGAGATTTTACCAAAGATTGCCTTGCTAGACGCTAACTTGGTTGTCTCAGCACCACAACATATCACAGTTGATACGGGGATGGACGTCCTAACGCACTGTTTGGAAGCTTACGTTTCAATTAACGCCAACGATTTCTCGGACGCGTTAGCAGAAAAGGGATTCCGGATGGTGTTCGAATACCTACAACGGGTAAGCGATGACGGTTCTGACTTGGAAGCTCGCCAGAAGATGCATGATGCGTCATGTATCGCCGGAATGGCGTTTAACCTCGTTAACCTGGGATTGAATCACGGTATCGCGCACGCAGCTGGTGCCCAGTACCATATCCCACACGGTCGACTGAACACAATTCTCATGCCACACATCATTGAATTCAACGCTGAAATGGAAAAGGGTATCATGGAAACACCAAACCAGGCTGCCATCAAGTATGCAAAGTTAGCACGCTTTCTTGGCATTCGCGGATCCAACCCCAAGATTGCGGTTCGTAGTTTGATCAACCACATTATCCAATTCCGTAAGAAGTTGAACATGCCAGCAACTTTCCAAGACTACGGTATCAGCCATGAGCTCTTCGAACAAACGAAGCACGAAATTGCTGAAGCTGCCCTCAAGGATGGCACAACGGCTGCTAACCCTCGGGTACCAAGCGCTGATGATGTGATCAAGATTTTGGAGACAAGCTACTCTTAAAACTAACGCCATTGTGAAAAATCGCTTAAATGAGAAATGTTGATGAATTGTAATTTTTTTATTACTTGATAGGAACAAGAATGTCAGCTAACATGGCAGAATAAATGGAAGCGTTTCGATATCAACCATGTGCTTCTGATAGTAACTGAAAAGTTGATTTTAACTATGGCGATAAGGGGTGGTTATCGTGAATGAACGAATTGTAATTGTTGATGATGAACCGATTACTCGGTTAGACATTCGAGATATTTTGGAACAGGCAGGGTATGAAGTTGTTGGCGAAGCGGGTGATGGGTTTGAAGCCATCGATGTGTGCCAACGGCAAAAGCCTGACCTGGTCATCATGGATATCCGGATGCCATTGTTGGACGGATTAAAGGCCGGCAAACGAATTATTGAAGATCAGTTGACTCAGTCGATTATTTATCTCTCTGCTTACAGTGATGAAGCGGATACGGATACGGCTGGGCGAATTGGGGCAGTTGGTATTTAGTAAAACCATTATCAGAGCGGTCCTTGCTCACAACCATTCACGTTGGCTTAGCGCGAGTTGAGCACAACCGGCAGCTTGCGAGAAGGTTGAAAAATTGTCAGTGAAGTTGGAACAACGTAAAGTGATCGAACGCGCCAAGGGTGTTTTAATGGCAGAAAACAACATGACCGAAAACGCCGCTTACAAGATGCTTCGTGATCTGAGTATGACCAAGCGTTGCCCAATGAACGACATTGCCGAACTGATCGTGACTGATGCCTGATGACTGAACTAGCAGATCTTTGCCATAAGTATACGAGTCTAACGGATACTGATATTGCAACCTTAGTGGCCGAGACGAAGCTGATTGAACTTAATCCAGCGTATCGTGACTTTGACGTTTTTATCGACGCGCGTAACGAATTAAACAATCAAGCCATTGTGATTTACCATAAGCCTCCTACTAGTGTGCCTTCGCTTTATCGCAAGAAGGTCGTCGGCCAGGATGCACTTAGAACTAACGAACCCGGCGTGTTTCATACGCTAGAGACCAAGCTTGATTCCGTTGGGTTATTAGCAGAGACGCAGGAACACCGTTTGATCCAGCAGAAAATCTATCCTATCTCCCGAAATAATAGGACGATTGGGGTTACGATCGTTGAATCGGACGTTTTGGATGACTTTAAAGTTCAAAACCTCGAACTTAAGTACAGTAACGTGTCAGCAACGATTCAGATGTTGGGACGTCTGGACACAACGATTACGGACCAGTTGGCGGACGCCATTTTGTGTTTTGACAAGAGCGGTCGGTTAGTACTTGCCAACCATACAGCGTTGACGGTGTACAAACAGGTCGGTTATATCGGTAACATCGTTGGCCAAGTTTACGATAATTTGTCGTTAGACGGGTCGGAATTCAAAACAGTGTTGAAACAGTTACAAGGCGTTTCAGAGGACGAGCAGCCATTAACTTATAACTTTAGTTATCTGAACTACTACTTTACTACCAGAAAGTTCTGGAATCGCAAGAATCAGCAAGTTGTCATTCTGATTCAGGATAAGACGGATGTAAAGATGAAAGAAGCTGAGATCATTTCCAAATCGGTTGCGATTCGCGAGATCAATCACCGGGTTAAGAATAACTTGCAGTCGGTGATCTCATTACTACGGATCCAACAACGCCGATTAAAGAGTGCGGAAGCGAAAAAAGTCTTAACTGAGAGCGTCAGTCGCATCATGGCGATTGCCTCGACTTACGAATTAATGTCGAAGCAGTTGGGTGATGAGACGAATCTGCAAGCCACGATTCAACTATTAGTTTCCCACTTTGTCCAACTTAACGATGAAACCGGAAGTTGGATATAACGACTGATATTGATCCTAAGATCACCGTAGACAGTGATCAGGTCGTGACCATTTCAATAATTGTTAACGAATTATTGCAAAACGCCGTGTCACACGCCTTTCCAGAAGAACAAACCACACCGCCTAACAACGTGTTGGTTGAAGGAAAGGTTAACGATGAAATCATTACGATGCGCATCAAAGACAATGGCGTGGGCTTCGACCTCGATAATACGCGTCCTGGCAGCTTGGGGTTAACCATCATTCGGAGTTACGTTAAGGATAAGTTGTTGGGTAAATTGAAAATTGAATCGACAACACAAGGAACTGAAGTTAGTTTCTCGTTTGATCAAAAACCACAACATTGACGTTGTGGCAGTAGCAATGGGGCTCAAGATCAAACCATTTTCTAGCATGAACCAATTTTTGAATTGGATCGTGTTTTGAAGCTGGTTTGACCTTGAGCCCCATTTTTTCGGAAGGAGGGAGGTTTTATGAAAGACGACACGATACTGAGTGTTGGGATCGACTTAGGGACATCCACAACTCAGTTGATTCTATCGCGACTCACGATTAAAAACTTCGCGTCAGCATTTTCAGTGCCCAGAATTAATATTGCTAAGAAAGAGGTTATTTTCCAGAGTGATATTATCTTCACTCCTCTGGCCACCCAAACTGAAATTGACGCCGAGGCGATTAAGAAGTTTGTTGCTGATCAATATCAAAAAGCAGGTATCTCCAAGCAAGACATCCAAATGGGTGCCGTGATCATCACGGGGGAAACGGCGCGGAAGCAAAATTCCAGTGCCGTGACCCACGCCTTGAGTGGCTACGCCGGCGACTTCGTGGTTGCGACGGCCGGCCCCGACCTAGAAAGTATCATCGCTGGGAAGGGTGCTGGTACCAACGTGATTGCCAAGAAGACTCGCAAGAACGTGGTCAACATGGATATCGGTGGGGGAACTAGTAACCTGGGACTCTTCAACGATGATGATGTGCTCGATACCGCTTGTTTCGATATTGGTGGTCGTCTGATTAAAGTCACACCAGAGACTCACGAAATTACCTATATTTCACCCAAAGTTAAGCAATTAATTCAAGAACTTCACTTGGATATCCACGAAAAAACAGTGGCGACTAAGGAACGGTTACAACCAATCATTGACGTGTTGACGCAAGTCCTCGAAAACAGTATTGGTTTAGGGAATAAGAGCCCCTACTTCGACCTGTTCGTAACGAACCACGCCTTACATCCAGAGTACTTGGTTGACGGCGTTACCTTCTCCGGTGGCGTTGCCGATTGTCTGAATGAAATTTTACCAGCTGATGAATTCCGCTATGGTGACATTGGCGTCTTGCTGGGTCACGCCGTTGCGCAGTCCGAAATTTTCAAACAAAAGACTGTCTATCCTTCCGTCGAAACGATTCGTGCAACAGTCGTGGGTGCGGGATCACACACAACGGACGTGACTGGGAGCACGATTGCCTATACTGACGGCATCCTTCCCCTACGTAACTTACCGATCCTTAAGATTGCGAAGGGCGATGAGGGGCTTGAAGCGGATGATTTAGCAACCCGGATATCCGAAAAGATTAAGTGGTATCAAGTTCAAAATGAACTGAACAACGTTGTTTTAGCCTTGGTTGGCAAGCGCAGCCCAACCTTCTCAGATATTCAACGTTATGCAGCCGGCATTGTCAAAGGTGCTCAAGTTTTAATTGATAAACATGAACCGCTCATCATCATGGTTCATGAAGATATGGCCAAAGCGCTAGGTCATAGCTTGTTTGCACAGTTACCAGACCGTTATCCGTTTGTCTGCATTGACAGCGTGAAGGTTGAAAATGGGGATTACATCGATATTGGGGAACCCGTTGCGGGCGGCGAAGTGCTGCCTGTCATCGTGAAAACCTTGGTCTTTGGCTAACTGTAAACCATCTAACCTGTAAGGGAGGCAACACAATAATGATTTTACAAACAATGTTATCTGATCAATTATTCAGTTTTAAATCCGTTAAAGAAGTTATGGCAAAAGCAACGAAGAAAAGTCTGGTGATAAATTAGCCGGCGTTGCCGCAGCCGATTCAACAGAACGAGTTGCTGCCAAAATTGTTTTAGCACAATTAACCTTAAACGACATTTACAACAACCCAGCAGTGCCATATGACATTGATGCCGTTACTCGGATCATCACCGATGGCATCAACAAGCGAATTTTCAACGAAATCAAGAACTGGACGGTTTCAGACCTACGCGAATGGTTATTATCAGATTCAACCACCGACCACGAAATTCGTCGGATTCGCCAAGGCTTAACCTCAGAAATGGTTGCAGCCGTTACTAAGTTAATGACCAACATGGACTTGATCGTTGCGGCTAAGAAGATTCACGTTGAAAAGACTGCCAACACAACTATTGGTCGTCCAGGAACCTTTAGCTCACGGCTTCAACCGAACCACCCAACCGACAACATCGACGGTGTGATGGCAACGGTTATGGAAGGTTTGAGTATGGGGATTGGGGATGCCGTTATCGGCTTGAACCCTAACGATGACTCCGTTGATAATGTGGTTAAGATTTTGAACAAGTTCGAAGAATTCCGTGCGCAATGGAACGTACCTACTCAATGTTCTGTTTTAGCCCACGTTACCACTCAAATGGAAGCCATTCGTCGTGGTGCACCTTCTGGCTTGATCTTCCAATCAATCGCTGGTTCTGAAAAGGGGAACACGGCCTTTGGTGTCACGGTCGACATGTTGGACGAAGCTTACGACTTAGCCTTACATGAAGGTCAATGCCCAGGTCCTAACGTCATGTACTTCGAAACTGGTGAAGGTTCTGAATTATCAGCCGAAGCCAACTACGACGCCGATGAATTAACCATGGAATCTCGTTGCTACGGCTTAGCTAAGCGCTACGATCCATTCTTGGTCAACACGGTGGTTGGGTTTATCGGACCTGAATACCTCTACGATTCAAAGGAAGTTACTCGTGCCGGTCTTGAAGATCACTTCATGGGCAAGTTACAAGGCATCTCAATGGGGTGTGACGTCTGCTACACCAACCATATGAAGGCCGACCAAAACGACGGCGAAGACTTAACGGTTCTGTTAGCTGCCGCAGGTTGCAACTACATCATGGGTATCCCTCATGCAGATGATATCATGTTGAACTATCAATCAACTGGCTTCCAAGAAACCGCAACGGTTCGTGATATCTTCGGTTACCACCCAATCAAGGAATTCGAAGACTGGATGGAATCAATGGGTATTAGCCACAACGGTAAGTTAACTGACCGCGCCGGCGACGCTTCAATTTTCTTAAACTAAAAAAGAAGGTGATATGACATGAATGAACAAGATTTAAAAGCAATGATTGAGAACATTTTGTCAGACGTAACTGCGGGTAACACTTCAGACAACAACACGTCATCACAAGCAACGGCAACAACGACGGATACGAGTTCGGAAGTTTCCGGAGAAGTATTGGACGATATCACCAAGATCGACTTAAAGAAGCAATTCTTAGTACCCAATGCTGCTGATCGTGATGGCTATCTTAAAATCAAGTCATTTACACCAGCTCGTTTAGGGATGTGGCGTGCCGGGTCTCGTTACAAGACCGCTTCAGTCCTTCGCTTCAGAGCTGACCATGCCGCTGCTCAAGACGCTGTCTTCAGCGACGTTGATCCAGAATTACCAAAGGAAATGGGCTTCCTTGAAACCCAAACAACCTGTGAATCAAAGGATGAATACTTAACTCGTCCTGATCACGGCCGGAAGTTCTCTGATGAAATGGCGGCTAAGATCAAGAGTGGTGTTAAGCAAAACGCTAAGATTCAAATCGTTGTTGGTGACGGCCTAAGTTCAGCCGCAATTGAAGCTAACGTTCGTGAAATTATTCCAGCCATTCAACAAGGGTTAAAAGTTTACGGCTTGGGATTTGAAAACAAGGACGTCATCTTCGTCAAATACGCTCGGGTTGGCGCTGAAGACCATATCGGTGATTTAACTGGCGCAGACGTTGTCTGCATGCTCGTCGCGAACGGCCAGGGTTAGTTACTGCTAAGTCAATGAGTGCTTACATTGCCTACAAACCAACTGTCGGCATGCCTGAAGCAAACCGGACCGTTGTTTCCAATATCCATGACGGTGGGTTACCAGCCGTTGAAGCAGGGGCTTACATTGCTGAACTGTTAGATAAGATGGTTCGCTTGAAGAAGTCCGGGATCGACTTGAAGACCGCTGAAAACGCTGGTGCTTAACCCCGTTATCGGATAACGGAAGGAGGAATTACAAAGTGAAGAACGATTTACTTAAAGCTAATGTCCTGAGTACCCGGTTGATTCCTAACGTGGATGCCGCATTGGCCAAAGCCCTAGATTTACCAAGTCACATCAAGAGTCTGGGTCTCATCACATCAGACTGTGATGATGTTACCTACGTTGCCTTGGACGAAGCGACGAAAACCGCTGCCGTTGAAGTTGTTTACGGTAAGAGTATGTACGCTGGTGCCGGCAACGCCTCGACTAAGTTAGCCGGTGAAGTTATCGGGATCCTTGGCGGGCCTAACCCCGCTGAAGTTCGAAGCGGGTTGGATGCTTGCGTTCGGGTGATTGAAGAAGAAGCCCATTTTGTAAGCGCTAACGAAGACGATAGTATCGTCTACTTTGCACACACGATCTCAAGAACTGGGAGTTACCTATCAGAGGTTGCCGGTGCTCAAGAGGGTGGCGCAATTGCTTACCTGATCGCACCACCATTGGAATCCATTTACGGATTAGATGCTGCGATGAAAGCAGCCGACGTCCAAATGGGCGTTCTCTACGGTCCTCCTTCGGAAACCAACTTTGGTGGGGGCTTATTGACGGGGTCTCAATCAGCATGTAAGGCAGCCTGTGACGCATTTGCCACAGCCGTTAAACAAATTGCTGCTGACCCAACCGGAATCGATTAAGGATGTGACTGAAAATGGCAGTGGAAAGCCTTGGCATGATTGAAGTACGGGGTTTCCTTGGCGCTGTCGTTGCAGCCGATGCGGCACTTAAGGCCGCAAACGTTCAGTTAAGTGATATGCCGATTACGCGCGGCGGATTGGTCACCGTGTTATTAACGGGAGACGTTGCTGCAGTCAATGCGAGTGTGGATGCTGGGGTTGCCATTATCGAAGACTTCAACTGCTTAATTTCACAACACGTGATCGCACGAATGGATAATCAAACGGCAGTGATGGCGCAGCACCATTGCCAGATGATCCAGATCCGAAGCCGGAAGCGCCAAAACCGGTCGTCGATCAACCAGCACCACTAGCTGAACCTCAAATCGATGAGCCAAGTTCGGTCACTGATTCGGACGCACAAGCAGACGCACCGAAAACTGAAAACGCATCTGCACAACCCGAAGCAGTACCAGAGAAACCACAAGCAAGTAAGCCAACGGTTTCAGCAAAACCTGAAGCCAAACAACCAGCTACTCAGACCAGCAGTACCCCTCAAAAGCCAATTACCGGTGATGAGAAGACCTGGGTAACTGATAAACAAGAACTTGAAAAGATGCGGGTCGTCGATCTTCGTCGGCAAGCTTACCGCATGAACATCAAGACCTTAACTAAAAAGCAAATTAAGATGGGCAACAAGAAGACGCTAGTCCAGGCTATCTTAGATGATTTGCAAAGGAGGGATAACACTTGAATCTAGTTGATAACGATTTAGCTTCCATC
The DNA here is from genome assembly GCF_001311075.1 of Secundilactobacillus similis DSM 23365 = JCM 2765. Classification (GTDB taxonomy): domain Bacteria; phylum Bacillota; class Bacilli; order Lactobacillales; family Lactobacillaceae; genus Secundilactobacillus; species Secundilactobacillus similis. Next base: position 96,652 of record NZ_BBAD01000002.1, read on the forward strand.
CAGGAAGTACGGACGCTGTTACACGCTGCTACCAAGGCACAACAACAATTTGGCCGGTTCTCACAAGAACAAGTTGACTCTGTCTGCAAAGCCATTGCCGATGCAGGTGTTGCAGCTAGTAAACGACTAGCCAAAATGGCACAAAAGGAAACTGGTTTTGGGATTTGGCAAGACAAGGTGATCAAAAACGTCTTTGGTTCCAAAACAATCTACGAAAAGTACCGTGATTTAAAGACGGTCGGTATCGTTGAAGAACATCCGGAATTAAAGACGATCGATATGGCCGTGCCAGTCGGTGTTATCGCCGGGTTGATTCCATCAACTAATCCAACCTCATCAGTGTTTTATAAAGCATTGATCGCGGTTAAAGCGGGGAACGCCATTGTCTTCTCGCCACATCCAAATGCTAAGAACTGTATTTTGGAAGCCGTTAAAGTCGTTTCCGACGCTGCTACTGCGGCTGGGGCACCTGAAGGTTTAATTTCAGGCATTACCCGCCCAACGTTGGAAGCAACCGATGAATTGATGAAACATAAGGAAACCAAGTTGATCTTGGCAACTGGTGGGGGCGCGATGGTTCACGCCGCATACTCATCAGGAACCCCAGCCTTGGGTGTTGGCCCAGGTAACGGCTCAGCCTTTATCGAAAAGAGTGCCAACGTGGCCCAAGCTGTTAAACGGATCATGGATTCTGAAACCTTTGACAATGGGACGATTTGTGCATCAGAACAATCGATCATTGCTGAAGATGCCAACAAGGTTGAAGTTCGTGCCGAACTGAAAAAGCAGGGCGGTTACTTCTTAAACCCTGATGAAGTAGCGAAGTTATCGAAGTTCATCCTTCGCGGTGACAACACGATGAACCCGCAAATCGTTGGGAAGTCCGTTCAACAACTTGCCGACTTAGCCGGTTTGAACGTCCCAATGGAAGCGCGCGTCTTGATCGTTGAAGACCAACCCGAAAACGTTGGCCCACAAGATCCATTCTCACGTGAAAAGTTGACCCCAATCGTGGCCTACTTTGAAGTCGCAGATTGTGCGGCAGCTGCTGATTTGACTGTCAAATTATTGACGAATGAAGGTGCCGGTCACACGGCCATCTTACATTCGGAGAACCAAAAGGTGATTCGTCAGTACGCAGCTAAGGTACCAGCTTCTCGGATCCTGATCAACACACCAGGAACCTTGGGTGGTATCGGGGCCTCAACGAACCTCAACCCAGCCTTAACGTTAGGTTGTGGGGCCGTTGGTGGTAGCGCAACTTCAGAAAACGTTAGCCCATTGAACTTGCTGGATGTGAAGCACGTTGCGACCGGCGTTCGGGAAATCGAAGAAGTTAAGCGCGAAGTTGCTGAGGTAGCACCAACTGGTGTTACTGCAGCACCAAGTACCACCCCAGTTGATCAAAAACAACTGGTTGATGAATTAGTGCGTCAGGTTTTAGCTCAAATTCAATAGCTTACATTTAAAAGGAGGACATTATTATGTCAAACGAAAACGCTCTCGGAATGATCGAACTAAAGGTTTAGTTGGTGCAATTGAAGCTGCCGATGCCATGGTTAAAGCTGCTAACGTTACTTTGATCGGTAAGGAACAAATTGGTTCAGGGTTGGTAACGGTTATGGTTCGTGGTGATGTTGGTGCCGTTAAGGCTGCTACTGATGCCGGTGCTGCTGCTAGTGAAAAAGTTGGCGAATTGATTTCTGTCCACGTTATCCCACGTCCACACAACGAAGTTGAAGGGATCTTACCTCACTTATCCGATGCTGCTGGTGAAACCTTAGATTAATCAGTGATCACGGTAAGTCGTCCATGAAAGGAGGTGCCTCTTGGGTAAATTACTAACTGAAAGCTCAGTGAGACAGTTGATGCGGGTCAACAAATTGACCGACCAAGATCAACTGACCTTGCCAAGAGGTACTATTCTGACCCCAGCGGCCCGCGGATTTTTGACCGAACACCAGATTAAGGTCAACTTATCCGGCACGGAAACCAGTGAGGTTAGAATTCAAGAAGCTGAAAAGCCGAAACCGAACCCGTGGCTTCAAACGATTCAGGTGACTCATCAGCCAATTGATTTTAATCAATTAACCTATTATGGCACTCCGTTAGTTCACTTACAGTCCGCTTTAAGAGATCAGTTATTGCGATGGCTAACGATTCTCGGCGAAACAACCGGAGAATTGAATCAAACGATCGTCACCGATATTACCACCTTTGTTAATTCACTCACGACGACGACGTTTGAAGAGATCCTCACTAACGAGGAGTATGCGGTAGATGATTTGAAACTGGCAGAGGTGAAACTTCCTGAAGTTTCAACCTTCAGTATTTCGAATCTGCAGCTCAGCTTAGGGCTGGTTGCCGATGCGTTAGCAAACTACTTAACCGTTCAGCCGGACTTAAAACAATCGGCTTACTACCAAGCAGTGATTACATGGCAAACCATGATTCAGGACTGGACACAGTCACTAATAGAGAGTAGGTGAAGACAACGCAGAATTTAAATGAATTAGTTGAAGACATTGTAACCGAATTACGTAAGAAGACCTCGTTTGAAGTTGAGGCTTCGGCCCGCCACATCCACTTGGATCAGGCGACAATCGATGGGTTGTTTGGGAAGGGTTATCAATTAACGCCTAAACGACCACTATCCCAACCGGGCCAGTTCGTCAGTGAAGAACGCTTAACGATTCAGGGACCCGCAGGCCAAATCGAGAACGTTGCGATTCTTGGTCCTGCCCGGAAACAATCACAAGTTGAACTGTCATTGACGGATGCCATGACGTTAGGTGTGAAAGCACCATTACGCGAAAGTGGTCATCTTGACCAGACGCCAGGTGTCACGTTGATTCACGATAACCAACAGGTCACCATTCCACTTGGGGTGATGATCGCGCAACGTCACATTCATATGACGCCAGCTGATGCCCAGTTATTTGGGGTTAAAAATAGCGATATCGTCAGCGTCAAAATTGGCGGCGATCGCGGTTTAACGTTTGATAACGTGGTCATTCGGGTGAGTGATCGGTTTGCTACCCGGATGCACATCGACTTTGATGAAGCCAACGCTTGTGGCCTAACCAAGGGAACGCGGGGAACACTTTATAAAAAGTAGGTTTTAAAAATGCAGTCTGCTGAAATAGAAAGAATCATTCAAATCGTCACGGACCGGGTTTTAGCGCAACTTGAAGTCGTTACCCAAGACAGTATTCTGTTTCAGGACAAAATTGAAGCGTATCCTGCACCGTATGTCGAAAAACTTTCAGCTGACTTCCATTTCGAGTTTGGACAAAAGCAGGATAGCGATGCTATCCTGCTTTGTCTTAGTCAGATGACATTACAGCAGTTACTCGCCGTGGCGAGTCTGACTGCCATTGATCCAGAAACGACCCAAGTCATCGACTTTTTGTTGAAAGGCAAGCCAGTTTGGATTTTGGCAGCGGCACCACAACTGGGACCGTACCGAAAGCAGGCAAAGTACGCGGTGTGGCATGAATTACAACTGGCACTCCAAAAAGTGGCCAAGTTTAACATTCACTTTATCAAGGATGATGTCGCACTAACGCAACGACTGAAAACATTGCCGAAGCAGTCACAAGTCATGGCGTCAGCACCAATCAAACGCCAGTTTATCACCCAACTTACGCTCCAACAACGGTGGCAAAATAAGCAACCGTTGCTGAACGAGGGTGAGGTGTTAACGGACTTGGCTGCTGAATGGGCCCGTGATCATCGGCTCAAAGTTTAACCGAATTTGTTTGGCTGACAACTTGGTGAGCCAAACAGCAATTATTGATTTTAACGTTTGTAACGCGTGTTTGGAAGGGGGCAGTTTAGATTATGGGAATTAATGAAATAATTATGTATGTCATGGTGCTCTTCATGATTTTAGGCGCCGTTGATAAGATGCTCGGTAACAAATTCGGCTTGGGTGAAAAGTTCGAAGAAGGGATCAACTCCATGGGGGCTTTGGCGCTCTCCATGGTCGGGATCATCATCTTGGCGCCCATCTTGGCCAAGATTTTATCACCAGTTGTTGTGCCAGTTTACACGGCGTTAGGTGCTGACCCATCAATGTTTGCGACGAGTTTGATTGCGCTTGATATGGGTGGCTTCCAATTAGCCCAACAAATGGCCGTTGATCCACAAGCTGGGATGTTCGCAGCCGTTATCCTCGGCTCAATGATGGGACCAACCATCGTGTTCTCAATTCCAGTTGCGTTAGGAATCATTGATAAGAAGGATCACCGTTTCTTGGCAACCGGCGTGTTGTCAGGGATGATCACCATTCCAATTGGCTGTTTCGTTGGTGGTTTGCTGATGGGTATGCCATTGATGATGATTTTGAAGAACCTTGTGCCAATCATCTTGTTTGCCGCTTTGATCGCATTAGGGCTTTGGTTCAAACCGGAAGGCATGATCAAGGGATTCTCCATTTTCGGTCAATTGATCGTGATTATCGGGACCTTAGGGTTAGCCATTGGTGCCATTCAATCAATGGTTGGCATTAAAGTTATCCCTGGTATGGGGAACGTTCGTGAAGGTATCCAAGTTGTTGGTGGGATCGCAATGACCTTAGCCGGTGCATTTACGCTGGTTTACGTGATTACTAAGGTCTTCCGCAAGCCATTGATGGGCTTAGGGAAGGCGCTTGGGATGAACGAAACGGCGGCTGCCGGTTTGGTTGCTACGTTGGCCAACAACATTCCAATGTTTGAAATGATGAAGGATATGGATGACCGCGGTAAGATCATCAACGTTGCCTTTGCCGTTTCTGCAGCCTTCGTCTTTGGGGATCACTTAGGGTTTACCGCTGGGGTAGCCAAAGAAATGATCTTTCCAATGATTGTCAGCAAGTTAGTTGCCGGGATTACAGCCATTGCAGTCGCAATGTTTATGGCTAACCGGGTGTTAGGTAAAGAAGATAAGAAAGCCGAAGAAGGAGACGTGATTGCAGATGAACATTGATCGTGAACAGGTTGAAGCCATTATTCGGAAAATTGTGTTGGAAAAGTTAGGGACCAATAAAACTACGACCCCAGATGCTGATCAGCATTGACCTGCCTAATTGGAGTGTGTCGGAAGCTGACAGAATGGATACGGGAAATCCAAGTGATCAAGTTTACACCAAGGATTTCTTTGACCTGAACGAAAGCCCCCGTCTTGGTGCCGGGTTAATGACCATGAAGGAAAGTACCTTCGATTGGACCCTTAACTACGACGAAGTGGATTACGTTGTTTCCGGTGAACTCAGTGTGATTGGGAAGAACGGGACTGCTACGGCGGGTCCTGGCCAAATCATCTTGATTCCTAAGGGCAGTCAAATTAAATTCTCTGCACCAAAGGAAGCTCGGTTTATCTATATCACTTATCCTGCCGACTGGGCGAACCAAGCTTAGTGACAATCAGGGGTTAACGTAGTGTGCGACCAACGAGTGGTGCGACAACTGTTAACGCAGGTGAGTGACGGCATCAGGTTGTTGAGGGGGTATGAATAATGGTAACAGATTCATCACAGGAACATCGAACTGAACCGGAACGGATGATTCAAGAGTACGTTCCCGGCAAACAGATCACCCTAGCGCACATTATCGCTAATCCGGATAAGGATATTTTCGAAAAATTAGGGTTAAGTGATACGAACACTGCATTGGGGATTCTAACCATTACGCCCAGCGAGGCGTCAATTATTGCTAGTGATATCGCGACGAAGGCCAGTAGTGTCAGTCTAGGATTCATTGATCGCTTCAGTGGTTCCGTTGTCGTGTGTGGAGAAGTGTCAGAAGTTGATGCTGCTCTACGCGAAGTCGTGACTAAGTTGCAGGATATTCTTGATTTCTCAGTTTCGACCATTACCCGAACCTAGGGAAACTACAATCAGTGAGGCGAAAGATGATGACGATTAAAACGCAAGTTGATCTTAAACAAGTCAATCAGCAACTCCAAGCATTTGCGACCGTTGTGAACGGTAACCACCCAATCCGGGAAGTAACGGCTGACGAACAGCTACGAGTCGGCGTGGATCTTGGGACCTCGTCAATTGTGTTGACGGTATTAGATGAACAGAATCAGCCGCTATATGGTGCATTTGAATACGATAACGCCGTCCGCGATGGTATCGTGGTCAACTTTATCGAATCAGTGCAGATTTTAAAGCGGTTGAAGCAAAAGGCGGAAGACGTGTTAGGGGTCACCCTAACCACGGCCTGTGGTGCTGTGCCACCGGGAACGGGACATGGCAGTGCTAAAATCGTGACGAACGTAATTGAATCAGCCGAGTTTGAGTGTCGCGAAATAGTTGATGAACCAACTGCTGCGGCGCAGTTCCTGCACATGCAGGATGGCACCGTAGTTGATATTGGTGGTGGGACAACGGGAATCAGTGTCTTTGAGCACGGTCACCTCAACGAAGTGCTGGATGAAGCAACTGGTGGGTTCCATATGACCTTAGTGTTAGCGGGTTACCACCACGTTGATTCGGCAGAAGCGGAGTTAATGAAGCGTGATGAAAGCAAGGAAGGCGAAGTGTTTGCGGTCATTCGGCCAGTTGTCGAAAAAATGGCATGATCACTAAAACTGCAGTGACAACGGAAGTTAAGCAACCCGTTATCGTTGTTGGCGGGGCGATCAATTTCAAACAGTTCATTCCAACTTTCAGTAAAACGCTAACGTTACCCGCCTATAAACCGGATTTTCCACAATTCGTGACACCACTAGGTATTGCAATGTACGATCATGAACCAGAATAGTTAAAGGAAGCGGCAGATGCCATGTATATGGGAAAAGTCGTTGGCAGCGTTGTTTCAACGCAGAAGGATCCGTCACTAGTTGGTCGAAAGTTAATGATTATTCAACCAATTAATGCGGATGGTCAAACGGTGCGTCACGAAGAGGTGGCTGCTGATACAGTAGGTGCCGGGATTGGTGAGTACGTCCTCTATGTTCGGGGGGCTGGTGCTCGAAATAGTAGTCCTCAAGGTGATCCGCACGCTGATGTGATGGACGCTGCAATTGTCGGGATCATTGACCGATTTGATAGTTAATGGTGTCGGTAGGACGAAAGCCCGCGCACGGTAACGTGGTTTAACATTCTTGGGTGGGATAAGCCAGTGGTTTATCCCCTCAGATAAGCGAATAAGCCGGTTGGTTTATTGGTTTATCTGAGAGAAATGGGTGAGTCCCCAACGTCGATGTTGGGTCAACTAAATGCCATGGAGGAATGCCGTATGGATCAGTTAAGGCAGAGTTATACCTGAAATTAGGGATCATTTTACGTAATCGGTTGGTGATGGCACCAATGAATGCTCAGTTATCAGCTGGTGGCCGAGTGACTGAAAAGGACGTTGAATTTTATCGCGAGCGGAGTCAATCGGTTGGCTTATCGATTATTGGGTCGGGCTATGTCTCAGCTTCTGGCAACTCAGGCTTTGGAGCGGTTAGCTGTGCATCGGATGACGCTATCGAGGGGTTAAGTCAGTTGGCTCAGGCCATTCATTCGGGTGGCAGTCGGGCTATCTTACAGTTAGTTCACGCTGGTCGGATGACCAATCGGTTTGTGACGGCTGGACATGACGTTGTTGCGCCAAGTGCGATTCAAGCGAAGCACGGTCAAGTCGACATTCCAAGAGAACTGACGCGGGATGAAATTATTCAGATCATGCAGGACTTCGTTGACGCAACTCGGCGAGCGATTCAGGCTGGATTTGATGGCGTTGAAATTCACGGTGCCAATACGTTTTTATGCCAGCAGTTTATGTCACCAGCCTCTAATCAGCGTGACGATGAATTTGGCGGTCCGTTAGTCAATCGCATTCAGTTTCCGGCGATACTGACTCGGTTAGTTGTCCAAGAAGCGAACGCTGCTAATCGGCCCTTTGCGGTTGGTTACCGAATCTCGCCCGAGGAGGCTGAACCAGGTGGTCTAACCCTAGAGGACAACCTGTTTTTGATGCAAATTCTTGAGCGGTTGGGCATTGATTATCTGAGTTTATCGTTGCACCACTATGACCAACGGCCGCAAACGAGTTCACGACTGGCAACTTGGACGGTTGCGGATATTGTGAAGTCAACCAGTCAGGTACCGGTGATGATTGCTGGCCATATCCGCACCAAAACGGATGTTGCGACCAGCAACGCTGATTTAATTGGGATTGCGACCCCAATCGTCAGTGAACCAACGTGGGCGCAACGGCTATTGAACGACTAAATAAGATGGGAGGTTGTGAGATGGCAACGCAGGCAATTTCATTAACGGGTGGCGTTAACTTTCGCGACCTCGGCGGGTATCTGACGCGAGATGGCCGTCAAACAAAGTGGCATAAGCTTGTTCGAGCCGGGACTTGGCAGAGTTAACGATTGCTGACGAGGTGAAGTTAGCAGATTACGGGATTACGGTGAACGTTGATCTACGGTCGTCGGCTGAGCTTCGGCAATATCCGGATCGGATGATGACGGGAACCCGCTATATTCACTTGCCCGTTCTCGATGATGATGAAACTGAGAGTACTGAAATTAGTGAACAATTACAGCAGGTGTACGCGACGAATCCAGAGGGTGGTTATTTACGGATGCTGGACGTTTACCGCGATTTAGTGATCAACCCGCAAGCTCAGCGGACCTACCATCGCTTTTTAGCCTATTTAGCGGCTCATGGAAAGGATGAAACGGTGTTGTTTCACTGCTCAGCCGGTAAAGATCGGACTGGGATGTGTAGCATCCTATTGTTGTTTGCGTTAGGTGTTAGTCCAGAGTACATTGAAGCGGATTATTTAATGACCAATCCATTGTCGGTAAAACGCGTTCAATGGCGGGTAGCCGAGGCGCGGCAGGCGAATATGTCGCCGGCGTTTATTAACTCAGTGTGTGATTTATCGACCGTTAAGCTGGATTATTACCAACGAGCGATGTCGTTGATCAATGAAGAATACGGGGGCATACAGGCGTATTTACACACCGTTGTAGGCATTACGGATAGCATGATTGGGGAACTGAAACGAGCTTACTTAAAATGACAAAAACGTTATTGCATAGAGCGGATTGGCGCTGATGCAATAACGTTTTTTTAGTGTATAAGGGTTATCAGTTTGTGTTTCATCTATAGTTGCTATCGTTTGT
>NZ_BBAD01000003.1 GCF_001311075.1 Secundilactobacillus similis DSM 23365 = JCM 2765
TAAACGGGCTTACATCCCCGGTTTAAAAACCGGGGCATTACGCCCAATCCTCAGTAAATTGAAAACAGTTCTGAGAACAACGGTATACGCCGAGGTCCTCAGAACTGTTTTTTAGTGGTTCAATTTAGCTAATGTCGCTTTCGCCGTGCTTGTTGCATCGCCGTTTTCATGGCTTTTTTGCTGCCAAACATTCGGTTGATCTTGGCTTCTTCACGCGCGCGACCACGAAGAGCGGTGTTTTCAGCTTGCTCGTCGGTGAGTTGCTGGTAGTTCCTTAACCGTTGAGCATCAAGTTGACCAGTGTTAACGGCAGCTTGAACGGCACAACCGGGTTCATGCGTGTGGGTGCAGTTATTGAATTTGCAATTGACGACCAACGCTAAAATATCTTGAAAGGTTGCGTCAACGTCGGCATCTAACAGGCCCAGTTCACGCATACCCGGCGTATCAATCACCAGACTGCCAGTTGGTAGTTGAAAGAGATCGCGACCAGTCGTGGTGTGACGGCCGTGGGCATCACTTTGACGAACGGCTTGGGTGGCTAAGGTCCCATTGCCCAACAATCGGTTGATTAGGGTGCTTTTGCCGACACCCGATGACCCAATCAAAGCGTAGGTTAGTTGAGGTTTCAATAGTTGTTCAAGGGATCGAAGACCATCAGCCGCAACGGCATTACAGACGACAACGGGAGATGAACCGGCGATGGCGTTAACGGTCAGCAGCTGATTCTCCAAATCACTAGCCTGATCAGCCTTCGTTAAAACAACCGTTGCGAGAGCACCGGATGCATGTGCTAATGACAAATAACGTTCAAGTCGCCGCAGGTTAAAGTTTTGATCAAGCGCCATACAGATCAGTAACACGTCCACATTGGCTGCAATTAATTGCGCCGAACTAGTGCGACCAGCGGCCTTTCGCATCAACAAGCTTTGGCGTGGCAATAAACGCTCAATCACCGCAGTGTCAGCCACTTCACGAAGCCCGACCCAGTCACCAACAGTTGGGTAGTCTTCCGCTTCAAATGCCGTATTAAGTAACCGACCGGCAAGGGTTGCCTGAGCGATTTTTTCATCGGCTGCCACCGTCAAGAGCGTTCGGTTAACGCTTATAACGCGACCGAGGCTTAATGACGAAGTAAGTTGGGCCGCTAATTCTGAGCTGGCACCGAGTTGACTTAAAGTTAATGGTTTAAAATTCAATTTGTTGCTCCTCCTAGAGATAACTGGAGGGTGCTAGTTGTGAGCATTGCCCTCCTGTAACAAGACGGGGTTCACAACAATATCCGAGATTAACATACACGGTTTCCTTTCCGCTCACCGGCTTGGTGCGAGTGAGGCTTAAAAGTAGTGTAACATAACGATAAGAAAATCAACACATTAGTGACATGATTTCACGATATCGATGGACAAAAAAACTAAGCATTATATGAAATGAACGATAAGAACGCTGAAACAGTCTCATTAGCTGCTGACTTAGGATAACACCAACCTAAACTCATCGTCGTCGACAGATCAGTCGCAATCGTCGCGTACCCGAGACCGGGGACGTTTTGGGGAATTTGAGACTGTGGCAAAATCGTGAAGGCTGGTTCCATCAGTAATTCGGTCAGCATCAGGTCTAGTGATGAATATTGCTTGATTTGTCCATTAAAATCAGCTTCGGTTAGCAAAGACGTGGGTTGTTGGTAGACAAAACCTTCAGGACCGTGTCTTAATTTAAGGTAGGCGAATTGCTGAAGGTCTTTTAGATTGAGTGGTTGCGTGAATCGGTCAAGTTCCTTTTTGGCTGCCAGTACGATTAGTTGGTCCGGCGACTCTTGGCGCCAATTGAGTTGTGGCGCATCATGATTGACGATGCCCAGCCCAAGATCGGCCTTCCCGGTTAAAACATCTCCAATGGCGTCTGATGAATAGCGTTGATTAAGTTTGACGTCAACGTTAAAGGCCGTTTTAAAATGGATCAGTTGATTAATAAAAACCTGAAACTGTGGGGTGACGTACATTGAAACTCGCAATGGTTTAGCAGTTTGATGCCCAACCTGCCAGAGATCGACTAATGATTGATTATAATCTGCTAGAATTTTTTTAGCTGACTGAAGAAAACTTTCGCCGGCCGGAGTTAAGGTGACCGAATGGTGGTCGCGAATCAATAATGTTTGATCGAGCTCAGCTTCCAAACTTTTAATTTTGGCACTAATTGCCGGTTGTGAAATAAAATTTTTTCGTGCCGCTTTAGTAAAGTTCAATGATTTAGCGACGTCAACGTAGTATTTAAGTGAATCAAAATCCATTTAGGCACCTTCTTTGTTATAAATTTCACTTATGATCCGTTATCATTATCCGGTATTTCCACTTTATTGTAAACGCTTTTAGAATGAAACTGTACTCAAAAAAGAACTTAGGAGGCAGTTATCATGCTTAGAAAATCGGTTTATTGGTCAGCGGCCGGCGTTGCGGAATACCACGAATCTGAAACTCGACCGGTTAAGGACGATGAAGTGTTGATTGCAAACCACTACTCATTGATCAGTCAGAGTAGTGAACATAGTTGGTTCGTGAACGATAAGGCCCACGTGGTGTTGGGCACGACCTTCCCGTTTATCCCGGGTTACAGTGCTGCGGGGTACGTTGAAGAGGTTGGCAAAAATGTCACGAAGTTTAAACCAGGGGATAAAGTCATTGGCGCACCCGTCACTGGCGCCCATTCCAACTATACCTACGTGGACGAAATCAACACGTACCATGTGCCGGATAACGTCGCATTAGATGATGCGGTTTTCTACAATTTGGGCATGACCGCACTCTTCACGCTCGATAAAGCGGCGTTACATTTAGGTCAATCAGTTGCCATTATCGGCGCCGGTGTTGTTGGCCAAATTGCGATTCAGGGCGCTAAGGCGGATGGGTTGCATCCCATTATTGCGTTTGACATTCAAGAACAACGACGTCAGGCAGCTAAGGATGCTGGCGCGGATTATGTACTTGATCCAAATGATTCGGCGGCTATCGAGAGCTTGATCAGTGAGCTGGGTGGCGGTGTCGATGCAGCGCTGGACGTTTCTGGGAGTAATGCTGGGATGAACCTCGCGATTCAACTCGCTAAGCCATTAGGTGAAGTGATTTTCTGTACCGCCAATAATGATGATCAAACGTTGCGTTACGGTGAATTGTTCATCAAGAACTTAACGTTAAAGGGCGATTTCGTGAACACTGAGTGGGACCGGCAACGTAAGGCAATCAGTAATTTCCTCTGGTTGCTGAGTGCAGGTAAGATCAAGGCACCACAACACGCTGATACGATTTATGAACCAACGGATGAAAACATCAAAATGCTGTATGGTAAAGTTTTGCAGCATGATAACACGATTAACAACCCGATCTTCAAGTGGCGTGAGTAATTGACTTTAATTTAGGAGGAAAAGCACATGACAAAAGTTTTAGTAACCGCATCGTTCGGTCATATTGGCCAAACCATTATTCCGTTATTGGCAGCCGATGGCGTTGAGGTCCGGGCAGTTGATCCTGATCCGGCGAATGAATCAGCATTAAAGAAATTGGGTGCCAAGGAAGTCATCGTTGGCGATATTCGCGGGATGAGATTATTGATCAGGCAGTTGAAGGCGTCGATAAAATTCTCTTGATTTTACCGGATGCGTTAACGGGCATTGTCCCAATGGCGATGCGAATCATTGCGGCCGCGGAAAAATACAATGTGAAACACTTCGTCTTCTCATCGTGTCTCAACACCGTTATGGAATTGGTTCAGCACTGGGAAAAATACGAAATCGAAGATGCGCTGATGGGATCCACGCTCAATTACACCATCACCAAACCAAGTGGTTACATGGAAGGACATTTTCCAACTGGCCCAGATAGCGTCTTTGAAACCGGTGTCTACACAACGTTTATCAAGGTTGACCAACCATCCAATATGATTAGCTTGACGGACATCGCTGCTGCCAATGAAAAAGTATTGTTAAGTGATGACGAGTACTATGCTTGCTCATTGGACCTCTGTTCAGCTGGCAATAGGACCACGCGGGAATACGCGCAAGAGATTTGTGATAAGACCAATCAAAAACTCCAAATTAACCAGATTCCAGTTCCTGATTTTCCAACGGTGCACGCCAACGATCAATTTGGTCGGATCGCGGCATATCACGGCAACCATCCTTATAAGGGCAACCCGCTTGATTTTAACGCCTTAATGGGCCGGCCAGCAAAGACCTTCAGCGAATACGTTGATGAAGTAATTGCTGGAAAGTAATGCTTATTGATTTTGTGAAAGTTATCATTCCACGGAAGAGCCGATTGTCGGCTCTTTTGCGTTGCTAGAGTTCACTTCACATCCGTCAAATTTAGATGACATGGAACTTAAGTAGAGATAAGAAATATAAAGAAATTGATTGAGTAAGTTTCACAGCTTAAGGTATACTAATGGTGTTAAATACTAATTGATGATTAAGGATGGGATGATATGCGACTAGTTCACTTGATCCAAAAAATTATCGTGAGTACGGTTGGGGTTACAGCGTTAGTTTCCGGCGGGATTGCAGTCACAGCACACGCACAAGCAACGCCACAGCAAGTTACGGCGCAACAACGGACAGTTAAAAATCAGTTGCAGACTTATATCAATCGGGTCACCAAGGATGGGACCGCTAGTGTGGCCTTTTATAATCTGGGTGCATACAGCAATACGCCAGCTGGCCGTGCGCAAAGCCGGGCTTTTTATGCTCCTGGTAAGCTAGCGGTTTATAGCAAGAATGCCCATAAGCCTACACTTCGGCTAGTACCTATAAGCTGTTCGTGGCGGCGAATATCTACTCGCGCATCCACTATCAAAATTTAAGTCGAAGTATCACCAAGACCACGGGTTTTCAGGAAATGATCCTGCATAGTCGCAACGAATTTGCGGAACACTATCTGCAAACGCATGGTTATGATCGAGTGAACACGTTCAATGCCCATCAGAATTGGTATTCACACGTCTTTGCGACGGGCAGAGCAGCCCGCACAACGGCCGCGACATTAGTTTCAGTAGTTCGAAAGCTGGATCAGCAACAATATCCGTTCAACGATGCAACCAGCCGTAACCAGTTATTATCGTTGATGCGGCGACAAGTTTATCGTTCTGGAATTCCCAAGGGGGCAGCGGCCGCAAATAAGGGAAGCAAAGTGGCGGATAAAGTTGGGTGGCTGTATTCGTTTAATAACGATGCCGGCATTGTGACATTGCCCAATGGCCAGCGCTATGTTCTCGTTGTCATGACGCACGGTCACGGTCAAAGTGGGTTTAGCGGCTTTCCACGGATTGCGACGATTACTAAGAATGTGCAAAAAATTGTCTATGGTGCATCGACGTCTCAAAAAGTTGCGGCACTGTACCAATGAGCAGATCACTTCTAGCGGTTATTTGAATGATGGTAACCACGCGTACACGGGTGAAGCGATTGCCAGAAAGTAGTGTTATATTTGTGAAAAATAGTGTTTCGTTAAAAGAGCTGGTATTCGGCTCTTTTTTACATCAATCAGCGAAGATGATAGGCGCTGAGATACCTGAACGGTAGCCGCTTACAAGAACTAATTTCCAAAATGATGAAAGCGCTATCAAAAATAGCTTGTGTTACGAATTTGTGAGGTTTATCATGTATTTGTAATTAAATATTGTTCTATCATTTATTAGGAGGCCATCAACATGAAAGCAGTTCGAATTTACGGCGAAAAAGATATTCGGGTCGAAGATGTTGCGATTGAGGATCCCAAAGACGATGAAGTTCAAGTTAAGGTTAAGTACTGCGGTATCTGCGGGAGTGACCTGCATGCTTACTTGGAAGGCTGGGGTTTGCCGACTGTACCTCATCCGTTAACCGGGAAGACGGTGCCAATCACGCTGGGCCACGAATTTTCAGGTGAAGTGGTCAAAATCGGGAAAGATGTGACTAATCTGAAGTTAGGCGATAACGTCGCAATCGAACCATTGATTGCCTGTGGCAAGTGTGAAAACTGTCGGAAGGGCGACTACAACTTCTGTAACAACGCTGTGGGTCCCGATGGCTCTGGAAACTTCCTCGGTTTCTCGCAAGATGGTGGCTTTGCAGAGTTCGCAAACGTTCAAGGCGTCTTTGCGCACAAACTGCCAGAAGGCATGGATCCTAAATTAGGCGCTGTTGCTGAACCTACCGCCGTGGTTTATGAAGCCGTGAAAAAGAGTGGTCTCCAAGAAGGTCAAGACGTTGCCGTTATGGGCGCTGGCCCAATTGGACTGTTGATGGCTTTGTTGGCTAAAATCAGTGGTGCGAACAATATTTATATCGTCGATGTTTCTGAAGTTCGGTTGGAAAAAGCAAAGGAATTGGGAATCGAAAAGACGTTGAATCCTAAAGAAGTCGACGTGAATGATGCCATTCGTAAGGAATTGCCAAACGGTGTTGATATTACCTTTGAATGTGCCGGGGCGCAAGCAACCTTTGATACCGCACTGAAGGTAACGAAACGGACCGGGGTGCTTCAAGTGGTTGCTTTGTTTGGTCAAGACGTCTCAATGAACATGACGGATGCTGTGATCATGCAAGGCATCGATATCATTACCACGTTATGCTACAACAACAGTTTCCCGGCTGTTTTAGGGATCATTAACAATAACCAAGAGGACTTCCGGAAGATCATCACTAAGGAAATTGGCTTAGATCAAGCAGTGGATGAGGGCATCAAGTCCTTGTCTGAGGATAAATCGCAAGTGAAGATTTTGGTATCGCCAGATTTGTAATGTGAAATGAGTGGGGTAGGTCACCTGAGTTAATTGGGTGACCTATTTAATTTGAAATAAAAAAACAATATGAGAGCGATGCGCGTAGATAGGAGTGTGAGGGCAGATGGGAATGAAGACGGGGAAGATGCGAGGTGATGTCGGTAAACTGAAACATGGAACGATAAATGTTGTTAATTAGACGTTAATAATAAAATGTTACTTTAACCTAAAAAATAAAAAAACAACCACTAATCAAACCACTTAAAATAATGGGCCATAAATTCAAAAAGACCCTAGCAATCTTAGCTAAGATCTTATCATTAACTACCGTTTAAAAATTGTAGCACCATAATCCTCATTACCAGTATAATTCCCACGTAATTGAGCAAAGTGCTTTGGAATTAAATCAAATTGATGCGCATTTTTAATATGAATTTTCACCAGCTCATACTTTGTTTTCGTGTAATACTTTCGGCCATAATAATTCCATTTACTCGTATGTTTTAAATTTTTAAACTGCCAGTGAACCGTTACCATCGTTAATCTAGTACTATTCGCATGCGCATATCCCAGCGTTTTAAACGTCAATGTATTTCCCTTAAAGATGGTTCGATCGTGAAAACCGCCTTCAGTTCCTGATGTGGTTCTGTACCAAACGTGATGGCGAATTCCGGCAGGTAAGTAGGTCGTTTTGGCCTGCACCTGATGGGTAAGACCTATACTACCAATTGAAAAGGCTGCGATTCCGGCCGCAAGACCAATTACTAGTTGTTTCATAAATTATCCCCCTAAACTAGGCAAATTAATAAGCAGAAGTTTAAAACGATTGCGCAAGTGTCAATCACTTTAAAATTATAATAACATTAAACAACAAAATGAAGCGAGTCAATTTAATTCTTAGCTAATCAGCTAAAGGGAAAAACAGCGAAAAGGGACGGCGTCACGAAACTTCACTTGACTATTTAAGAATTCTTAATGACGCTAATAAAATATAAAACGCACCCAGCGATTACAAAATTGGGTGCGTTTTATATTTTATTAGCGTCATTTATTCGTGTCCATTATTAATAGCAGTAATTAAAATCAATTCATTCGATCAGTGCTTGAAAAACATCTTTTCCATCACGCGCCGCCAAAATCAGCTTCGCCAATTCAGCGTTCGTCAATGGTCGGCCGAGCTGATTAACAAGCCGCAACTCATCACGGACATTTAACGGATCTAGCAATTGATTATAAGCTTTCACCGCTAACGCAAATTCGCGCGTGTCTCGAGAAAATTGCTCCATTTCCTGGCTGTACTGATTAAGTTGCTTTAGCAATTGCGATTCCGTTAATTGATCCATGATGACCGCCTCGATTCGGGTATTTGCATTTATCATAGCATGCAATTCGACTGAGCCGAGATATTTAAGCTTACCATTTTTTCTGAAATACGAAAAAGGCCATCCATTCACGGATGACCTTTATTAGACTCATTTTATTCGTGACGCTTGAACTTACCAAAACCTAGACCTGCTAGTGCGAGGAGAACCAAGCCAAGTAATGAAGCTGGCGTCTTCGCAACTTCATCAGTTTGTGGTAACTTGGCTACCTCGTTTGGGGCAGTTGTTGTGGTTGAGGAAACCGGTGCTTCTGCCGAAATCGTTGCTGGCACTTGCGCTGCTGCAACAGTGTTCGTTACGGTTTGACGACCAGTAGTCGTTTGAGATGTAACAGTTTGCGTTTCAGCGAACGTCTTAGAAGTTGAGCCAGTTTGCGTTTCAGGATCGTCAGTGTTTGGTACCACGGTTTCACTCGTTGAACCAGAAACTACTGGATTGGTAGTTTCAGAATCAGTACCAGTAGTAGGTGGCGTTGTTGAATCAACATCCCCATTATCGGAAGGGGTCGTTCCAGTTGAACCGTTATCCGTTGGCGTGGTTGGAATTGCGGTGTAAACAACGTTATCTTCCGTTGTAATCGTGCCATCTGGATTAACCGTTGCCGTAATCGTGTCCTTATCAGCCGTGTAGCCTGGTAATTCTGGCACATCCAAGGTCAGCGTGTCACCAGTTTTACCACTGGCATCCTTAATCGTCTGTGGTTGTGATTGACCATCAACCGTTGCAGGAACGGTAACATCGGCAATTACCGAATTAGCGGTGTAAATCAAATTATCCTTGGTCGTAATGGTACCGTCCGGGTTCACCGTTGCCGTCACGGTCGTCTTATCAGGCGTGTAGCCTTTGATTGTTGGTACCGTAATGGTCAGCGTATCACCAGTTTTACCAGTGACACCAGTTACCGTTTGCGGTTCACTTTGATCACCAACAGTTGCTGGAATGGTGACATCAGTCGTCACTTCGTTTGGCGTGTAAATCACCTTGTCAGTAGTTGTAATCGTGCCATCTGGATTAACCGTTGCCGTAACGGTACTTTTATCAGGCGTATAACCTTCAACAGCCGGAACGTCTAACGTTAATGTATCGCCGGTTTTACCAGTCGCATCCTTAATTGTTTGTGGTGCTGATTCACCAGCAACCGTTGCTGGAACCGTAACGTCAGTTGTGACTTCATTTGGTGAGTAAACTAAATTGTCCTTAGTCGTAATCGTCCCGTCCGGATTAACCGTTGCCGTGACCGTTGCTTTATCGGGCGTATAGCCTTCAACAGTAGGGGCATCCAAGGTTAAGCTATCCCCAGTTTTACCGGTAACGTTGGTAACCGTTTGAGGCGCATCTTCACCAGCAACGGTTGCTGGAATTGTGACGTCAGAAGTTGCTTCGTTTGGATTGTAAGTTACAGTATCATTTGTAGTAATTGTGCCATCTAAATTCACAGTAGCTGAAACAGTTGTTTTATCTGGTGTATAGCCTTCAAGCGCGGGCATTGTCAACGTTAAGGTTTCGCCAATGTTACCGGTAACGTCCGTAAAACTCGTTGACTTCGTTGGCTGTTCGGCACCGATAACCGTTGTTGGGACATTAACATTACTCGTTACGGTATTGCCGGTGTAAGTCACCGTGATGACTTCATCGGTAGGCGTAGTCGCATTATCTACAACCATCGCGATTTTTCCAGCTACACTAGTTTTATCAGCAGTGTAACCCTCAATTTCAGGTGTGTCATGTTCTAAATACGTATCAGCGCCGGCAACTGGTTCATACCAAGATGTACCTGTTCCATGGTTGGTGTATGCGTGATAAGTCATTGATTCAGTAATTGAATCTGGTAGTGGTGTCTCACCAAGTAATTCGCTGCCGTCTGCAACTTGATAGTTAATGGTCCGTGTGACGGTGACTTCACCATCATCGGTAACGATGGGCACTAAGTAAACATTATATGCCCAGATATTATTTTCAACATACGTAAGTGGTGTATCCCACGTTGCATCTGTAACTTCTGTAAAATTACCATTTGTTGGTGCAACCAACTTAGATAAAGTATACCCATTACTTGAAAATCCTGCCAATTGAGTAACGTATTTTAAACTCACCGATGAATCGGGCACGCCGTTAATGGATAAACGGCCAACCAGAACACTGATGTCGGGATCCATCGAGTGCAGTGTTGAATAGACATTAATGTTAATGACACCCGATAACTCAGGATTGACCACATCATCCGCCAACATTTCAATCTTAGGCGTCACCCCTAAAGCCGCGGCCTTGGTTGCTAAAGCCGTTTTCAACGAGGCTAAATCAGCATCACTAATTTCTCCGCCAACTTTAGCGGTTGCGGTTGTTTCATCCAAAGTTACGTTTTTAGGTAAAGTGATTGTTGTTGCGGTTTGATCAATATCAGTAGGGGTAGCAACTGAATCAGTTGCTACCTCATGAGTTGCATCCGCTGTAGCTGATGTAGCTGAAGTAGCGTCAACCACTTGGGCATCTTCAGATTTAGAAGCTTCAGAAGAAGCCGCGGCAGTCGAATCATCACTTTGAACAGCATCAGTAGCCACTGAGTCATCCTTGGCGATTGATGATTGTACAGCAGTCGTATCACTAGTACTTGCTACCTGAGTATCATCAGTTTTAGTAGTCGTTTCAGCCGTCTGCGTATTAGTATCAGCGAGCGCAGTTGTGCCTGAAGTCGTATTATCCAGCGTTGTAGCATGATCATCATTAACAACAGCTGAGTCATCAGTCGTCTGAGTGGTCGTGTTAGTTACTGAAGCACTAGTATCATTAGTTGTCGTTGCATCACCAGTAGTTACCTGACTCGTATTATCATCACTAACATTCGATGCAGTAGCTGATGTATCCGCCACCGTTGCCGTTACAGCATTATCAACCTGAGTTGTTGCCGCACTTGCTGTTTGATTGGTTAGCGCTAACCCTCCCCAAAGCGCAACGCTTGCTAACGCTGACGTCATCATGAATTTACCGGCTTTAAACATCTTATACCGGTAACTAAGCTTACCCTCACGTGCTAATTGTTTAATTCTCATATTGATCTCCTCCAAGAGATGACGATTGAACCCATCAACCGTATCTAATACTATGCCAGCAAGTAAGGGTACCAGACTCAGTTCATTAAACTAAATCATCCCCAAATATCCCTACTTGTATGAAACATTAATTGGCATTTGTCCATCACTAGTGTAACAAGTTATATTACAAAGCACAACCTTTTTGTAACATAACTTGCAATTTTCTTCACAAAAAATTCACATTTACCAGTTTTTCTTCAAATTCGACTCAAAAAACGACTTGATTCGCTAATCAAGTCGTTCATTGGCTTAATATTTAAGTCCTTATGCTGGCCAAGCTGCCCGAAACCGATCAACAATCGGGGCCACTTGAGCGCGATTCATTCTTAAATAATTCGCGTAAATTGGCATTTTTGCAGCTGCATCCGTAATCGGCAAACAAACACGACTATCAGTTGATGGGTGATCATCCAACGACTTTTCTAACTGGCTGACATTAGTACTGAAATAAGGGAAATCCGAATAGCTAGTGATTTCGGCTAATGCATCCTGTTGTGCCTGATAAAAGAATTTTGCGTCGGGAATGTTTTGCTGGATGACCGCTCGCCAAGGACCAATATCACTTAAAACGACAAAGCTCAGGCCTTTCATTTCGGCAAAGGTAATCGTCGCCTGATTGGCCTGAAACATAAACTGATTCAAATTGACCGCTAGTCGCTCCGTTCCTAGCAATTGCGATTCGATTTGCGCATCAACAAGCGGATGATTGTTAAATAACAACCCATAGGTCGCGGTCAAAACCGCTTGAATCGCTTCAGTTGAATCGGTCAAATTTGCTAAAGGACGTAATTTCACGTTATTCGAGAGTTCCGGTAACAGATGAGCCATCACAAACAACGGACCTGGGAGGGTCGCGCCCACAGTCAGAATTCGTTGACTGGTTTCAAAATTACGGATACGGTTCACCGCCTGTTGATTGGCCTGTAATAGGGCGGCGGCTTCTTTGGCTGCCAACTTACCAGTTGCCGTTAACCGAAGTCGATTAGGTTGACGGTCAAACAAAATGACGCCCAGTTCCGTTTCTAGTTTTTGCAGCCCGCGCGTCACCGTTGGCTGAGTCACGTTCAGCATCGCCGCAGTCTGCGCTAACGTTCCTGTCTGCGCAAAGGTCACGAGTTCTTCTAGCAGATAATTGTCCAGCATTTAAAAATCACCACTTTCTAGTCGAAGTATACGTTACTCGTATACTAGCATGCTTAATTGGTAATTTTCAACCCATCACATTCAGACTATAGTGACACTATCAACTAAACAAAGGATGGTGCGTCATTATGGTTCAAGTCCCAACAATTAAACTCAATAACGGTATTGAAATGCCCCAACTCGGTTTCGGTGTCTTTCAAGTTCCAGACTTGTCAGAATGTGAACAGGCAGTTACAAACGCGCTACAAGTCGGTTATCGACTGATCGATACGGCGACCGCGTACAGAAACGAAACGGCAGTGGGGCGAGCCATTCAAAAGAGTGGTATTTCGCGAGACGACCTTTTCATCACCTCAAAATTATGGGTCTCTGACTTCACGTATCAACGCGCAAAGCAAGGCATTGACGCTTCACTGACTCGTTTGGGTTTAGATTATCTCGATTTATATCTCTTGCACCAACCCTACGGCGACACAATGGCGCTTGGCGTGCATTAGAAGAAGCCCAACAGGCTGGGAAAATTCGGGCCATTGGCGTATCGAACTTCTATGCCGATCAACTTAAAAACCTCGAATTAACAATGACCACGCCACCAGCGGTTAATCAAATTGAGGTTAACCCTTGGTACCAGCAATCAACCGAAGTTGCCTTTAATCAATCTGAAGGCGTTCGGGTTGAGGCCTGGGCACCGTTTGCGGAAGGTAAGCACGACATTTTTAAGGACCCAACCCTTGCAGAGATTGCTGGCAGCCATCAAAAGACAACTGGGCAGGTCATCTTACGCTGGTTACTTCAACGTGGCATCACTGTGATTCCCAAATCGGTGCACCGGGAACGGATGATTGAAAACATCGCCGTTTTTGATTTTGAGCTGACGCCCGATGAGATGACGACCATCACCAGTTTAGACCGCCGTGAAAGTCAATTCTTCGATCACCGTGATCCAGTCACCATCGAGCAGATTTTTGGTTCTAGTCTGCGTCAACTTAAGGAGGATAATTAACTATGAGCACAACACCAACGATTCAACTCAACGACGGTAACCAAATTCCCGCAATTGGCTTTGGCACGTTTCAAATTCCAGCCGATGGGTCAACTTATCAAGCCGTCAGCAAAGCCTTAAAAGCGGGATACCGTCACATTGATACCGCCGTCGCGTATTTCAACGAAACTGAAGTCGGCCAAGCCGTCCGAGATAGTGGGATTCCTCGAGATCAACTCTGGATCACCAGCAAACTCTGGCTTCAGGATTATGGCGTAGAACCCGCAACTCGCGCCATCGATCTATCACTTAAAAAGTTAGGTTTAGATTACATTGACCTATACCTGATTCACCAACCTTACGGCGACGTTCCCGGGGCTTGGCAAGCAATGACGGCCGCACAAAAAGCCGGTAAAATTCGCTCGATTGGGGTCTCAAACATGACGCCCAAAATTTGGCAGCAATTCGTGCCCGCATTTGATGTCAAACCCGCCGTTAATCAGGTCGAATTCAACCCATTGTTCCAGCAAACTGAGCTCCGAAACTTGATTGCAGCCGATAACGTGAAATTGGAAGCTTGGGCACCTTTGGGGCAAGGTGATCAAACCTTGTTAACCAACCCGGTGATTACCAGCTTAGCTACTAAATACAACAAAGATGCTGGCCAAATTATCCTTCGATTTGAAAATCAGCTCGGCGTCATTGTATTACCTAAGTCAACTCACCAAGAACGGATTCAAAGCAATCTTGATCTATTTGACTTCACATTAACGGATACCGAAATGGCTCAGTTAACGATGTTAGATACCGGTAAGGGGCGCCATGATCCGGATGCACCTGGCGTTCAAGAGATGCTGTCAGCCTATGATGTGCACGCTAACGACTAACTCACTAATTCGGCCCAACTAAAAAACGAGTTTAAACAGTGCTCCCGTGATGGCACATGTTTAAACTCATTTTTAGTTACTCACGCATTGTCCCTTCTGGAAAGGTCAGGTGATACAAGCGGCTAATAATCGTATCCCAAAGGTTCTGGGTAGTCGCTTGTTTAACGTTGAGAATTTTCTTTTGCGTAGTTGCATTCAACTGACTAATGTCACTTGAGACTGAATGGTGCATGCCATCCGGATTAATAATGATCAAGTCAGTTTTAGCATCCGCCAGCACTGATTGTACCCGGCCGGTCGGATAATGAGCATCATTAAAAGCAACGACTCGAGCGCCATACTGCGTTAGCCGCCTAACCAACGAGGCAGTGGTTGTCCAGTCGATGACCACGATCAACCGATTCTTCAAAACCTGTCTGTACAGCACGCGTTGTTTAATTTGGTCATCATTTAGTGGTACTGATTGCTTCGTTTTAATGCGAAGTGGTTTGTTTTTAGCGAGCAGTTTTGGGAGAATCCGCTGATTGAGGGTCGTATCCTGAGCAATTTGAATTTGCTCTTGGTGCGCCAACTGTTCAAGTTCAGTTAACGTGGTCGCGTTAATTGCATTTGACTGCTGATAATGGGTTGAAAGTTGCCGAATCAGCGGTCGAAGTAGCGTTAACACCTGAGCAATGTTTTCTTGATCAACTAAGTCAGTCACCATGGCAACGTGTGCTTCAAGTGGCAAATACCGTTCAAAATAATCAGCTAAAACTTGCGTGTCCATCTGTCGCAATAACTGGCGACACTGCCATGGTGCCAAGTGATTGTCACGATACAGCAGTTGCAATAAATCGCGATGCCGCTTGTCACGCCGCTGCTGTAATTCTTCGTTGGCTTGAAGAAAGCGGCGTAGGAGTTTCTGATATTGATTTCGTAAATTTCGATAATCGCCATTGAGTGCATCAATGACCATCGTGAGTTCATTGTTGGCTAACACTCGATGTATGTCTTGATAGGTGGCATTCAGTTGTTGATACTGTTCCTTTAACCGATTATGGCGATTACCAATCCGGTCACGCTGACTAAGGAGTTGCCCATTTTGCTGTTGCGCTTCCGTTAACGCCTGCGTTAACTCATCGATATCGGCTTGATGCTGTTGCTTGGTCACGTAGTCAGTTTGAACGCGTGATTGCTGCGCTTTTAGCTGTTGTTCAGCAGTTTGTCGCTCACTTTGCTCACGTTGAGCGGTCTGTTGAGCGGTTACCAAGCTGACTTTAGGCGCCGATTTTCCTGTATCTGGTGAGCAAGTTGCGTTTTAAGCGTTTGTTCTTGAACCGTTACGCGTTTAAGTGTTTTTTTAAGTTGCCGAACTTGCCTCTTCAAGGCTGCATCCGTTGAAGTTGGCGTAGATTCAACGATTGGCTCGGCTGAGGTTTCCGTTGAATCAGGTATCGACTTTTCCTGTCGTTGTTGAAGCAGCGCCTTAGCACGTTCCTGTGGGCTAAGGCGAGTTTGTTGGGTGGTTTGAAAATGGCGATTATAGCGGCAATGACGTTTTTGGTGTTCACAAAGCGGACCTCCAGTCTCTATCGAACATACGTTCTTAAATGGCTAATTTAAGCATAACATGTTCACCTAAAAACACAAGCGAACAGGTCGCCAGCAATTAAATCATGAACAAAAACCAATTTTGTCATTTTATGAAACATTCCATGCTCAATATACCGACTTACCTAGAAATGAAATCATTTTGCAACACAAATCGGAGGTAAACTCATACAATGTTGACGAAACCAATTACAGCTTAACGCATTCAAAAATTAGTTCACAAACGGAGGGTGAGCAATATGGCAAAACAAATTCCACGAAAATCTCGACGGGTCATCTCTGCCGTTCATTTAAATAAGGATGAAGCAGGTGAACTAACCCTCAATTTGACTCATGAATACCAGTGGCGAACTGGTGCACATACCTATTTTGCCAATGGGGAACCAGCGCAAAACACTGAGCCAACAGTTGGCACAATTGCGATTGCCAAGACTTACCGTGGGGATAAGCGGGTCGTCATCGTTGACTCAACGTTCGTTGCCAAAGAAGTTGTCTCACCTAATGAACTCATTCAGGCCAATCGGTTACGCCGGATTACACAATACACGGATGAAAAATTACCGCCAGCGCTCGTCGATCAACTCAACCAGTATTTAGCCGCTCGAACGCGTTCACCTGAAGCCGAAGTTGTTCAAAATCAGCCCGAGAGCGATTGATTGACTTTAACTAATAATCATTCTATTCTAGCTGTGCAATATTGCGAAACTGTCGTCAACCCAGAAAGGGGCCATTTTGATGAAAGCTAACAAAGTTGTTGTTTTAGGCGGTGGCGTTTTAGGAAGCCAAATTGCCTATCAGTCCGCATTTTCAGGTATTGATACTGTTATCTACGATATTAACGATGCCGCTATTGACGCCGCTCAGCAAAAGCTCGATCAGTTTCCGGATCAGTATGCGCATGATTTAGGGGCAACGGCTGAACAATTAGCTGAAACCAAGGCACGGTTATCATTAACGCTGGACTTAGAATCGGCTATTACCGGTGCTGATGTCATTGTTGAAGCTGTTTCGGAACGAATTTCAATTAAAGAGTCGCTTTATAAGAGTTTAAAACCCTACATTGGTGAAGAAACGTTGTTGTTAACCAACACATCAACGTTACTGCCAAGCCAACTGATTGGGTTTGCACCTAACCCTAACCGCTTCTTAGCAATGCACTTTGCCAATCAAATTTGGGTGCATAACGTGGCCGAAATCATGTGGGCCCCAGCTACGCCACAAACGACGATCGATGATGCGACCGACTTTGCGAAACAGATCAAGATGCTGCCAATCCTCATTCAAAAGGAAACGTCTGGTTACGTCATGAATTCGATTTTCCTACCGATGATCAACGCTGCCTTATTTCTATGGGCTGACGACGTTGCTGATCCACAATCGATCGATAAAAACTGGATGGTCAGCATGGGCGTTGACCGGGGACCGTTTGGCTTCCTAGATATCATGGGACTGAACACCGCGATTAATATTGAGAAAGGATTCCTCGCTAATACCAACGATGAGCGTTATCAACGTATCATTGATAAATTGCAGATACTAGTTGATGCTAATCAACTGGGCGTTGCGACCGGGCAGGGGTTCTATCACTATCCGGAGCCGGAGTATCAGGCTGCGGCGTTTACGCAAGTTTAAATTAAAGCTGACACACAAAAGCACCGCCACTTTCCAAATTGGAAAGTGGCGGTGCTTTTGTGTGTCAGCTTATTAATCATGCAACCGATTCAACGCATCTCGCTGCTTTGTATCCACCACGTGAGTATACAACCCAGTTGCGCTAGTCGAGCTTTGGCCCAATTGAGTGGCCACAAGGTGCTCATTCTTCGTTTCAAGGTAGAGCTTCGAGGCTAACGTATGTCGCAGTTTGTGTGGCGTGATTCGCACGTGGTTGAAGGCTTGTGAGTATTTGGCGACCAACAACTCCACCGTTGCGGTTGTGATGCGGCGAGGGGCTTCCGTGCCCTTAGTTAAAAAGAGGGCTGGCGTTTGAGCCGTTGCCTGATACCGAGTTTGGCGGATATCCAGATATGGCTGAACGTAGGGGAGCACCCATTTGGCGATGGGTACTGAATCCCACTTACCGCCTTTGCGCCGGACGGAAACCGTGGCTGCTTTGACGCTGAGGTGCTTCACATCCATATTCGTCAGTTCAGATACCCGGATGCCAGTCCCCAGCATCAACGCGTTAATGGCAACGTCACGTTCGCGGTCCCGCTGATAATAACGTTGCTTACGCTCGCTATCGAGGGTTTCGCCATAACCAGACTGGATGTAATTAAGATAATCAACATCCGTGTGACCCATCATCAACTGATCCTTGATGTGCCGCGCCCGAGTCGCATAGGTTTCACTATCCTGCACCAAGGCAATTTTCTTCATGACATTCCGGTAAAAGTAGGGCTCGCCCTCGGCATTTTCCGATTCTTCGGTCAAATACCGAAAAAGGGCCGACAACGCGTTCAGGGAACGATTGACCGTTCGCCGAGATAGCGCGCCTTCCGGATGAGTTGCCGTTTGCTTTCCACGATTTAATAGGTAGGATTTGTATAATTCCATATCCTGTTTCTTAAACGTGGCCAACTCCTCAAGTGTGATTTGAGCAGGCGTTGATGCCTGACTAATCTCGGTATCGATCATCCAAGTAAAGAACCGGTGAAATTCATTTAAATACTGATACAACGTCGCTGGCGACAGCGGCACGGTTGACTTCGTTAAATAGTAGTCGCCAACGTAATCGGGCAACTTTGCTACCAGGGCGTCGTTGTGCTTCACATAGCTGGCCTGATCCATGTTGCCACCTCCAAAAATGGTTTGTTAACCGAACTTGAGTTCACCTTTTATTATAGCATATTCAATCACCCAATACGGCCGCTAAACCGAGCGTCAACGCTGCAAATTGCTGTAAACACAATTCATCGTTTCACCGTAGTTACCACCACTCAACTCGCATCCAGCGAGAACCAAACTCCAATTATGAGAATTTCTCATCACCCATTAACATCCAGTTGAGTGATGGGAACCGCCAGTTTATCTAAACTGGCTGTAATGAGTATCTAGGGAGGTAACTGTACCGTGAAACGACTGATTATGATTATCGTTACAATATTGGTTTTACTTGGCATCAGCATTAATATCATCGCACCGGCTGCTGAAGCGACGCCCAAGCCGCGGACCACACCGACACTTTATCTTCACGGTTATGGTGGTGGACCCAAATCGATGGCATTTTTAATGAACCAAGCTGTCGAGCACGCCCGGCGCAGTCTGCGTTAGTGGCAACCGTCAGTCCAACTGGCCAAGTTCAACTACGCGGTGATTGGCGGGCGCACAACCGCCATCCGCTGATTCAAGTGATTTTCACCGATAACCATACCCGTGATGCCAAACAGTTAAGTCGTTGGTTGCGTAACGTGCTGGTGGCACTACAAGCGCGGTACCAGTTTAAACAATTTAACGTGGTAGCCCATTCGCTGGGGAACAGTGCTGTACTTCAGTACCTACTTCAAAATAGCGACAATTCTAAACTGCCGCAGTTAGCCAGATACGTCGCCATTGCCGGCAACTTCGATGGCATTCCCGGTCAACACCGGCACCAACATCCCAACCGAATTTTACCAAGTGGGCGGCCAACCTGGGAAACACCGGCTTATCAAGCCGCGTTGACTCACCAAGGCCAACTCCGGCTTCAACACACCCGGATCCTTAATCTTTATGGCAATCTTGCGGATGGCAGTGATTCAGATGGTAAGATTCTCAACGCCAGTTCTCGGTCACTCGGCTACCTCGTTCGAGACCGGGTCGGCAGTTATCACGAACACGTCTTTTATGGCATTTACGCCCAACACTCGCGGCTACGACGCAATCCACAAGTTGCCGAGATAACGGACACTTTCTTGTGGCAGTCTCAAAATTAACAAACCCTTAACAAGCTCGCATGATACACTAAGAAAAAGAAATGATGTCAAAAAGGGGATCAGACAATTGAAAGTAACGGTTATGTTAGTTGAAGATGAAGTAGGATTACGGTCTTACCTGCAGTCTGAGTTAAGCTTTGAAGACTACAACGTGATTGCCGTCCCGGATGGTGAAACTGCTTTAAGTGAATTTGCGGCGCACCCGGATGATATCTCACTCATTATTTTAGACTGGATGTTGCCCGGCATTGATGGGTTGGGCGTGATTCGCAAACTCCGCCGTCACTACGACGTGCCCATCATGATGATGACCGCCCGTGATTATGTTGGCGACAAGGTATCCGGCCTAGATGCTGGTGCCGATGACTACATCACCAAACCCTTTGAAACCGAGGAGCTTCTCGCCCGGGTTCGGGTGATTCTCAGGCACAATAATCAGCGTAATATCACGAATAAAAAATACCGGGTCGGTGACCTCGAACTCGACATCAAAACCCGTCAAGTCCTGTATCAGGGAACCGAAGTGCAGTTGACCCAACGCGAGTTCGATTTACTACTCACGTTCATGCAACATCCGGGAGAGGTTTTGACCCGGGATGACTTACTGGATGATGCTTGGGGGACCAGCTTTGAGGGGCAAGTCAACATTGTGGACGTTTACGTGCGGTATTTAAGAAATAAAATCAACCCCCAACTCGATGGGCAGTTGATTGAAACCGTTCGGGGCGTCGGGTATCGGCTAAGGAGTGCTGATGAGCATGAAGCGTAAACTACTCAATACTAGCGCGGCCCGAATCACCAAGGTCTATGGTCTGCTCTTGCTGGGGATCACGTTGATTCTCAGCATCACGATCGTTTCGGTGGTGGGGTATAAACAGTACCGGTTAGAGCGCCAACAAGCGGTTGGCGTTGCCAGAGGACTGAAGCGGTCGTTTATCGCCAATCGCAACGACTGGTTTTGGTGGCGCTTGGGTAATTCGACCGATACCCACAACACCTTTGTTCGCATTCAAGTGACGCCCACGAAGAAGAAGTCCTATGCCTTGAAGTCACCGCGAACGAAGCGTTTTTTAGCACAGCAACAAGCTGCTAAAACCCACCGGCTCAGTGATAATATCAGTTATTCGTCTAAGGTTGGTCTCTACTATCACGTAAGTGCCACCGATGAGGATCGCGATAATGGCATCGCTCACGTCCAATACGACGTCTGGTTAAAGTTGAACGGCGTCATTTACCTCTTATGGCTCCTGATTCGGTTGATTCTGCTCATCGTGCTTGCGTTCTTCGCACTAGGTATTTGGCTAATCTACCTACTGGCGCGTCAGTTAAACCGGCCACTAGCAGACTTAACCGAAACCACCAAAACCATTAACCACGACCTCTCCAACCAGTACCAAACCCAACTGCCGGTCCCTAAATCGCCGCAAGAAGTGCACGATTTGAGTGAAGCCTTCAATCAGCTACTGGCATCGCTAAACCAACAGGCAAGGGCGGATCGAGAGTTCGTGTCAAATGCCTCCCATGAACTCAAGACCCCAATCGCAACGATTCGTGGCCACGTGTCATTGATTAAACGACGCGGTAAGGATCATCCAGAAGTCATTCCCAGTTCCCTTGAGTTCATCGATCAGGAATCAGAACGGATGCAGCGATTGGTACAAAGTTTGCTGAAACTGTCTCGAGCCAATCAGTTGACACTAGTGACGGCCCCCGTTAACGTTAGTCAGCTCGTAACGAACACGGTGGATGGCTACGGTGCTTCACTCTCTCAAGACGTTCTCGTTCACGTTGCGCCTGATATCGTGGCTGAAGTCAATGCTGACAGCGTTGAGCAAATCTTAGTTAGCCTGCTAAACAACGCCCAGAAGTACTCACCGACCCAATCAACGATCGTCGTCGGATTAACCAGTACGCCACACAGCCTCCAACTCAGTGTGACTGATCAAGGGCAGGGGATTGATGACGACCAAAAAGCGCACATTTTTGATCGGTTCTACCGTGCCAAAACAGTACGGGCAACCGTTGAGGGTAACGGCTTAGGCCTAGCTATCGTGCAGCAACTCGTTACCTTGCACCATGGTCAAATTGAAGTCAGCGATAACCATCCGACTGGGACTAAGTTCGTCATTAAGCTTCCTATTTAGCACACAATTGACATCATTAATAAACCGCGTTGATTTGCAGCATTGCAGGCAACGCGGTTTTTTGACATCTAGCTATCAAGCCGTGGTTTCAAGCCGCAAATCAAATTAAACCTTGCATTCTCTGAGAATCCTGCTAAACTAGATATTTGTTAGCCTGCTAACATAAATTGATTTCTAAGGAGACGTGAACCTCTCATGGCAACAACTCAACAATCTGATAAAATTCCACCAAAAGTCATCGGCGCCATTATTGCCACCGGTCTCATGTCGTTTTGTGGCGTCATCATTGAAACCGCAATGAATATTACCTTTCCAACATTAATGCGGGAATTTAACGTTGCCACCAATCTCGTCCAGTGGATGACAACGATTTACCTCCTCGTTGTGGCCGTTATGGTGCCGCTTTCGGCAACTTTAAAGCGCCGCTTCAAAATGAAACAGCTCTTTTTAACTGCGATCACCCTGTTTATCATCGGGGTCATTTTAGATGGCATTGCGCCCGCATTTTGGGTACTGCTTCTCGGTCGAGCTGTACAGGGCCTTGGTACCGGGATCGCGCTGCCACTCATGTTCAACATCATTCTTGAACAGGTACCACTCGCCAAGCGGGGGACGATGATGGGGGTCGGCACCTTGATCACTGGTGTTGCACCCGCCATCGGCCCAACCTTTGGGGGGATCGTTGTGGCAACCTTAGGCTGGCGTTACATCTTTGCGTTTTTAATGCCGCTTTTGATTATTGCGTTGATTTTAGGCATCTTTTGCATTCAACAAAAAGTGCCCACCAGTGCCGCAACCATCGATCAGCTTAGCGTTATCTTCATCATCGTTACGTTTGCTGGATTGATTTTCGGGATCAGCAACCTTGGTAGCCAAGCCTTTTTAAGCATATCTGTCGGCGGGGCACTACTAATCGGCATTATCAGCCTCGGTTTATTTGTCGCGCGAAGCCGTCAACTTGAGCAACCCATCTTAGATTTAAAGTTATTCAGTAATGTTGATTTTAGACGGAACCTCATCTGCTTCTGCCTGATTCAAATGGCCGCACTGGCGCTGTCATTCTTGCTGCCAAACTATATCCAACTCGTGAACGGGCAAAGCACCTTAATGGCTGGTTTGTTGGTCCTACCAGGGGCCGCACTTGGCGCCGTCTTGGCACCAATCAGTGGTCAACTTTACGACCGCCTTGGCGCCAACTTGCCACTTCGATTAGGCTCAGGCCTGACTGTGATTGGCATGCTAGGGTTTTGGTTGTGGGGTCACCACCTCAATGATGTGATGATCATTGGCCTGTATCTGTTCTTTATGTTGGGAATGGGACTGCACTACGGTAATCTAATGACCAATGGCTTACAACATTTAACTGCAAGTCAAAATAGCGATGGCAATGCCATTTATAACACGGCTCAACAATTCATGGCCGCTTTGGGAACCAGCATCTCCGCTGCCATCGTCGCAACGAGTCAGGCCCATGCCGGTAGTCAAGCAACGTTAACTGCCGCTGGTTCTTGGAACGCATTTGGCCTGTTTGCTATCTTGTTGATCATCGAATTCGGATTGATCATTTGGACAACGACACGGGAAAAGAACAGCGTAACAGCACACTAAGCAATCAGTTACTGCACACAAAAATAAAGGTTCATTGAATGTCAAGTCAGGCATTCAATGAACCTTTATTTTTGCGTTAGCTTCAACCGCCCGTTACCATTGGTCGTCCTTATCACCTCCCGTGGTATGGGTGGGGCGCATCAGCGTGAAAATTCATACACAAATGACTCAAACGGGCGACTTCGATGTTGGTAAACCAGTGGCTCAGGGGCCAGTCGGTAGGCAATCGTCTTTGATAGCAGGAGGCCCTGAGTTCGATTAAGTTGGTTGGTCACGCGAATTTGGTAGTGGCCAACTGGAATGGTGTGGTGATATACGAGTGCGCGTTGAGTTCGCAGCAAGTGATAACGTTGATGCGTCTTTTCGTTCACTAAGATGCCATCAAATTGGGCATGTGGCGCTACTGAAACGGCCATTTTACGAGCCGCCACGTTAAGTCTAACTCGTTGTGAAACCGTTTCGTGGGCCGCAATCGGCGTTCGTTTCGCGTCGAACTGTAACGACAATTGACTCATTTGACTCGCTACCATCACTTTGTTTGGTCGTGGTAGCGGCACGCTTTCGGTAACGTACATCCCCGCCAAGCCAAGGCCGAGTACCCCAGTCACAATCATCCGTCGCCTGAGCGACCAAGCCTCTCGAATCGGTGTCACATCAGGGAGCCGCATCGTACTGATCAATAGAAGCAGTGGTGCAATTGCTTGACCATACCGTGGTTCACTTTCCCAAAGCAAGGTGTGAAAGGCAATGTAACCTAACGCAGTTAAAATGGCGAGGGTCATGACCGGATCATCATGCCGCTTAGGTTGGCGCCAATACCGAAGACATTTGATAATGGCCAACAGATCCAACATGATGAACCCAATTCTCATGATTGTCGAGCCAATAATACTCAGTGGCGCCTCAACGTGTTGATACCAGGCGGGCGAAGATACTAAACCGCCCGTATAAGCTGATTGAAGCCGTGTCACGTTCAGCAAGATAGCCGCCTTCAATCCCCAACGCTTCACAATGCCCCAAGCACCCAGCTGTTTGAGCCGAGCAGGGAGGGCGTGTTTAAGATACGTTTGTCGTTGCTGGATGTTCGGCAGTTGGCTGAGTTTTTGAACATCACTAAAGTTGTATTTGCCAGAATAGTTTGGGTTGTAACCCATCCAGATCCAGTGCATCGTTGGAAACTGTTCGGTTGGGTGAGCGGTAAAGTGCCTGCGCGTTTTAGGCCAGCAGCAGTTGGCATCATCAAGGCAAATGCCAGCATAATCACTGCAAACGGTACCCAGTAACGTTTGAGAATCTTACGGCTCCGAATTGCCAGCACGATAACGGCTAGTACAACCGCGACCGCCATGACGATTAGATTTGGCTTGATCACGCCACCCAAAACAATGTCGATGAGCAAGGCGATGCCGAATAGCCACCGTTGCCGAGTTGAGTAGTGGGGCCACCGCAGTAGGATGTTGAACGCAATGCTCAAACACAGTAACGTTGGCACATCTGAATAAAAGACTTGTAAGTAGTAGGTGTACGCAAACGGGCTTACTAAGAAGAAAACCGCCAGTGTAACTACGGCTGCTTGATGCTTCGTCAAGTAGCGCACCGTCCAGAGCGACATAGCAATTAAGCTATCCAGTAAAATCAGTGATAAAACGTGAATCGCGGTAGTTGTGCCAAGCTGAACTAAACTAGCCAGTTTAAGCCATCCCGCCAACAAAACCGTTAACGGAACGTTATTGGGAAAGCGCCAAAAGTACAGCGAACTACCCCAATCATAGTGACCCACACTGAGTTGCTCAGCTTGATAAATAACCCGGAACGGATCATGAAAGACCGAGGCGGGTAAGAAGTTCAACACAAACAATTGAACTAAAACCATCACCACAAACGCAATCACAATCAGTCGATTGACCAATTGCGTCGACAGCTGGTTGACCCGCTGAATGTACCAACGGTGGCCGGCCCAAACGACCAGACAGCCCAGTAACACTAATACCGTTGCCTTAAAGTTTTGTGGATAGACAATGTTTGAAAAAATGCCGATCATCAGTGCAAGTGCTAACAGCAACCCCAGCCAGTTAGACACCGTTCGACGACGTGCCATAAGAATTCCCCCCAATTAAACTACTCCAGCGATGCTGGTTGTTGTGTTGCTTGTTGCGCGACTAGTGTTGACTGTGGCGCCCAACGTAGGTAGCCCCAACGTGCAACTGCCCACCAAGTGATTGCGAGACAGAGTCCGGCTAACACATCCGTTGGGTAGTGCACGAAAAGGTAGATGCGATCAAAGCCCATCATACCAAGCCAAATCACTGAAATCAGTGATAACAGCAATTGCACTTCCCAGTTTTTAAATAGGGGAATCACCACAAATAGCAAGATCAGCACTAGGGTTGCCGTCCCGGTGGTGTGACCGCTGGGAAAACTAAACCCACCCTGTGCGACTAACTTACCGATAGGCCGGGCGCGGTGCAACAGGTATTTGCCAAGATAGGTCCATACGCCGATTCCGGCTTGAACAATGACTAGCCAACCGGTGGTGAACCAGTCACGGTGCCAGGCAAAGTAGCCCATGATGAGTAAACTCACCAGTAAGTTTGCGACTGGCGTACCAAACGCCGCTAATGTTGCAAAAAAGTGCGTGCGCTGCGGTGAGGCCAGCGGTCGAACCGCTTGTTGAATCGGCTGATCAATAGCGGTCAACCAACTAGCGTGCAGCGCTACCCCGACTGCGAGACCCAAAAAGATGAGCAGCGCCACGGTGCCGGCAATCAGCCAACCGTGGTTATTTGATTTCGTTAACATTTGACTCAATTCCTTTTCTTCGATTTTGAGCACGTTGCTTTAACGCCATGATGGCAGCTGGTAAGAGGGAAATCACCACGATGGCGATCATGATCAATTCAAAGTGGGTCTTAACGACTGGAATGTTGCCGAAGAAGTAACCCGCCAAAACAGCGACGCTGACCCAGCTGATACCACCTAACACATTGAACCATGCAAAGCGGCGGTATGGCATCCGACTGATTCCGGCCGTGAACGGAATCAACGTCCGAATCAATGGCATGAACCGACCGAGAAAAATCGCCCAACTACCGTGTTTTTCAAAAAACGTGCTGGCGTCCTTTAAATACTGTGGTTTTACCCACCGTTGCCACTTAGGCTTCGTCAACTGGTGACCAAAGTGCTTCCCAATTTCAAAGTTGAGCCCATCACCCAAAATGGCCGCAATCGCCAACAAGCCGATTAAAATCACCGGATTCAAACTGTGCGCACTCATTGCGGCGATAGAGCCGCTTAAGAACAGCAGTGAGTCGCCCGGTAAGAAGGGGCAGATGACCACCCCAGTCTCAATAAAGATAATCGCAAACAGACCGAGATAGACAAGACTGCCGTACTGACTGATGAGAATTGGCAATAAGTGGTTCGCATTTAAAATAGACGCAAATAAAGTCGTTAGCATAGCGGGTTCCTTCCTTTTCTGCTGATTCGTGGTCAGCAACGTGAATTTACCCTTATTCTAGACAACCTCCAATTCTTTAAAAAGTGGGCTAATCTGAAGCAAAAATAAGAAATTCACAGAAAAAGCGGTTTCCCCGAGTTAATGCTCCTATAGGATAGCGTACTTCCGTGAAAAGGTGGCTAATTTTAGCTTAAATTTTTACAAAATTTTTTGCTTGAATTAAAAATGAGAATTTCACAGGACAAATGCTAACTAGTCAACTAAGATTAATGAGAACGACTATGCTAAACTAATGTTGGCTGTTAGCTAACGAGATCAAAAACAATGAGGTGAACCTAGCATGTCAACCACACTATTATTGGTAGAAGACGAGGAGGGGCTCGTTGACTACCTACGGACTGAACTACAATTTGAAGATTATACCGTATACGTTGCAAATGACGGTAAGACCGCCCTTAGCACGTTTGAAAACTTACGCGGCCAGTTAGACGTGATTTTACTCGATTGGATGTTACCGAAACTAGACGGACTAGAAGTTTTGCGCCGAATTCGCAAAACCAGCGATATGCCCGTAGTCATGATGACCGCTCGCGATTACGTTGGCGATAAAGTCGCTGGCCTAGACACCGGCGCAGACGACTACATCACGAAACCCTTTGAAATCGAAGAACTCTTAGCCCGATTACGGGTGATCTTGCGACACAAGAAAACGGAAACTCGCCCATCACAGGAGAGTAGTTACCAAATCGATGACCTGATTTTAAACACCAAACTGCGTCAAGTTACCCGTAATAACCAAATCATTCAGCTCACCCAGCGAGAGTACGAACTATTACTGACGCTGATTCAACACTCTGGTGAAACGATGAGCCGCGATGACTTGCTCAACACCGTTTGGGGGATCGACTTTGAAGGTCAGCCCAATGTGGTGGACGTTTACATTCGCTACCTCCGAAATAAAATTGATCGCGATTTTGGCGCTAAACTCATCCACACTGTTCGCGGCGTTGGTTACGTGTTGAGTGCTAATTATCAAAGCTAGGGGGCGATGTGGTGACTAAAACAACACAACCCGTCACAACTGCCAAGGCGATTCAACGAAACTTTTTCGTCCTCTTCACCCTAGTGACCCTGATGATTGGGATTGCAGTCGTGGGGGTCGTTGGAGTTCAACTCGTGCGCGAACGGCAACAAGAATCCGTACAACTTCTCAGCAGTCTGAAACGCTCGATCATTGACGACCGGCCGGATTGGAATGAGTGGCGTAAGAGCAGCACGATCAACACTAAAAATACCTACGTCCGAGTTCATAATGCTAAAATTGGCGAAGTGCCTGGTACCTATTACTCAAAGGGCACCCAAAAATTTCTGACGCATAAGCGCATTGAAATGCCCATTTTTTCAGCTGTCAGTTACGTCCATGATGTCGGATTCGTCTATTACCGATCCGGAACTCGCTTAGGCATTAAGTCTGAAATTTGGCTGAGTTTAAATTCCGTAACGACCATCCTACTCTCTGTCATCGTGACCGTGGCGGTGCTCCTCTTAATTGGTATCACCATTGGGGGGTATTTAATCACCCTCATTGCCCAAAAGTTGACCAGACCGCTGGCTCACCTAAGCCAAGTCGCGCAAGCGCAAAGCGAAACCAATAACGATTATGCAGAACCATTACCAACGCCAGCAACCCCGGTAGAGGCGCAACAACTCGCCACCAGTTTCAACAAACTGTTGGCAACTATTAACGCCAAGAATCAGCAGGAAAAAGCCTTTGTTGATAATGCCGCGCATGAGTTGCGCACCCCAATTGCCGTCATCTTGGGGCACAGTAAGTTGATTCAGCGGCGGGGCGCCGACCATCCAGAAATCGTGGCGCATTCGGTCGATTTCATTACCGATGAAGCGACGCGGATGCAGCAGCTGGTCAACCAGTTGCTGGTATTGTCCCGCGCAGACCGTGCGCAACCAGAGTTAAGCTACATTAACTTATCCGATATCGTGTTCGAAACAGTCGAAGAGGAACGGGCGGTGCTTCCGCAAACCATTTCGGTCACCGGCGACCAAGCGGCCATCGCTTACACCAACGCGGACAATGTTCAACAGATTCTCCGAGCATTGATCGATAACGCGGGTAAATACTCACCAAAGGATAGCCTGATTCAGGTTCAGCTGGCGACAACCGCCGCCAACATTACGATTTCAATCAAGGATCAGGGGACCGGCATTCCCGCCGATGAACGTGAGCACGTTTTCGACCGGTTCTACCGAGGCAACGATGCTCGAGATCAACGAATCGACGGTACTGGGTTAGGCCTATCAATTGCGAAACGGTTAGCCACCTTGAACCGAATTGGGTTGAGTTTGGCACCGGTTGAACCCACTGGAACGGTGTTTACGTTGACGTTTGCTAATCCGAAACAGGGGATGGCTGATTCAGCCTCACCGAGTGGTGCGGTTGGTAATTAAACAGCAAATAAGAAAGCCTTGGAGAAAAATTCTTCAGGGCTTTTTTTGCTGTTGCTTGTGTCCAGCGTAAGTGTTGGGCGGATTTTGGGTGAAGGCTGTTTGTCATCGCTTCGCTCGCCAAAGCCGCACGAAAACCGGCGCTCTCAGGCTACAAAATTCGGCGCCACTTAAACTGTCATTTCTAGGGTTCCTGAAGTTGTAGGAACTTGTCAATCACGCACTTTCTGGCCACCGCGCCGAATGGTGCTGCGCGAGACTGAGAGCTGTATGTAGGGGCACTTCGATAAAACCGCCAGGCCCGGGCGCTTTCACCGAAGTGCCCCTACACACCGCTCTCAACCCGTCTCGCTCCGCACACTTACGCTGGACACAAGCGACAGCAACTATCGATGAAGCATGCCAGAAGACAAAGTGACATTAATTAATTATTCTTTTTGTTTGCGCAAGCAAATAAAAGATGCTATACTATCGTCGAACTTGAAAGGAGGAGCACGGGATGGGAAAGGTTCGTCGTTGGCTATGTCTGGTTATCTTAGGGCTGTTTTTCTTCATGATCATCGTGGACGGTAGTATCGTCACAATCGCGATTCCAGTGTTGGCGCAGGCTTTTCATGTCGGCACTGCGCAGGCCAACTTGATTATTGGGGTTTATTTGATCGTCATCAGCGCTTTATTATTACCGTTTGGTCAATTGGGTAATCGGTTTGGGCGCATTCGACTCTTTCAATTCGGCATGATTGTTTTCCTATTAGGATCGTGGTTTTCGGGTAGTGCACGGTCGCTCAGCATCATCCTGCTAGCCCGGGGCATTCAGGCCGTGGGCGCCAGTATGGTCATGGCCAATAGTTACGCCATCGTCACGGACATGTTTCCGCCAAATGAACTGGGTCGAGCGTTTGGGGTCGAGAGCGTATTTATTTCGATGGGCGCGTTAGCTGGACCAGGACTGGGGGGCTTATTGCTTCACTACTGGGGCTGGCCGTACATTTTTTGGTGTAACTTACCAGTGGGAATCCTTTGCGTTAGCGTCGCCTGGTGGTTGTTTGAGCAACAGCCACCGCGGCCCGTAACCGGACGCTTTGACTGGGAAGGGATGCTGGTACTGTTGGTAATGGCCACGGCCTTTTACACTATGTCTAGCGTGATGATGACCCATCCTTGGCTTGCGAGCGGTTTATTCGGTATTTTTCTACTTGCTCTCGGCTATTTTTGGCGGCACGAGCAACGCGTCACGCTACCATTACTGGATGTGACATTGCTCAAACAGCCAAATCTTCGATTACCAACGCTGGCGGCTTTCTTCAGCTTCATTGCGGCTTATTTTTTCACCCTGTTGGCACCAATCTACCTGCAACTCGTGGTGGGATTGCCCAGTCAAATTGTCGGTGGTATTCTAATGGGCGCCCCAATTATTGCCGTTTTTGCTAATCCGTTGGCAGGGGTGTTGACCGATCGTTTTTCGCGCATTCACGTGATGACGGTTGGCATGGGCATTTTGATCATTGCAGGCATCGGACTTTTGACACTGAATGGTGCCCATGAACCTTGGGCCGTCTTAGGGTGGTCCGGACTGTCCGCCATTGGGACGGCGCTATTTTCAACTGCCAACAACACCTTCATTATGGGAAGTGCATCTGCGGAACAACGGGGAATGGTTGGGGCGGTCACGTCACTGGTTCGTGAATTTGGGCTGGTACTTGGTACGGTGTTGGTCAGTCTTAATTTTTACGGTAAGTTATCGCTGACTGCTGGCAGACCCATCGTCAATGCAATCAACGTACCCAAGGGACCGTTGCTGGCAGCGCAAAGTCTCACTTACGCGCTGGCGTTGCTGTTATTGCTGATTGCCATGCGATATATTAAACGACTTGAAAGGAGGTGATAGCGAGTGTTAACGGATAAGGATTCGATTGACCGAATCAGTGCAACATTAAACAGTACGTCGCGATTGACGATTGCTTATTTGGATAACGTGCTGGCACCATTAAATTTAACCGCCAGTAACTACTACTTTATCCTTAAAATTGCGCGGGCGAAAACTTTGACGCAAGAACAGTTATTTAAACAGATTCAGCTCAGCCCAAGTAACGTAACTCGTCGTTTGGACCAACTCATCAACCGGGGATTGATTGAGAAACAACGTGATCCAAATGACGGTCGGGGCTGGTTGATCAATTTAACAGCTACGGGGCAACAACTAGTCCCGCAACTCAACCAGATCTTAGCGGACGCAAATGCTGCTATGTTTAACGGCGTAACCACGCAGCAACAAGATCAGTTAGTCACGATTTTGCAACAAATTAATCAAAACATCGTTGAGTAGGTATTTGGCATAACGGAGGATGATTACCATGTTAAAAGCACTCAGTATCAATGGCATTACCCAACCTAACTTGATTCTACCAGATGAATTCAAAAAAGTGGCCAGTGACACGCGAACTAGAAATGACGAACCCGTTTTGGTGGAGCGTTATCAGCGTGACACAGACGTACAACCGAATCACGAACACGCCGTTTTGGTTTGGGGCGAAGACCATCGCTTGCTCAGCTTTAACAACTTTTCGCTAGCCGATGATTCTGGCAAATTACCATCGAAACGCCAGGCCGCCAAGATTGCGTTAGCGACTATGACGGCGCTTGATGACCAGTACGCTAGCGAACTCAGCTATATGCGAACCGATTTACTGACCCGGGCCTACCTCGATGACA
Organism: Secundilactobacillus similis DSM 23365 = JCM 2765; assembly: GCF_001311075.1. GTDB lineage: Bacteria > Bacillota > Bacilli > Lactobacillales > Lactobacillaceae > Secundilactobacillus > Secundilactobacillus similis. The sequence goes on from NZ_BBAD01000003.1 coordinate 32,122, forward strand.
ACGACCAACTCGTCACGATTCCAATTCAATGGGTCAAATTTGCCCACCCAAATGGCAGTTATAACTGGGTATCAGTCGGTGCTGGTGGTCAGGTGATCGAGATGGAACGTGAATCCTACTGGGATTACTTCCTCAGTCGCCGGTCAACTGAAGAGTGGAACTACGACAACTGGGTGCTTGCTTACGAGGGCAAGGGACCACAGCCAGCAGCACCAGAGGCCTTAGCTTAAGGGGGAAACCGTTCATGGATAACGAATTTAAGCTGGAACAACTCATTTCACAGTTAGGTCAGGTCAATGATCGAATTGAACGGTTGGAAAACGTGGATTACATGACGGCGATGTACAAGGGCTACAGTGCCGCTGGGGAAACCGTTGAGGAAATTTTGGACGATATTGAATCGTTACGTGATCAAGCTGACCATTTAACGGTGCAACTTGAGGCGTTGGGGGAACGATTGGACTAGGAAAATAGGGCTAAGAACGCTGATGCGAAACGACGGGCGTTTCACCTTGGATAATTGATCAGAACACCAAAAAAGGTTATCCAAAATCGGGTAGCCTTTTTTGGTGTTCTGATATTGGCATAGTTGAAATTCGAGAAATAGCAAACAATCAGTCGCTTTGAAAAAATCGGCTTTCTGGTACGCTTGAAACTATGGTCATCTCCCGTACGCCCATTTAGTGGCTGCGCACCAAAATTTATTCGATAGCGAGGTTCCTCATGTTTAATTTTTTAAAGCAGGCGATTATCAACCACTTGGAAAGTGAAGTGAACCTGAAAGGCTTACTCGTGGTTTATTTGGTTGATTTGAATATTGCGCTATTTATTAGTCAATATTTTCTTGGTAGCCGTTGGCCGATGGTGATTGGCGTTCATTTGGTTGCATTATTTGGTTTGTATGGTGTTTATCACAATAAGCAATTGAAGAAATAGACCTAGTATGAGTGCTTGCCCACTTTTTTTCAGTTCCATCCAACACCCGATAACATCTAAAAAAATCTGACAGTGAGGTTTTCAATGTTAACAATATTTAATTACATCAAAAACGCAATGATCAACCATTTCAACACCGACGTGAACCCGAAAGGCTTGCTCATGGTTTATTTGATTTCGTTGAACCTTGCGCTATTTATTAGCCCATACTATCCTGGGAGCCGTTGGCCGCTAGTGGCTGGGATCCACTTTGCGATGCTGCTGGGTATTTATGGTATCTACCACAATAAGCAACTGAAAAAATAGATGCATGTCCGTGTTTTTTTAGCTTTGTCAAACGCATTAAGGTACTTAGAAATTAATTTGACGCGAGGTCTTCAATGTTCAACTATATCAAAAACGCAATTATCAACATTTCAACAGTGACGTCACTCCGAAAGGTCTCGTTATTATTTATTTAATTGCGTTGAATTTTGCGCTGTTCATTAGTCCATACTTTCCTGGTAGTCGCTGGCCAATGATCACTATGGTTCATTTGGTGACGCTGCTGGGTGTGTACAGTATTTATGTGAGTTATCGTCAAAATCACCACAAATAAAAATTTCAAAGGGGGCCTTCAAGGAAAATCAGTTGATTTTCTTGAAGGCCCCCTTTGAACTGCTGCTATAAACTATCCAAAAACATTTTTAAATAAACCAAATAAGCTAGGATACCTGTATCCACCATAATATTATGCCACGGATAAACCAACATAAAATTGCAGATACAAAAATAAATGGCCAACGTAAATATCGCCGCATAAAGTTCGATGCCGCGTGGCTTGATGCCGTTTGCTTCAAATTTTCGAGTGATGGCTACTTTCCATTTGCTAAACATGGGTCACCTCAAACAGTTATTTGGTTTAATTTTAGCATAGTTAACATGATCAATTAAATTGTTTTTCTGTTAGCATAAGCCTTTACTGAAATAATCTACTCAGCAACCAACTTAATGCGCAACATCCGCCAACCTGAGAATCTCTCAGAAACTTCTTTTTTTGAACCAGTTTTTCTATCGACCAACTGCGCCTATACTACGGGTATTCATTAACGCAAAGGAGCACAGTCGCCATGAAAACAATTTCAATCGTCGTGCCTTGCTACAACGAGCAAGCCGCCATTCCATTATTCTATAAAACCGTTGAAGGGATTTTAACCAAATTTAGCGAAAACGAAGCCGAACTTTACCGGTGGGAGTACTGGTTCATTAACGATGGCTCCACTGATCAATCCTTGGACCAACTTAAAATTCTAAACGCTGAAAATCCAAAAGAAGTGCACTACGTCGATTTTTCTCGCAACTTTGGTAAAGAATCCGCGTTAAAAGCTGGCCTAGATCAGGTCAGTGGCGACTACATTGCCGTCATGGACGTTGATTTACAAGACCCACCAGAATTACTGCCGAAGATGATTCGCCTACTTAACACCACTGATAACGACGTCATTGCCACCAGGCGCGCCAACCGGAAGGGCGAACCCGCCGTGCGCTCGTGGTTATCCAACCAGTTCTACAACGTGATCAACCACATTTCACAGGTCAAAATGCAAAACGGTCTGCGTGATTATCGCTTAATGCGGCGCTCAGTCGTTGATGCGATTCGCGAATTACCGGAATATAACCGGTTTTCAAAGGGCATCTTCGGTTGGGTCGGCTTCAAAACGGAAACCTTGGAGTTCGCGAACCAACCGCGAGTGGCGGGGGAAACTCACTGGTCAATGAAGCAGCTCGTTAATTACTCACTGGCTGGCATCATGGACTACTCGGAAGTGCCATTGAACCTCGCCTCTTGGGCGGGCATCGTCTCCTGTGTCTTTGCCATTATCGGTCTCATCATCGTGGTTAGTCGGAAGTTATTGTACGGCAACCCGACAATGGGCTGGCCGTCAATCGTTTCGATTATCCTGTTGGTTGGTGGGATTCAACTATTTAGCCTAGGGATTATTGGCAAATACATTAGTAAAATCTACCTCGAATCTAAGCACCGGCCAATTTACCTCGTTAAGGAAAAGCGGTGAGCGGCATGAGACTAAAAACAACTTCAGATACAACACCTCAACTACCTTGGCTGGTCGTCGATTGGCTGGCAATGATTCTCCTGAGTCTAAGCGTTAAATTCTGGTTACCGCTCCAGCAATTTGACCAACAAACCAGCCACTGGGTTCATCAATGGGCAACGGCAAGCCGAACGTTTATTTTTAATGGGGTGACACTTAGCGGAAGTCCGATTTTAACGTTGGTACTCGGGATGCTGATTGCCTTACTGTTTATCAGCCGGGAGGATTTGACCCACGCCGCACTGGTGCTCAGTAGCGTCCTCGGTGTTCAAGTCATCGCTTGGTGTCTAAAACACGTGATTCAACGTCCGCGACCATTAGCCAGTTTAACGCTGACCCAGGGCTTTAGTTTTCCTAGCGGTCACGTGGTCGGCGCGACGATGTTGGTGTTGATCATTTGTCACTACTGGCATCCGCAAACGGTGCGGAATCGCGTCTTAGAACTCGTGATTGCCATCGGCTGGTTGGCACTCGTTGCACTTTCTCGAGTTTACTTGCAGGCCCATTATCCTACGGATGTTGTGGGGGCGATGTTGCTGGCATGGAGTTGCTGGCAGACGGTGCGGTATGGGTTTGAGCGGTATCGATCACGGCAGGTTGTGCAAAATATCAATTAAATAAATCATCATTAACAAATAACAGTCGTTAATAACGGAAATTAATTTTTCGTTTATGAACGGCTGTTATTTGTTGTTACCGGTAATTTGTGAAATCGTTTTAACGTTCGCTATTGCAGGGGTTCGATTGTTTGATCATCTGAATTTTTTTTGCCAATAACCGTAGCCAAAAAGACCCGTACCTGTTATTATGAGGTCAGATAAAGCTATAAGTTAACGGAGCCTAGGAGCCTCTTGATAACTTATAGTTTCAACTAGGATTGCATCAACTAAGGTTGGGGACCTTCAGTTAGATTAGCAGTCGATTCCTGACTGAGTAACAGTTGATAAATCGCTAGTTGGGCCCGTCGACCAACGATGGGAATTGAATAGGAACGGATCAAACGTTAGGGGGAACGTATTTTTATGATGGGGAAAAATAATCACCAACAGCTTGTGCGTGATAACACGGTCGTGCACTATAAAGCATATAAAGTAGGTAAGCATTGGGTTTTTGCCGGCATTACAGCACTCACAGTCGGTGCTGGATTACTATTTGGAGGAAGTCAACAGGCGCAAGCAGCTACGACCGAGACATCAGACCCAACAACGAGTGTGGCCGATGCAGGTACAAGTAGCGATATACAGGGCAAAACGGTCACTTTGAATGCAACTTCAACTGCGGATACTAATGCAGCAGCTCAACCACCAGTCACAAGCGATGAAACTGACGCGAATGCTAGTCGTATAACTACGGCAAACTCGATTTCAGATGGAACGCTAACACTGTTGATAATGGAAACAGTGGTAATCAGCCAGAAGCGACGGCTACATCAGCTACTTCACAGCAGCCAAATTCTGATACTGCTGATACCACTGTGCTAAACTCGGCAGTGGATTCGACCAAAACTTCAATTGATGCCAATGATGCCGCATCCGTAAATGTCGAAACGCAACCCGATAACCAGCAAGTCTATAAAACACCAACGGTTAAATCGGGCGTAACAGAATCCGCCAGCATTGCGCCGACAACCGATACTGGGAGTAATGTGGTAACAACGAGTGGCACCGAGTTTACATTGAAATTCACTGCGGCTGCTGGCGATAAGGTTGAGGTATATGTGGACGGTGCTGACACTGACAGTCCCTTGTTTGATGGTGCCTACAGATCATACATGTCTGTTTCAAACGTTGCCAAAGCAACCATGGGTGTTACTACGAGTGTCCACTCAGGTATTGGCACTGTGCCATCCATTACCAATGACATCACTCAGGATGGTACCTATGCACAGCCATTTAATCTGAAACTTAATAATACTTATACTCAGTATTCACCAACTGCGACTACTAAAAGTACCGTAACAGTTGATAAGAAAATCGTGGTCAATATCAACGGCGTAAAGGCGGCAGACTATACTTACTCGGTAAATTACAACGTTGCACCGTTGCGATTACTCGAAAGCGGTAACTACAACCCGCTAACAGTATACAGTGATTCACCTGTTACATTTGTACTACCTCCATTCGGACTAAGTGACGTTAATCAATCTATCGTAGCTACTTCAGCTGGTTTAAATAAACTCGATGCTAAAACCGCTGAATTCCGGGTTGCAATGCCCGATGGCTTTAAATTAGATGAAACAGCAACTGCGGCATTAAATGCAAGTAAGAGCCTTAACGTTGTCCAAGCACCATCTTCGAGTGATATTTTAGTTGAATACGATTTAACCAATACCTCAAATCCAGTAACAAACGATTCATTCATTTCCGTCAGTGGGAGTTTTACTAAATATGTAGCTGATACTTCAGTAACTGCTTCTGCAGGTAACGTCTTCACCGTTGTTACAAACAGTGGTGAAACATACAGTTCAACCTCTACTAACCTCAACGTTTTCAATTACAAAAGTGGCAATGATTCAAGTAGCACACCTGTTGGAAAATACGATTATGCTGCACCTGATTCGACTCCCAACACCGAATACATCTCTGTCCAGCGAGCTGGTTCGGACAAAGATACTTTAAATCTCGCACTCGGGATTAGTAATTATCATGGTCCGGCGATGCAAAACGCAACTAGTTCACTTTCAATTCCGAAGGGATTTACAACTCAAAGTGTTTCGGTAAACGTTCCAGCTTCTTTATTGACAGTAACCGGACAACAAAACATTCCGTATGAGCTTACCTATTCAGATGGTACTAAGTTGAACGGGATGCTAATAAGTGGTACCAACGCAATTACAATTACTGCTGGTAAAACGGTACAGAGTCTGAACTATCAGTTTGATGTGCCAGCGACTACTTCAACAGTCATGCAATCTGGTAGATATGATTCCGATAGTGGCTCTGCAACAGCACGATATTTTGATCGCAATTACGATACTTATACATTACCAGTCACATCCTTAACCGTCACCGTTGATTCAAGCGTTCAAAAGGGCGATTATCAATTTCCAGTCATCATTGCTGGAACAGACACCTCTGGTCAGCCGATTGATGCTACAGGTACTCAAACGGTAAATGTGATTGATTCAACTTACGTTACAACTAGCAGCATTTCTGCCAAAGATCAGTCATCGACTTCTGCTGGCGAAAATTTAACCGCTAAAACCGTAAGTTATGCCGGCGCTACCCCTCAAGTTTCTGCTAATCGAAAACTCAGTGATGGCACCACAAGTACCTCAATACAACCAGTTGACTTATATCTGAACCAACCAATCATTTATTTAGTGGCACCAGCTCAAACGCATTTAATAACAAATGAAGCTACTCTTATTAATGGTTTACCTGGCGTAAAACTTACAAAGTATACAACTACAACTGGATTAAACGGCTATAAAATCGATCTCACTCAAGCCGCTCGCCAATCTAGCGAACCATATTATCGAGGGAGCGGCACTGGCAATCCCTATAGAGATTCACAAACGATGGGTGTCACGGGTGTCTTTAATTTGGGAAACTCGGATAGTATTTTACAACGGATTTTGTATGACTTTGATATTCAAGCCGATCCGGATGCGGTGGCTGGCACCGGTACCCTTAAAATGTATTATACGGTCAAGGATCAAGTTCAAGATATTTCAAATGGCGTTGATACTGATGGTGTAATGACTGGTGATCCAACTGCCGTTTTCGTTCCTATCCAAAGGGCCACCTACACCATCAAAAACATGAGTGGCGTCTACGGTGTTACCATGGTTCAGGGCTCCAATGACACGGGCTATTCCCGAGCTGGAACGACTTCCATCTACCAACCACTAGCTGACAACCAATTTGCAGTCAACGTTCAAAACTTAACCGCCAACGGACTGACTAATGTATCCGAACTAATCAATCTGCCAACAATTGGTGATGCGCTAAAGTCTCAATATAACGTTCAACTCACAAAGGGTGCTGCCAGCGTGCCAACCGGTGTCACCGTTAGCTACAGTACTCTGGCCCAGGACCAACAATCTGGTACCTTGACGAACCCAGATTCAACCGGCTACGTCAGCGCTGAGGATGTCACGGACTGGTCAGCAATTAAATCTATTCTGATTCAAACTGATAGTTTGGCAGCTAATACTAACTTAGGTCGGGTTGTGTTCAACGTTCAAGATGCCAAGCAATTAACTGATATTGGTAAAACCGCTTATTTCGATAGTGGCACGTACGCTGATGGTTTGACCCCAATCGCGTTGAAACAAGCTTCCGCTGCTAGCATGACCATCAGTGGTAAAGCAACGGTCAAGTATGCTTATCAATTACCTGATGGCACCACGATACCTGCTTCGACCCTGACACAAACTTTGAACATTAACCAAGATACGCTGAAAGTCCCAACTATCAAAAATACCGATCTGCCAACCGGTTACCGGCTAATCAACCCCACGACTGGCCTAGCCATCACCTCAACAAACAGCACCGCAGCCTATAAAATCGGCAACATCGTCAACAGTGATGCTGATTACAGTACCTCGGCGGCCAAAACGGAACCGCAGTGATCGGCCAAGTTGCCACCTATGATTTCGATGGCGATACCATTTTGATTCCAGTCGTCGACACCGCAACGCAAACGGTAACGGTCAACTATATCGATGACATAACCCAAACGACACTCGCAAGCAAAGTCCTGACTGGCGCAAGTTTGACACCGGTACTTGATGGAACGACTGCTTATGTCACCACGCCAACAATCAACAATTACGTCAAAGCCGGTTACAAATTAGTCAGTGACGCAACTAACGGGACTAGCTTGACCTTTGACGATGATTTGACGCAAAGTCCCGTGTATGATGTTCATTTGACGCATACCACGACCATCGTGACGCCAACAACCCCAGGAACTCCCGGGAATCTGATTCCTAACACCACAACCCAATGGCCAGCGGGCGTAACGGCAACTGACCTGAAAAAGGACGTTACCCGGACCATCAATTACGTCTACGGTGATGATCAAAGTCAAGTAAGTGCGCCGGTCGTTCAAACAGCGACCTTCACGCGAGATGCCATTGTTGATAATGCAACAGGAACGGTTTTAGGCTACTTGCCGGATAGCAGCTTGGCTGCTTACAAAGCAGATCCAACGAGTGTTGCTTTATCGAAAACGGATGGCTGGTCTGCTACTCAAACATTCGCAAAAGTCGATTCACCAACTGCAGATGTTAAAACCGGATACATTCCAAATCAAACTACGGTAACAGCATTAAACGTTGCGGCAACCGATACTAATTCTGAAGTCAAAGTCATCTACGCCCAGATTCCAAAATCGGTTGCAATTGCTTATTACGATGAAAGTGACGCTAATCGAGTTTTGGAAAAGGCCAACTTAGATGGTTACGTTGGCAAGGTTGAAAACTACGATACAACGTACCAGGCTACTTTAGCCAAATATGAAGCGATGGGGTATGTTTTCGATAAAATGACGGGAAACGCACTTTCCGATTCAGACCGCATGATCACCTATACCGGAACTGATACACCACAATCAACCGCTGTTTACCTGAAACACGCAGCTATCGCAGTAACACCAGATCAACCAGCAGCTCCTGGTAGCGATATGCCAAATACAACGACGAAATGGCCAACCGAAATCGGTGACCTCAGCCGGACCATCACCCAAGTCATCAACTACGTCTATGATGATGGTACTCAAGTTGCACCATCCGTGACTCGGTCAGTCACGTATCAACGCGCTGCAATCGTTGATGCTGTCAGCGGTGACTTTATCGGTTACTTACCAGTTGCAGTTGCTGATAACTATATCAGTTACGAAAATAACGACTCAGAAACGCAAACGACAGCTGTTAAACCAACTGATACGCCAAGTATTGATGACGGTTGGAAAATCAGCAGTGGCGATGCCAACTTTGCAGCGCTCACGAGTCCGGTAGCCACCAAAGCAAGTTACACTGCTGATTTAGCAGCAACCACCGCTTACACAGCATTACCATCAACGGGTTCTGCTAAGTTAACGGTAACTTACACGCCTGATCAACAGCTTGTGACAGTCAGTTACATCGATGACGATGCCAATGCGCCGAAGTTCACGTGGATACGATCAATGGCGTAACGGCCGGTACTAATAATTACAGTCAGGCTCGAACCGCTGTTGAAAGTGATTTAACTAAGTTAGGTTACACGATTGTCGGTACGACCTTGCCAGCCGGAAACGTCATCACCTTTGATGACGATGCCACAACACCGCAAACCTACCTCGTGCATTTGAAACACCAAACGGTTACTGTAACGCCGGATCAACAAGACGCCAGGCACAACGATGCCATCAACTGATCTCAAATGGCCAAAGGGCGCACAAGCACTTGATCTCAATCGAACAGTCACTCAAACCACTAACTACGTCTATGCATCTGGTGGTAAAGCGGCAGATGGCATGACCCAAACGGTAACTTTCCAACGAGCAGCCATCGTTGATCGAATCACCGGCCAATTATTAGGTTACTTGGCGCCTGATCAGCTTGTGGCTTACCAAACGGATCCAACCAGTGTGACCTTAACAAGTGACGCCGGTTGGCAGGCAACGACTGCCACAACGTTCAACTCACAATCGAGTCCAAAGATTACTGGTTACACACCTGATTTGGCCAATACAGCTGACTATTCGGTAACGCCAACCACCGGCGATCTTAAGTTGACCGTTACCTACAACCCTGATCAACAAACCGCAACCGTCACCTACGTCGATGACGATGCCAATGGCGCACAAGTTCATCAAGATACGATCAATAGCGTCTCAAACGGCACGCATGACTATAGTCAAATTCGAACTGCCATCCAAGGCGGTTTAACCAGACTAGGGTACACCATTGTTGGCACTGATTTGCCAACTGATAACATCATTGTATTTGATACCGATGACGCCACACCGCAACAATTCACCATCCATCTCAAGCACCAAACCCAAACCATCACACCGGCTCAACCAGGTCGCCCAGGCGAGCCAATCATTACCAACAATCCTGATGGACCAAAGTGGCCAGCTGGGTCCGACAAGACCGGGTTAGAGCAAGTAGTAACTGAAACCGTTAACTACGTCTACGATAAAGATGGCCAACCAGCCGCGCCAACCGTCACTGATACGGTAACGTTCACCAGAACTGGAACGGTCGACTTGACTAACGGCCAGATAACCTACACCGATTGGGTCGCTAAAGACGGTAAAACGAGCTTTACCGCCAAGCCATCACCAGTTATCACTAGTTATCTAGCTAGTGAAGCAACCGTGCCAGCAGTTACTGGATTAACGCCAACCTCAAGTGACGTCACCAAAACGGTAACCTACAAAGCGCTGGGCGGCTACACCACGAACCTGCCGAACGTCCCAACCATCACGTATCCAAATGATCCAACTGATGCGGGTAAAACGATCACGACGGTCATTCCTAACGTCCCAGATTATCAACCAGTTGGACCAGACGGACAGCCATTGCAACCTGTTGATTCGGGTGATTTGACGAAAGGGTATTTGCCACCGATCGTAACGGATCCATATGTCGATACACCGATTACTTATCAACCAACGGTAACACCGGGAGGCACTGATGGCGAATCAACCAACACGCCAGTGATTACAACAACTGAGACACCCGCAACGGCGGTAACACCTGAAACACCCGCGTCAGCGCAAACGACTAATGTACCAACTCAACCAGCAACACCGATCAATGCTAGCGCTACGCCAGTTCAATCAACAGCCAAGACGCCAACCAACGCAACGCCATTGCAATCGGCAACAGAGCAGGCCACTGCAACGAGGAAAATTGCGACCGAAACCGGTCTTCAAGCAACAAAGGCACTGACTCAAGCTAACCAGAAGGGGGCCAATGCTAAATCGATTACTACCAAGCTACCACAAACGAATGAACGACCGGCTACTGGTCTTTCGCTCCTTGGACTAAGCTTGCTTGGCCTGCTGGGTTTAGGCAAAACTCGTCGGCGAAAGGACGATTAAATTGTGCCATGCACGCAGACTTAGCGTGCGATACCACAACGCTTGAATCATAATTTTTATAACGACTAACAAGCACCCCCTAAATTCCCGATACCGGAACTTAGGGGGTGCTTGTTAGTTAAAGATATCGCCGCAACAAATACGCCGGATAAGCACTCCAACCAAAACAGTACCCGTTCAGCAAAATCGAGCCATACGGTGAGTAGTTCGGATCATGCGCATCATAGACCTCCCAGAACGTATCGGCACCCCGATCAACCATGCCTTGCCAAAATAACCGAATAACGGCTAACGCATCATCTTGGTGGTGGTGTTTAAACAGCGCCTCCGCCAACAGTCCCTGCGTATTCGGCGTGGTCACGGTTCGTTCGAGGTCAAATTTAAGTAGCCGGTCAATAATCGCTTCAGTAGTCGCCGGGGGTAAAATATCTGCCAACAATACGTAGATTTGACTCAGCGGACTAATTTCACGCTTGGGGCCACTGATCACTGCATTTAGCTGTGCATCAAAATAGTGATCCAGCGTAGTCTGCGTCAGGTCAGTTAACCAGTCTTCATAGTCAGCCAACTGTGGATCCGTCATCCGGCGTGCAAGCGCAACAAACCGTTGCACCGTCATTACCGCCTGTAACTGAACCGCCGCTTCTTTATCAACCTGACTGGACCAATCAATGAAAACGTCTTGACGGGGACCGACTAAGTTAGCTGTCAGTTCCGTCTTCAAAAACGCCATCACACGTTGTGCCACCGGATAAAGTTCCCGTAACGTTACTAAATCATCCGTTGTGTCAACGTAATCGGCTAACGCAATCGGAAATAGTAACTCATAGTCAAACCAAAATAAGTCATCTGCTACTGGTTGGCCGGTTAGCGTTAAGATATCCGCTGGAATGCGACCAGCGTCATCCATGAAACTGCCAAACAGGTAAAGGCAACGTTTGGCAACTATTGTATTTTGAAAGGTCGCATAATTCACCAGTGCCTGCGTTCGAAAATCGCTTAACCATAGTCGACGATCCCGTTTGGTACCGTCTTCGAAGACGACCTGCATGGTATTTTTTAGTGTCTGGATACATTTCTTATCAATCGTTTGTAGCCACTCGGGTAATTGCGTCAGCGGGGCGACAGTTTGATTAATTGCAGCACCTTCAGCGTTGAACACCGGTTGACTAAACTGCGGTTGCCACTTACGAGATTGACCAACAGCTGCCAGCGCAATATACCGGCAGCTGTACCGCCGCTCAAACGTTAGCCGTTGTGGTAAGACGTCAACGTGCCGTTGTTCATCTTGAATCCAAGATAGCGGTAGCCAACTGTCGACAGTTGCTGCATCTTCATCGAGTTCTGCCAGCGTTTCCGCAAACCGAACGTGAAGCAATAGCGGGGCGTCCATTGGTGCGCCTGTCGCTTGAAGATCAACTGCAAAGTGGCCGACGACTAATTCGCCTAAATCATAGACTAGCTGAGTCTCGTTAGGTAAGGTGACTGATTGTGAAACAGGTTGAAAATCACAGGTTGCGGCCGTTTTGATGGCTTGTCGAATCGGAACACATTCGCGATGTTGCAACGGTTGTGTCAAGTCAACGCGTGACAACAACTCGTGGTTAACCGCAAACGACTGATCACTAATTTCCTGAAACTTCTCCTCACTATTCAAGTTAAACGAGACGGTCATTCAGACACCTCCGCCTCATCGGTTACTTTTTGCTCCCGCAATTGGAGCGTCCAAAGCACGAGTTCAGCGACGTGCGAAATGTTCCATAACACCCACTGACTAGCGCCGAAGCGGAAGGCCATTAAGATCATCGCGCCAACTTGTAAGACGGTGCTCATTGAATCCATGTACGGATGTGGGTCAATGGTTGCGGTGATGAATGGTACCCTAGATAAAAAGGCGGCCAAAAGTAGCCAACTCACCACTAAAACCACCGCCATCAACAGCCAGCCCTTCACCGACATCGTCCGTGCCACAACCTTTTCCTGAGTTGCTTTGGTTTTGGCTTGTTGCTGATCCGCCTTAGTCCACTGATAAATACCAACCAGGTCCATCACGATAAAAAATAAGTTCAAATACACTTCGCCATACAGGTGACTATCAAAGGACACGTAAATATAGGCACAACTATTCAAGATTCCCCAAAAATAATTGGTGATCCGGCCATTCGCAACCAGCACAACACTAAAAACTCCGGTCACACTAGCCAATAAACTAATGTTGCCAATCGTCGTGTTATTGGCATGAACCAAAAAATGGCCATTGCTGAACACGATGAAAAACGACACGAGTTGGATGGCTAACAGTGCCAGTAAATACACCCGTTTTTGACCACTAACTTTGAATAAATCACTAAACAGATACTTAGGCGAAAAGGTTCGGGTCAAACCCGCCCGCCAGATATTGGGCTTAACTTCCATGAGTGAAATCCTTTCAAACCATCTTAGATTTTATAGGTGTCAAGACACGATGGCTATTACCCAATAGTTAACGTCAAAGTAGGGTGGCTTGTCAATCATTTTTTTAAATGGGTTTAATTCAAATCAGGATAATAGTTGGTGGCTAGTCAGCTTACGTGAGTTACCCCAATCACATCGGTTTTAATCTAAAACAGCCTTAACTGACAATTAAAACAGCATCTTATCTCTCAATTACTCGCAACTATGTTACACTATTTAATTGGAATCAACTGAACAAGAAAGGCGGTGGCCCCTATGCCACAAAAACCATTATCCGAGTATGAAGTCGACATCCCAGCCGTTGCAGAACTTCTCGCCAACGACTCAACCATGGCCGACTTTTTTAACGCATTGACCCCCGGTTATCAACGTGAGTGGCGCGCTTTATCTTCGGCGCCAAAGCGGAAGCAACCAAGCAACGCCACATCGAACAAATGAAAACGGTCTTCCAAGCCGGCTACAAATCTAAGCGAGCTTACGATTCACGACCAAAGGATTAATTAATGTGCCCTGACAAAAACCTCGGCTAACTTGAACCCTAAGTTGTCGAGGTTTTGCTTTTTTGAGCTACTAAATATTCGTTTTTAACGTTAAAACCTAGTAAAAGACGCACATTAATATCATTTGTACTATTTATTAAAGGATTTTTCAGTAAACATTTAGCCACATATCATGTAAAATCGGTTATAATACGAATATTAATCAGAATCGTTCTGAAAAACGTTCCGATTTAGAGAGAAAGCACCGGCACCAGCATGATGAGCGCGCACCAAAAACGAAAGGGTGGTATGGAGATTGATTATTGACGGTAAAGCCTTATCCAATCAGTTAGACGTAAACATGAAGCAGGAGGTGGCTGATTTAAACGCCACTGGCCTGTACCCGACTTTAGTTGTGATCATTGTCGGCAACGATCCCGCCAGCCAGATCTACGTACGTAACAAGCACCGTAAGGCCGTGAAGCTCGGCATCCGTTCCATCATTGAACGCAAGCCAGCCGACATGACACAGGCTGATTTATTGGCGTTGATTGCCAAATACAACGCGGATGACCAAGTTCACGGCATCCTTGTTCAACTGCCATTACCAAAACAAATCGACGAAACCGCCGTGATTCGCGCCATTGACGTGAAAAAAGACGTTGACGGGTTCAGTCCCGAAAACGTCGGTAAGCTATTTGCTAACAGTCACGAGCACTATCCCGTTTCCTGCACGCCAAAGGGCATTATGACGATGCTTGACCACTACAACGTTAATCCAGAGGCAAGCACGCCGTCATCGTTGGTGACTCCAACATCGTTGGCCGGCCAATGGGGGCCTTGTTACTGAACGCGGGCGCTACGGTGACGTACACCCATATTTTGACGCAGGACCTATCATCATTTACCCGTACCGCTGACATTTTGGTCGTAGCTACCGGTGTTGCGCACCTCATTAAAGCAGGGGATATCAAACCCGGCGCGACCGTTATCGACGTTGGCATGGATCGCGATGAAAATGGCAAGCTGGTCGGTGACGTGGATTATGATAACGCCGTAAGAGTTGCCGGTAATATCACCCCAGTTCCCGGCGGCGTTGGCCCCATGACCATCACCACTCTGATGCAGCAAACCATCGAACTCGCCAAGGTCGCTAATCGCCGAGTCCTTACTTCCGTTCATTAATTTTAGTTAAGTTTTGAACATCGCTATTCTCATTTAAGTATAGTAAAATGTTTATTGTAGCTTAATTTTAAGTTAATTAACGGAAGGATGACGACATGAAACGACAACTTAACGCCGGGCAGATCCAAATGATTGCCATCGGCGGGACCATTGGGGTGGGACTCTTCATGGGTTCCGCGTCAACGATCAAGTGGACCGGTCCCTCAGTCCTATTGGCGTACGCCGTCTCCGGATTGGCCCTGTACTTTATTATGCGGGCCTTCGGTGAAATGCTGTACGTTGATCCTGACACCGGTTCGTTTGCGAAATTTGCGTCCGAATATATGCATCCGTTCTTTGGCTACCTTACTGCTTGGAGTAACATCTTCCAGTGGGTTGCCATTGGGATGAGCGAAATGATTGCGATTGGGAACTACGTCAAATTCTGGTGGCCGGATCTACCGGGCTGGATTCCGGGGTTGATTGCCATCGTCACGCTGTGTTTGGCTAACCTCGTTTCTGTGAAGACCTTTGGGAATCTAGAATTTTGGTTCTCACTGATCAAAGTGGTAACCATCGTCTTGATGATCATCGTTGGTCTTGGCTTGATCCTGTTTGGCTTTGGGAATGGCGGTCACGCGATTGGATTTAGTAACCTCTGGCGTCATGGGGTATTTACCGGTGGCGTGAAAGGCTTTGTGTTTGCATTATCCATCGTGCTGGCATCCTATCAAGGGATTGAGTTTATCGGTATCGCGGTAGGGGAAGCGCATAATCCACAAACTGCACTGGTTCGAGCGATTCGCTCAACGGTCTCTCGAATCCTGATTTTCTACATCGGGGCAATCTTTGTGATTTTGTGTATCTACCCATGGGACAAATTAGGTCAAATTGGTTCACCGTTCGTTGAAACCTTTGCGAAGGTCGGCATCACTGCCGCAGCTACGATCATCAACTTCGTGGTTATCACGGCGGCCTTATCTGGCGCCAACTCCGGCATTTACAGTACTAGCCGAATGATGTACACGTTGGCGAATAATCACCAACTGCCGCGTAAGTTTGCGTTGTTGAACCGTCACGGGGTGCCACTGTACGCCATCATGACGATTGCGTTTGGCATCTTTCTCGGGGTCATTTTAAACATGACGCTGCCACACTTCATTAAGGACGCCAGTGACATCTTCGTTCTAGTTTACAGTTCGAGTGTGCTACCCGGAATGGTACCGTGGTTCGTGATTTTGATCAGTCAACTCAAGTTCCGCAAGCAACATCCCGACATCATCGCTAACCATCCATTCAAGATGCCGTTAGCCCCATTTTCAAACTACATCACCATTGCGTTTCTCTGTGTCACCTTAGTGTTCATGGTTTTAAATCCCGAAACGCGAATTCCAGTCTTCATCGGAATCGCCTTTCTGGCCTTCATTTCCTTGACCTACTGGTTGAACCGGAAACGTTGGGCTGCTGAAAATGATTAATTAAATTAAATTCAAATAGCGCTCAAGCAGCTACCGTCAGTTGACGGGGAGGTGCTTGAGCGCTATTTTTGTGTGCTTCAGAAAAAATGGTCGTTGAATAAAGCAAATGGTCATGATGCCACGTAATTAAAAAACAGCTGACCCCGTTGGAAGGTCAGCTGTTAGTCATCCGTCGAAGGACTCGTAATGATCATTACGCCTTAAGTTTATCATCTAAAAAGTTAGTTGTGCTAAAAAACTATTGTTCACAACGGAAGTTCAATGGTTCAACTAATGACAATTGGAGGGATGATGGTATTTCCATAATTTTTATAATTTTACTTTAATTCATTGCCATGGTTTTCACGGCATTATGCCGGTAAATCAATAGTTTACGCCCTTGATGACTCAAGTTTTTATATATTCTATTTTATTAATCTGTTAGAGTTAATTTATCAATGAAAGGGGTATCATCATGAAAAGTAGATATTTAGTATTAACTGCCGCCACCGCATTAACAATTTGCGGCGCTCCAACGGTCAATGCCAAGACCAAGACCGTCAACTTGAAGGTCACTACGTTAAAATTCGGGGCGAAGACGATTTCTGGAAAGGCCACACCCGGCGCGAAAATTCGAGTGACGCGGTATGCTAAGACGTATGCGACGGGGAAGGCAACCAAGCAGGGGACGTTTAAGTTTAAAGCCAAGGTTAAGCTCAAAGGTGGCTGGCATTATAAGGTGGTGGCTACTAAGAAGGGGTATCAGAGTAAGGTGTTGAAGCGTTATGTTGTTAAGCCTAAGACGACCGCTAAAACTAACCAGCAAATTACGGCACTACAAAGTCAGATCAATGCATTGCAGCAACAATTGGCTCAATTGGGTAACACAAACAATACGGATGTATCGGTACAATCGAGTGATTTAAAGAATCAGATTGCTAGTTTGAAAAATGAATTGGCTGCTGTTCAGGCGAAAGTGGCGCAGAGCAAGGCTGGTAACAAATCAAATAATTTTTCAAAAGATACAACTGAACTAGATAACGAAAGGCCAACAGTTCCATTCGATGAAAAAACAACAGAATATTATATCTATCCATACGGAAAAATCTATATGTATCCAGATATGGAGCGAAAAGGGCAGGCTGAGATTCTTACACAGGGAACTGATTCGGAATCAAAAATGATAACTGTTCAGATATATGGCCATTTACCAAAACCTGAAAACAATAAAGAACTCCCCTCATGGTATAACACTAATTACCCGTCATCAAAATTTGGCACAATGTTGATTGAAGTTAACGGTAAAAAGCGCTATGTGCAAATGGATTCGTTAAAAGGTCTTGCAGTTGGAGATTCCTATTACCGCTTGACTAATTTACCTGATGATCTAGGCACTGGAACGATGAAACCTGATGAGGTTAAATTTACGCATTCACCTATGGACGGTGCTCGTTGGACACAAATTACCATGAACGGTACAAACGGTAACGAGAAGTATTGGTATTACCATGCTGATACTAAGAGTTGGGATAACGAATGGCATTCTACAAGTTCTAACATCGATAAAGATAATGAAACTGATACTACTGACCCATTCTCAGGTACACCAACCGAATACTATATTGAAGGATACGGTGATTTTTATTTATTTCCCGATAGACAAGCCCAGGGATACGCTACAAAAATTATGAATTCACCTCGTAATGATGCAGACAGAATTAAGAGTATTAAGGTATTCGGACAGTTACCACCTGTAAAAAATAACGAAACCTTGCCGTACTGGAACGCAGATAATCATGTTCATACACTCCCAGTAGAAATTAACGGCCAACAAGGGTACGTTCCAGATTATGTTGTAAGTCAAATTGCTGTAAATACCAGTTATTATTGCCTTTCAAATCTACCTGATGATGTTGGTTGGGGAACCATCGAACCAAAAGATGTAAGTTTTAAATTTCCACTGGCAAATGATGCTCATTATAAACAATACAGTTTGAACGCTAAGTATGGTGTTACAATTCAATGGCGCTATAATGCCACAACCAAAACTTGGCAAAACATGGATCTTAGCAAATAACGCTTTAAGCAACGCATCAAACAATCAACTACCTAAAATTTATAGATAGATAATGCTATAATAAGATATCTTGATAAGATTAGGGGATGAATCAAAGATGGGATTGAATAAGCACGTTAAAGCCTTGTTCTTGGGAGTAGTTGCTTCAACTGGCCTATTGATTGGCGTTAGCACTGCCGGAACTACAACTGCCCATGCGACAACTTGGCACAAGGGTACGCCAGTTGCGTTACGAGGAACTTGGGAAACTAAACCGGTTTCTCAATATAAGTTCCGTTATAACTTTATCTTAGGTAAATCAACGCTATCAAGTGGCGGTGGCCCTGGTGATGGGACGCATCTAAAGCAGACTGCTTATCACCACAAGGCCGGTAGTCGTTATTACTACGTTCGCGGACATGAATGGTTGTATACTGCTGGTCATGACATATACTATTATCGCTTCTACAAAGTTGGTAATAAGTTCAAAGCCACCAACTATCTCATTTATCACAATAGCAAGTTTACCAAGGGTTATGGTCCCGAAGGCCATCTATACTACAAACAATAACTTGAACAACAAATGACTCAGCTCTCACCCTCGAGACTGGGTCGTTTTTGCGTGTTCGTACCCACTTTTCAAGAATAGTTGACTATCAGAACATACGTTCGTATAATATATTCAAGAGGTGGTTGGGATGATAAAGGAATCTAGGCAACTGAAGGCCCAATATGATTACTACTTTCTACGTGAGTATCGTTTCCGCTATTGGTTACTAGTAGTTGATAATCATTTCTTCGACCAGTACTACTTCTTTCTCGAAAAGCAGAAACTGGGAACGGCGCTCTTACATTCGCACGAGTTGCTAGCAATTCCCAGAGATAAGCCTTATACGAACACGTACTAGCCGACTTGCACTCATTTTCAGCGTTAACGATCTATTACCGCAACACGCATCAGCTTATCCATCCGACCAGAGACATCACTAACGATCCCATTCACGGCCATGGATAAGATTGACAGATTAAGTTTAAAGGGGTGATCAGCATGATTCACGAAGTACCTAAAGAAAAATGGCTATACCGCGACCGCGGAATGGTGAAATGGCTGGGCTTTTTCATGTCTGATCACACCAACTTTATGGATCAGGAGCGCGCCAATGAACAAGCGTTAACGCGGTTACCTCAACAACCAGCCGAAACAATTGATTCACTGCTACAGCAAAGCTGGGAACACACTAAGACCGTTAATTTACAAATTGAGGTCAGTAATCATCTAGCCAACCATCAGGGAATCATCATCGGGTTTGAACGGCCCTTTGTTTTTTTACAGACGGATACCGGCATGCTGACGATTTTATTTAACGCGATTCGCCACGCGGAACTAATCAAACGGGAAAAGTGGTGGGTGCAAGATGTTTGAGACGCCCTTATCAGATCCTGATTACCTACCCGTTCACGATGTCATGTGCATCGACTGCAAATCGTTCTATGCGTCAACTGAAGCCATCAAACGCGGTGAATTTCCAACCTCCGCCAAGATTGCAGTCCTGTCACGTGAGGAGTCTAGTGGTGGTTTAATCCTAGCGGCGAGTCCCTACAGCAAACAGACCTATGGGGTCAAACTGGGAACGCGTCGCTTTGAACTCAACGACACCATGAACCTTGAACTGGTCGAGCCACATATGCAGGACTACATCAAACTCAACTACCGCATTAACACCATTTACCGCCAGTTCACTGATGACGCGCACTGGTTTCCGTATTCGATCGACGAATCCTTTATCGACGTCAGTGCCAGCCACCGCCTGTTTGGTGATAATCGAGCGATTGCGCGTCAAATTCAGCAACGGGTCTTCAACCAGACAGGAATCATTACCACGATTGGCATTGGCCCGAATCCATTGATGGCAAAGCTGGCATTAGATAACGATGCTAAGCGACAGGCGCCTTGGATTGCTGAATGGGGGTATGAGCGGGTACCAGAAACCATTTGGGCGATTCCGAAGCTTACTGATATGTGGGGGATTGGGGATAAAATTGCGAAGCGCCTGAACGCCATCGGTATTTTTAGCGTGAACGAATTGGCGCACGCCGATATCAAGCGCTTAAAGCGCCAATTCGGCGTTCTAGGTGAACAGCTTTACTACCAAGCATGGGGCATCGATTATTCGGATCTCAGTAAAAAATACGTCCCCCGTAGCGATAACAAGGGCTACGGTAACTCCCAAATTCTGATGCGTGATTACACGAACCCACGCGAACTAGAAACGGTCCTCGCTGAAGTTGCGGATCAGGTCGCTACTCGGTTACGCGACCATCACGTCGTCAGTGAACTGGTCAGTTTATCGATTGGCTTTGCAGATACCGATAAAGCCGGTAAAACCCGATTCTCGGCTCAAATGCACGTGGAAGCAACCAATGATACCCGCCAGCTCACTGAAGCCATCTGGTACCTCCTATATGCTAAGTGGGATGCAGTCCAGTGCGCTCGGTTGGGGTACGGTGCGCTAAGGTCTCTCAGCAACGACTGATTCAGTTTTCATTATTTGAGGACCCGGCATTAACGTTACATAAGCAGCAACTAGCGATTACGATTGACCGTATCCGGAAGAAATACGGGTATAAGGCGCTGGTTCGCGCGTCATCGTTGACTGCGGGTGGCACAGCAATTGAACGGAGTGGGTTGGTTGGGGGACACCATGCATAATTGATGGTATTAGGTCTCGTTTCACATACGCTCACTGGAAATTTCACCCATTATGATAAACTGGATAGGTAAGGATTCCGTGAATATCCAAGAAGCTGGAGGCCAACCACCATGAATTTTGAACAATTACTCTACACCGAAGTCCTGTCTCAGCATAACTCGATGCAAAAGGCTGCGGATGCCCTGCATATCAGCAAATCCGGTTTGAGTGGCGCCATCAGTCAGTTAGAAACTGAGCTGGGCGTACAACTCTTCGACAAATCGACCAGTGGAACCAAATTAACGCCTGAAGGCCGCCAATTACTATCATCGGTTTCCGATATTTTGCGCGATAAAAATCAACTCGAAAACATCGCTTCGGTGGTTGCTAGTCCCCAAGAGCATCAAAGCTTGTCCATTCAATACATGAACATTATGCTTAAGCCATTCATGACCACTTTTATTGATGGTTACTCGACCAAGTATCACAATTTGCAGTTGAACATCAGCTGTCACGAATTCAGCTCGATTGTCCATCGTGTAGCGAATCAAGAGATTGATGCTGGGTTCGTCGCCATTAGCAGTGCTTTAGATGACTCAATTGCTGATTTAGAATTCACACCGGTCAGCACCAGCAAGTTAGTCCTGATGTGTGCGCCGGATAATGAGCTGACGCATTTAAATCGACCAATTACAATGGCGGATCTAAAAACGCAGCGATTCAGCATGTTTAACGATGAGTTCCATGATAGATTGTTTGACCGCCTACAATTTCAATGTGGGCCACTGCCACTGATTGCTAGAATCGACGACTCTTGGGCAATGGAACAGGTCGTGACGAAATTAAATACGGTCTGCTTTGGCCGCGTCTTTCAAGGCAACCTTTCCAGCACCAACGAGCTTTCCAATTTAAGCTGGATCGACGTCAGCAACATTATCGATGACACCTTTGTGCTTGGCTGGTTGACCAATCCGAACCACAAATTATCAGAACAGGCCCGCAGCTTGATCGATGAAATAAGTGCACAACTAAAAAAGAATGCCTGACTGGCATTCTTTTTTTGCGTAACTTATTTAGTCCCATCATGAGTCACAGCATCAGAAAGCTTAACATCCGTTAACGTTTGCAAGTAATCCGTGCCCGGCATTGCAAAGTAAGGGGTGTTCGCTAGTAACTGAATCAATCCCGGTGTGAGCTTTGATGCATCAACCGATTCTTTGTTGAATTCTAACAAAATATCGTCAGCGTGACCCGTTTTGATCTTTTCAGCAATTTGTGGGTCAATTAAGGTTGCTCGACCAAGGGCTGCAATGTCAACGTAGTTTAAAACATCTTCCATTTTAGCAACTGTATTGAGGCCACCAGCAATCATCAATAGGGCAGGTGCTTTAACACCAGTCCCTAGTAATTGGGCAAAATTCTGGTCCGAATCAGTTGGCGTTTTGGCATAATCATTCGTTGATAGGTGAACGTAGTCAAATTCAAATAATTCAGTCAATTTTTGAACCAGTTGCTGTGATTCGTGCCAAGTGTAGCCAACGTTTTCACCATGAATTTCTTCCGGACTGATCCGGTAACCGACGATAAAGTCATCAGGTGCGTAGGCCTTAACGGTCTTAAAGACCTCGCGAGACACTTCAATCGCAAAATTCATCCGTTTCTCTAAGCTACCACCCCAAAAATCGGTCCGATGGTTAGAAAAAGCAGAGAAGAATTCCTGAAGCAAGTAGTGGTTAGCCCCGTGAATCTCAATGCCATCAAAGCCACAGTCAATGGCACGCTTCGTGGCGGCGCCAAAATCATGAACAATATCCCAAACTTCATCTTCGGTCAATTCATGCAACGGGTAGTCGATCCATGGGAAGTCCATGTCAGTTGGTACCTCAACTCGGCCACCTAACTCGTAACGGTACTGTGCTTCACGTCCAGAATGAACGATTTGCAGGATTGCTTTGTTACCATCTTTCTTTAGACCATCGGCAATTCGCTTAAAGCCGGGTTTGAAATCATCGTTGTAGATTGCTAACTGTTCACGATCCGGGGCCCAAGAACGAGATGGACCACCGTTAGGGCTAACACTGGTGTATTCGACGATGACCATTCCAGCGGACTTAGAACGCGCACTATAGTAATCAATCGTATCCTGAGTGACTTTTTCGTCTGAACCACTATTTGTTAACATTGGTGATTGGGCGATTCGAGTATCAATCGTTGCACCGTGGCGAAAAGTAACAGTATCGGTGAGTTTTTTCATGATTGAAGCCTCCTGTATTTAATACACCAAGTGTATCTTTTCACAAGTAGCTTGGGAATATCGAGAAAGCGGTCGGGGTGTTCAGGTTTGGTGAACACCTAAAAATTAATAATTGAATTGCTATTTTTAAATTAAATCGTTAGGTTGCTGAGTAATGGCTATTACTCTCCTCGATAAAAACATTATCATTCCTGATGTGACGGCATCAATAATTATTTAAATTCTGTTATTGGTCATGTAACTTTTGCTGCCGGTCGGGGTTGATCCCATAGACATGCTGAGATACTGATAATAGTGCGTCCATTTCCGGTGTGTTTTCCTTGCTGTCACGGTGCGCCATAATAAATGTATGCTTTAATTGGTTGATTGGTATCGCGATACGCTGAATCATTAACCGCGAATTCGTCAGATAGCTGGTCGGCACGATCGACCAACCGGCTTTATTTTGGACTAATTGTACCACGAGCTTAGGATCGCTGACGTTTAATACTGGAATCAAAGATAGTCGTTGATGCTTTAGGTAGTCTTTAACCAATTCACCTGTAATCATCGAAGTATCAATAGCAATGTAGGGGCGTTCTACCAGTTTTCTGAGTTGATCAGCAGTTGCAATATCGGGGTAATCAGTTGGCGTGATGATGCTGAAGGTTGTTTCACGATAAATCCGATAAGAAAAGTTACTTGTACGTTTAGACTTCGGTCCGATATAGAGATCGCTTTGATTATCTCGGACAGTCTTTTCAGCGGCCACGGACGGAGCTTCATGGACTTCGAGGTGATACTGTGGGTATTTTTGAATGAATTCTGCAAATAACCGACCAATTTCTAACTGATTAAGATGCGAGCTTAACGCAATCGAAATATTGCCTGATTTCGATTGTGAAATTTCATTCATAATTTCATTTAAGCTGGCTTGCTGTGAAATAATTTCTTGCAGACCATGTAAATAAATGTTGCCAGCATAAGTTAATTTAAGCGGCTTGGCCGTTCTGTCAAGAAGCTGAGTCCCCAATGTCGACTCCGTCTGGGTAATCAGTCGACTAACATACGGCTGTGAGACATATAAGTGTTTAGCAGCAGCTGTAATACTGCCAAGATGTTCAATGGCAATCAAAATATCCGCAATTGTTTTTTGGTTTTCCATATTTATCCTTCTTTTATAACAAAACTGTTATGAGTTTACTTAAAAAACGGTATTCGACTTTGTGATTAATTATACTATACTTAATTTGTAAGTTAAATCACTTGTTATACGTGGAAGGATGATAATGATGTCAAAAACGAAATACAGCTTTTTGAATGGTTTTGAATTTAAAAGTGGCCTTAAAGTCAAGAACCGAATTGTTATACCTCCAATGACTGAGGCTTCTGGGTTTGAAGATGGTTCAATCACGTCTGATGAATTACGTTATTTTAAGATTCATAGCGGCGGTGTTGGTTTATTTATCTCACCAGTCGCTAACGTCTCTGAAAACGGTAAAGGGTTTGAAGGCGAATTATCAATCACAGATGACCGATTCTTACCAGGACTAACCAAAATGGCTTCCGCAATGAAACAAAACGGGACTAAAGCGGTATTACAAATTTTTCACGCTGGACGAATGTCGAATTCTAAAATTTTACGTGGTGAACAAACCGTTAGCGCCAGTGCCGTAGCTGCTGAACGACCAAACGCTGAAACGCCACGCGAATTGACCAATGACGAGATTGAACAAATCATCACGGACTTTGGCGAAGCGACTCGTCGGGCAATTGAAGCTGGTTTTGATGGTATCGAACTTCATGGGGCTAACACATATCTGTTACAGCAATTCTTCTCTCCACACTCCAATCGCCGAACTGACAAATGGGGCGGTTCCGTTGAAAAACGGATGACTTTCGCATTAGAAGTCATCAAAACTTGCCATACCATGGTCGAAAAGTATGCTGACCGACCATTCTTGATTGGCTATCGACTCAGCCAGAAGAGATTGAAAATCCCGGAATTCGAATGGCGGATACATTGCAATTTATTGACACACTGTGCAATCAGCCAATCGATTACCTACACATCTCGATGGGCTACGCTTGGCGAACTTCATTGAATGATGAATCTGACACGGAGCCATTAATTTTAAAAATTAAACGGCAAGTTGCCGGTCGTTTACCATTGATCTCCGTGGGTTCCGTTGAAAAACCAACGGATGCTCAAAAAGTTATGGATGCTGGTCTCGACTTCGTGGCACTGGGCCGCGAAATGTTACGGGAACCTAACTGGGTTCAAAAGGTCGAAAATAACGATGAAGCCGCAATTCGTTACACGATTTCAACATCAGATTTAGATGAATTAGGCATCACGCCAGCAATGTGGAACTTCCTGATTGTACGGCTACAATCCGCAATGCACGTTTCAAATCAACCAGACTATGATAAAGGTCTCTTCAATCATAAATTAGCACCACATGAAGGCGCTTAGACGCGAAAAAGTTCACCTCAATATTTGGTGAACTTTTTCGTTTGTGGTCACAGTATTTATAACGCCTAAACATAGTATTTTAAATTTGGGGCCATGAAATTCCATTTCTTACGTATCTAATCACTTATAAGGACAAGTCATCATGACTTTTTTAGGTTAATTACCTATCGTTGCACTTCAATTCTAGGTAAACCCCAAATACCTCAGTAACTATTTTTGATATTTTTGTCGATAAGCAGACGGCATTATGCCGTAAGCCGCTTCAAATGACGAGTTAAAATTAGTGCGATTGTTAAACCCGAGCGTGTTAGTAATATGAGTAATTGAAAATCGTGAATTTTTTAAAAGAAAGGCGGCCTTTCTCAGACAAATTAAATTGAGATACGCCTTGATTGAAATACCATACTCTTTGATAAAACTTCGATTCAAATAATTCCCGTTATAGCCCATCTCTTCACCTAATTCTAAGTAAGTAATTTTTTTACAAATACTATCTAATAACTGTCGAGTCAACTGCGCAATTTCATTACCTTTATTAACATTGACGATAACAGGGTCACAGCGATAGAGCGATGGCTGGGAAAACAGATCTAAAATTCGAATGTAGAGCCCATTTACGATGTAATCGTAACCGGCTCTTTTTTGTGTTAACTCATTTTCAATTTGGGAAATAATTTCAGATAGGGCCGTTAAACCAACGTTGTCGGAATTGATTGGATGAAAAATTAAACAGTTCTTTTTAGTGTCCGAAATTTTCGTGTCTTTTGAAAACAATTCGTATAGAGCGGAACTATTCCGAATAAATCGGTGTTCTTTATCCTGCAGACACTGTTGAATAACCTCAGGCGCAATATCCAGAAATGCCGTTACCTTTTCTTTTTCGCGATGACCTTCAACATGAAAAGTATCACGATTAACCAAACAGGCATCCCCAGTATTTAGATTAACGGGAGTGCCATCCAAGTTGATGGAAAGTTCACCATCTATAATAACGATTAATTCATAATAATTATGAGAGTGAAGGACATTGATACCTTCAAAATTATTCAATTCGGTCAAATTCATAGAAAAGGCGGAAAAGTCGGTAAGCGAATATTTGTAGAATAACGATTTAGTGTCCAATTTTTTAAATAATTCCAAGTGTAATTTGTCATTACTTTGACGAATTAAATTCAAATTACTCATTGGAATTGTTTCATTGCTATTCGTTTTTAAATTCTTATGTTGGTAGGTTGTATCAAATTTCATAGATTACCTCATTCATCTCATCATTAGTATATTTTTAGTACATATAGAGTAACTTATAGTAAAAAAAACGCACAAATCATCACTCCTTTTAGATTTAACATAAATTCGTAAAGCTTGCAAGCGATTACAAAATAAGGAGTGATCTTTTGAGAACGATTGATTTGAATAAACAATGGGTAGTTAAAGACCGAATTTCAGATGTTAGTGATCAAGTTTTTGGTGGTGCTCAAGCAACTGAAATTAAAGTTGATCTGCTACGATGCAATGATTGAAACAACACGGGACAAAAGTAACGCAACTGGTTCTGACATGGGCTATTTTGAAGCAAAAGATTATGAATTTACCAAAACATTTACGATCAGTTCAAGCAATCAATGTGCGGAAATTATTTTGCAATTTGCTGGTATTTATGGAAATTCAACGTTTTTAATCAACGATCAAGTCGTTGGTCGTCATAGTTACGGTTTTGGACCATTCTCATTTACGGTTCAAGACTACATTAATTTTGGTCAAGAAAATGAACTTAAAATTTTGATCAGAAACTCACAACAACCATCTACACGTTGGTACTCAGGTGCTGGTTTGCTTCATTCAGTCTCATTACTTATCGGGGACGTTATTAGAATCGACAAAAATTTAGTTAAAATATCAACTGAAAATTGTGACGAAGATACCGCAGATTTGGTATTAGATACCAACATTTTAAATAGTCAATTAGGCAGTAAAAAAGTCACTTTGAAACACGAAATTTTTGATCAAAATCAACAAATCGTCGCGGTTAGAGAACAAGTTATTAATCTGCAATCATTACAAACCACGCACACTACAACTCGAATTTACATCCCACAACCAAATCTTTGGTCAGTTGAAACACCGTACCTGTATACCTGCCGAACGTCTTTGATGCAAGAAGAAACTAGCATCGACGAATGCACAAATAGCTTTGGCATCCGTACGCTTCGATTAAATAATCAACAAGGCCTGTTAATTAACGGAAAATCGGTTAAATTACGTGGCGGTTGCTTACACCCCGATAATGGTGTACTGGGCACCGCCGGATATTACACTGCTGAAGAACGCAAAGTACTCAAATTAAAATCAGCAGGTTATAACGCGATTCGGTCAGCACATAATCCTAT
This sequence comes from Secundilactobacillus similis DSM 23365 = JCM 2765, assembly GCF_001311075.1. Taxonomy (GTDB): domain Bacteria; phylum Bacillota; class Bacilli; order Lactobacillales; family Lactobacillaceae; genus Secundilactobacillus; species Secundilactobacillus similis. The sequence continues at coordinate 60,590 of NZ_BBAD01000003.1, forward strand.
CAGTCAAGAATTATTGGAAGCCTGTGATCGTCAAGGAATGCTGATTATGGATGAATTTACGGACGTCTGGACAAAAGCAAAGACACCGTTCGACTATGCTTCATATATGGAAACCCAGTGGAAGCAGGATATTGATAATTTAGTTAATCGTGATTTCAATCATCCTTCAGTCATTTTATATTCGATTGGTAATGAAATCCCCGAAACCGGGACTGATAAATCTACTTTTTGGGGACGTCAATTCATTGATGAGATTCATGCGTTAGATACCACGCGATATACGATTAATGCAATTAACCCAACAATGTCTAATATGGATAAATTACCTCAAATTGCTGAATCATTAAAGGAAACAATTCCCGATCAAAATATCAACGATTTAATGAACAACTTCAACGAATTAATGCCTCTGGTAAACACTCACGAAATTACTAGTCGTGCAATTTCAGAATCAGCCGATATGGTCGATATCGTTGGGTATAACTATGCTGCAGCTAGATATGAGTTAGATCATAAAGATTTTCCTAATCGTATTTTTATCGGCACCGAAACTAACCCTGCGGATTTAGCAACGAACTGGCAGCTCGTGACGGAAAACAGTTATGTATTAGGCGATTTTAGCTGGACGGCCTGGGACTACCTTGGGGAAGTGGGAATTGGAAGAATTGTACCGGATGACGGTAAGCAGTTCTTTACTGGCGCATATCCATGGCTTTCATCAGCTTGCGGTGATTTTGACTTGATTGGCGAACGGAAGCCCGTATCTTATTGGCGGCAAACGGTTTGGTCTGACAATCCTAAGCCGTATATTGCCGTACAAAATCCAGTCAATTACGGTAAGAAAATGTTTGCGGGAAATTGGGCTTGGACAGACACACAGCATTCGTGGACCTGGCCAGAATCTGAAAACCAATCGACAACTGTTGAGGTGTATTCAAACGCTGACGAAGTTGAGTTGATTTTAAATGGTCATTCGCTTGGGCGAAAGAAGCAGGGCGAATCAACGATTAAAAATTATTTTAAATGGCAGCTTAAATACGTTCCGGGTCGTCTTGAAGCAATCAGTTATGTTGCCGGTAAAGCCGTTGGTAAAGACGAACTCCATACAACTAAACCCGCTACGAAAATTCAAATCACTGCCGAAAATAAAACTCAGGACTTAAAACAGTCGTTGCACTACTTTAACATCACAGCAGTTGATGCCAATGGAGAACTGGATATCAATTGTTTATCACATATTAAAGTAACGGTAACGGGGGATGCTGAGTTAAAGGCCGTCACTACGGGTAATCCTATGCCAGACGATAAATACGTATCAAATAGTCATGATTTGTACCAAGGCAAGGCCTTAGTAATTATTCAAACAAATACTGAAACAAATTCCAAGCCGAGTGTGGCAACAATTCACGTTTCTTCGGAAACATTGGCCGATACAGAACTAAAAGTGGATTTTAGTTAACCGGAAAGGGAGATTATTAAAATGGAAAACAGCGTAAAAACCAAAAGTGTCCTACAACGTCGGATCGCCATACTAGCTTTAGGGACGATGTCGATGGTTTCATTAGCCATTTCACCATCCTATGCTGCGATTGCTCAGGCATTCAAAGCTAGTAATACAATGGTTCAAATGCTCACGTCTATTGCAAATTTAGCGGCTTTAATCGCCGGGTTAATGGTTGGTCGCTTAGTATCAGGAAGTATGTCGCGAAAAAAGATTGTGGTAACCGCAGTTGCATTAATTTGTATCGGGGGACTATTGCCGCTAGCAATTCATGGTAGCATGGGCATTTTAATCGTTTTTTCAGCGATTATTGGTTTTGGCCAAGGAATGGTTACCAATATGGTGCAAATTTTGATTACAGAAGAACTCCCCGAAAAAAATCGTCAATCAGCAATGGGGCAAAACACCACCTTTACCAACATTGGCGCGATGGTTTTGATTACCCTTGGTGGTGTTTTAGCTGCTAAATCTTGGATTAACAATTACTGGGTCTTCTTAATTCCCGTACTGGTATTGATAATCGTCATGATTTGCTTACCAAGTCAAAATATTTATGCCAATCAAGCAAAAGATGACGCCGATGTTGATGCTAACGTTGATAACGGTAAAATTGAATTAAACAAATACAGCTGGGCAATTACTTTCCTAGGATTTTTATCCATGCTCTTATATAACGTCTTTTCAAACAATATTTCGATGTTCGTGGTCAGTCATAAGTTAGGTGGTAGCGCACAAGCTGGTATTCTTTCAATGATTGGTTTACTGGGTGGCCTGTTAGCAGGTTTAATAGTCGGTAAGCTGGCTAAAATTTTACCAAAATATACCATTAGCATTTCATTCTTATTGATGGCACTTTCATATTTAATCATTGGCTGGTCAAATTCCATGTCATTGGTTATTGTAGGTAGTTTCTTGTCCGGCGCTGCTTTAAGTGTCTGTATGGCTCAATATCCATTCTTAATTTCGATTTCAATTAAACCTAGTAGTTAGGTATGGCATTTGGCGTTTACAATGGCGGTCTGGCAATTGGAGGTTTTTTGAGTCCACTAATCATTAATCCGCTGACAAATGCACTTCAAAATACGTTGCATATGAACATTTTCCTCGTGTCAGGTGTTTTAAGTGTAATCATCACCGTATTGATTGTTTTGGTCCAATTTCAGGCAAGACTACTCAAACAGAATTTAGCTTAGTTTGTCAAAAGAAGTTTCCTAATCCTGTCTTGCACGCATGTTAGTGATTAGGGTAGATTTGGTGAACACCTAAAAAATCAATTAACACCGCAAGCGACAGCTGGTGTCGCTACCAAGTGCTAATCTTAAACCATCAAACTTGATGGAGGTACTTGCCATGCAACCCGTAGACTACACCGTATTAGGTTACTTGTTAGAAGACTTTTCAACTGGAGATAATTACGATCCACACACCCTGAACCCAGAATTAGATTCAAACGTCTTTTTTGACGATGACATTCAAGAACCTAATCTGGTCCGTATCGGTCTGAATCTGACTTTTAGCGATAAAGACGACCCGGATAACTTCTTCAAAATTGTCGTGCTCGTAAGATTAGACATTCCATCTAATAAAGCCATCAAAGTCGACTGGCATTGGTGGGACTTCAAGGACAACGAAACCCTGTTTGATAACTTCTATGATATTTGTCGAAATACCGTGAAATACGAAACTCGGTTGGATATTGAAGGTGGTTTTGATGTCGAAGATTTTCGCAATGACGTTTATAACAGTTATCTTTAATGATGACTGACTGCCACTGAAAGGAAGGTTGCTTTGAACCCACACTCACAAACAAGGCACGCGACTGAATTGACGCACGCCCAAATTGCTGCCTTACCATTAACCTTAACGGCTCAACAATTTGCAACCTGTGTTCACGCTAATCAACACCGCAAGGGAAAGCCTAAGATGCCGTTTGTGACGCACTTGGTTGCCGTGACTGAGTGGCTCAAATTATGGACAGATAACGACGAAACGCTGATTGCCGTGGGCTGGTTGCATGATACGGTTGAAGATACCGAAACGACGTTGACCGACCTCGAACGTCGCTTTGGATCAGTCATCAGAGACCTAGTTGCCGCTGAAACGGAAAACAAGTTCGGCCACGTTGATGAAGTTGGCACCTGGCGCAGCCGAAAGTTGGATCAAATCGCAAGGTTAGCCCACGAAGCTGAGCAAGAGCCACAAATTCTCTACGTTGCCTTAGCGGATAAAACCGCCAACATTCAAGAAATGGTCACCGATTATCAGCAGGTCGGCGATACGCTATGGATCCGATTCAATAGCAGTCGCGAAGACCAACACTGGTATTACCAGCGATTCGCAACGCTAATCGGCAACTCAGTTATTGGTCATAATCAGCCCGACATTATTCAACCACTAAAAACCGCTTTGGATATTCTTTGGCGGTAGGTCCTTAAACAGCAGTCAATCACCTAATCGTTAGTGAACGATGGGGCGGTTGACTGCTGTTTTGCGACGTCACAAAAAACAGCCCTCCCGACAAGCGAGACTGGCTGTTTCGATGAGACGATCATGTTAGGGTATTAGCATACCATAGATTTTATTTTTATGTCGGGCAAAATACTCAATCAATAATAATTAGTTAATCGTTTCGCTACCGCCACCTGTAATTCTCGCTTAATTCGATAGACTAATGGATGACGACAACCATTGGAAAACATCATCATCCGTTAAATATCCGATAATCGACATATGCCACAAAATATGTAATGAACTCATTAGTCTTCATCGAGCCAAGCCTCTATCTCCTCATTTGGATCCATTAAGGTTATGGGATTAGTACGCAGGACCATCTCCTGAATTTTAGTGGTAGCTTGCTGGACAAACTGTGATTTTAACGCTATTAAATTTTGATAGTCATCCATTTTGTTCACTCCTTGTACGTTATTCACTCTATATTATGTACTAAAACACGTACGTAATCAGCTAATTTAACCGTCATTATTAATCTACACTAAATTAAAAAAGTTGTCGTCAACATCTTGAAGATGCCTAACCACAACTTTTTGGTTTATAAAGCTTAATAATTCAATTTAGATGGTTCGACTGACAACCAACACATACCGCCCAATTTCTGGAATCCCGTACAACTCAAACTGAGCCGTTTGCTGTTCCCACAAGTTTCGCAGATGGGTATCCGTCATCACAGCTTCTTGGGCTTGATCCTGACTAAAGTATTCAGCAATCTCGTCAATTTGGGCCGTTTGCTGAAGGGCATCACTTGTCTGAGACCACGTTTCAGTGGCCTTCATGCCATACAGTCTAGGGAGTTGACGCCACGTAATCAGGTTGGTTAGGGGCAATTTAATGGTTTGAAGTTGTTTTAGCATGGGCAGGAATCCTTTCTTTGAGCGATTAGAATCTCATTTGTTTTTGTTTAGTCATCATTATGACATGAAAATGTAATGAATTTGAGAAGGAAATCGTAATTTTTTGTAAAGAAATTTACATTTCCAAATACTAAAACGCAAACTTACCTCGTTTGTCCGAATTTTTAGAAGGGGAGGGTTTCAAATCGCTCAAAATCCCCCGTTACTCGTTGTAACGATTCAACGTTGACCCTAATTTGATCAAATACCTTACCGCTAATCGGTTTAGCAATAAACTTTAAATCAGCACGTTCAACGTGAAAAACCGGTGTTAATCCAGGAATTTTAACGGCCACCATTGTCGATAAATCATCAGTCGTAGCTGACAGTATGAGTTCTAATGGCTGATTAGGTGCCAGATACTCGTTTTTAGGCTGACCTGCATGTTCAAAATAAAGTTTAAGCGGTTGAATCGTCTGGTAACACTGGCGTTTAATTGTTCGGGGCATCGGGGTCACTCCTTAATTTTTTAGCGTCAAAAGTTTATTTTATCAGACTAGTTGGTCAGGCTCAATTAGCAGAATGCGTTTTATTAGGTCATTGGAAATGAAAAAAGCATTTTTACTTAAAATCAGAATAAACGGGTACTTAGACGCAAAACGGTTAGATTTTCTGACCGCGATAACCAACGCAAAAAAAACAGCCAACCCCCGTTGGAAGGGTTAGCTGAAAACCGCTGTAGGTTTAATGTAATGATCATTACATATATAGTGTAACACGAATCCTAACGGGGGAGGTGGCATCTGCGTTGGTCATTTTTGTCGATATGCACAGATAAAAATTAAATGACAATCATTTTTATCTAATATTGCGTTTTTGTACAATCGTGCGTTGCTTGGAACGTAATAATTGCCAGCACCCGTAAAAGATTGGGACTAAGTACAGATAAAATGCGTAGGGGAGGTACCCCGTAAAACTCGTCCCCAGAATGGCAATGGGGACAAATACCGCAATATTCCACGGAATTACAGGAGCGAGTAACACGGCAGTATTTTCCAATCCCATCGCTAATTCATCACGTTGATCAGGATAATTGCGTTTTACCAGCGTGTTCGTCATGATGATTGCCACTGACTGGTTGCAGCCAATTCCCGCAGTTACCAAACTCGCAAACACGGTGATGCCAAAGCGTTTCGCAGGTGAGCCTTCCGGATGCGCCAGTCGGGTCTGAAGTTGTTTGAAACTATCGAGGTGGTCGAAAATACCCGCAATCGCACACGAGAGAAACACCACGCTAAGCGGATTGACCATTGAGATCATGCCACCACCCTGAATCAGTTGGTGCGGTCCCGGATTGAATCCCAGAAGCAGTGACGTAAGCAGGGTGATCAATGCCGTGTGCTGACTAAAGACCCCAATTAAAAGGGCACTCACGATGCTGACCAGAATAGATTCGCTGATTGGCCGGCGGAAAACGGATAAAATCAAGATAATCGCTGCCGGTACCAGCATTAGCCACGAGATGTGGAAGCTAGCACGTAACGTAGTCAGCAGTGACCGATTCAGGTGATTGAGCGGATGCAGGTTACCAAGGATAAAGTAACCACCAACACTTACCAACAGCGCGACCCACGACGTTTTAAACATGTTTTTAATGTTGCGAAATAGGTTGGTCATCGATAACGTGGCAACCAAACTTGCACTGGACGACAGTGGCGAACAGCGATCACCAAAGTAGATACCCGCAATAATCGCGCCGGCAACCATATCCAAATTAATGGCCCCACTCTTCGCAATCAGCATCAACGGCAAGCCCACCACGCTGACGGTTCCAAACGAGGTCCCAATCACAAACGAAACCGCCGCACAGACTAGGAACACGATTGGAATAAAGTAGTGCGGGTTGATCAATAAACACGCATCATACACGATGGTCGCAATCGTACCAGAGGCCATCCAAATGCCAATTGTCGCCCCAATCAACAACAGGGTCTTGATGACGCCCCAAGACGTCTTGGCACCTCGCCATGAAAATTGCAGAATCTGCCGCCAAGTTAATTCACGGCGCGCAATCAAACTAAAAATTAACCAACAGCCCAGTAACGCGTAGCCCAACGGAATTTGATGTAAGACACAACCAATTAAGATGCCAAATGCAACGATGGTCCCTACAAGTAACATAAACCCACTTCCATTCACAACAATTCAATCAGTCACTATTGTACCGAATTTTCAGAAAAGTGGCGCATTTAATTCAATTGGCTGCATTTTGCGCTGGTAACCGGTGGGTAAGGGTGAAGCCGATGAAAATGACGATTGCTGAAATCAACATCAAAACAAGTAGCACAATGTTCCAGCTTTGCGTTTGCGTCTTTAACTGCCCCAGCAAACTTGGTCCAATGCTTGCCAATAGATACCCAATCGATTGCACAACCCCGCCGATGATGCCAGCGTTCACGGCCGTTTGGGCCACCAACGTCACCAGACTTAACGCTAGCGAGAAAATTGCGGTCGTTGTGATGCCCAGAATAACCGTTGCCAGCTCTAAGATAATCACTGACTGGCCACCAACGAGAAGGCCGCCAATTCCCAATACATAACCCATTAAGAGCATGGCCATCACGCGCATCAAGCTTCGCCGATCCTGCCGAAGTTGAGGCAACAAGTACGCTGCCGGCACGCCAATCAACTGAAACAGGCCTTGGCTAATACCAGCAGTGGTTGGCGTTAACTGATGCGCCGTCAAAATGCTGGGTAACCAAGCCGAAACCGTGTAGAACACCAACGATTGACCACCAAAGAAGAGCGCTAGTAACCAGACGGCTGGTTGTTTTAAGAGTTGCCAATCAAAGGTCGCCTTCGACTGGTGAACTGAATGACTAGTGCCTGATTGCTTAGGTGTTAACCACCAACTCACTAACCCGAGCACCGCTGGAACTGATAACCACTGCATCGTGACTTGCCAGTCCCACAAGGTTGCAGCGGGAACGACCAGCATGCTGGCAATGGCAGCACAAACGTTAAAAGTCGACGTGTAAAAGCCATTGAGCCGTCCGGTTTCCTGCGGTCGATTTTCCAAAATAATTACCGGTAGCAACACATTTAACGCAGTGATCGATAAACCAACGAACGCCGTCCCAATCAATAGTAGCGGTTGATTAAGTACCCGCACCCAATTAGCAACGGCTAACACCGCTAAACTAATGGCGACTAACCGACTGGCCCCAATTCGGGGAACCAGCACGCCAATCAACGCCGAAAACCCACCAAAGCAAAGTAACGGAATCGTGGTCAACAAGCCAATCGTGGTCGAACTGATCCCAGCGCCCAGTAATTTAGTCGTGAGGGGCGGTACACTAATGATCGCCATCCGCAGATTCATCGCGATCAAGACTATGGCTACCGAAAAAGGCACCATTTTTTAATTTCAAGCTTTTGCATCATTCATAAATCCTTTCCCGGCAATCACTTAACGCCTAGAAAACACAAAAAAGGGGACACTCAACCAGGCGTTCTCGCCTAGTGGTGTCCCCGCTAGTAACATGACCCCGGCGCTAGTGGCCGTGGCTATCAGATACGTTAGGGATACTGTATCAGAAATGACCATGGGGTGCAAGTATTACTCGCAAACCATCGCTAACCATTTGGCAACCATTAACATTGTATCTTCACTGTCAGGTGATTGGTGACTGACAGCATAAATTGATCGGCGCTATTAACGACCCGGTCATCCTTCACTTGGTGACCATTAATCATCAAAAAATACAGTGCAGACTGAATTGCAGTTCTTTTATTACCATCAATAAAAACGTGTTTTTTCGTAATCTTTTGTAAGATAAACGCCGCTTTTAACCAGATAGTCGGATAAAGTTCATGACCAAAAACGACTTGCTGTGGTTGGTTTACGATCACTTGTAGTGCCGCTTTCGATTGGACACCAAAAGTGATACCACCGACTTGTTGAACGGCATACTTGTTAATTTCGATAAGCTCAGCCTGGGTTAAATATCTGATTGTCATTGATCTTTTAGCTTCTCCATCAGTGGCTGGAATCGATCCATAAACTCGTGAATATTTTCAACATCCGTCGGTTCAAGTGTCTCTGAAGCCACTCGTTTATAGATCAAATTGCCATGATCATCAATACTTGGCTCGAAATCAATGCCAACGGGTAGTTTAAAACCGTCAGGAACGGTTAACACGATTGAATTACCAACTTTTCGACTTTTGATTGTCATCGTACCGCCTCCAAATTTTTTGGTATATCTAGAGTATATACAAGTAACGCTGTAATCACAACTAATTAGTTACCATAATACGAAATAAACTAGTCCATTTCATTGTCAAAATCCACATTTCCCTCTATACACCACCCCAATTTTGCGCTACCGTAAAAGCATGCTTAATTTGGGGGACGATTCACTATGACTTGGACACTTGTTAACACGATCATCACCGTCATTTTCGTTTTAAACGTGATTGCGGCGGTGATCACCGTTTTTCGGGAAAAACGCGACATCGCAGCAACTTGGGCGTGGTTGCTGGTTTTAAACTTACTGCCGATCATTGGGTTTTTACTCTACGCCTTTTTCGGTCGAAAGCTCACACACCGGCAATTACGAAAGATTCAGGTTCAGCCAAATGCTGAGCTAACTGAGACCCTAGCCCGGCAACAGGAACTATTGCCACCGGCAACGGCCGATGATACCCACCGTGAAGCATCGGTCAAAAACATGATCAACCTGTTTCAAAACATTGACCATGCATTTGTGACCACCAATAACCAATCTGAGCTCTTTACGGATGGGCAAAAACTATTCGCCGACATCCGGCAAGAGATCCGGCAGGCGCAACACAACGTTTACGTTGAATTTTATACGTTTTATGCTGATGAACTCGGTCGTGAAATGCTGGCGCCGCTGATTGAAAAGGCGCGCGAGGGTGTTGAAGTACGGGTACTGTACGATTCATGGGGCTCCATGGGCACCAAGCGCGACTTTTTCGAACCGTTACGAGAAGCTGGCGGACTGGCTGAACCCTTCTTGGGCATTCACTCTAACTGGCTAGATTTTCGACTCAACTTCCGAAATCACCGTAAAATCGTGGCAATCGATGGCTGGACCGGCTACATTGGTGGCTTCAACATTGGTGATCAGTACGTTGGCCGGGATAAAAAATTCGGCTACTGGCGCGATACGCATTTAAAAGTCGAAGGTGACGGCGTTTTGGCGCTACAACAACAGTTCATCCGTGATTGGGACGCGACCACTACCGATCCAAAGCTCAAGATGGACATTAACCAAACCCACTTTCCTAAGGGCAACAACGGGTTAGGGAAAACCATGATGCAGGTGGTTGCCAGTGGGCCTGATGACGATTTGGAACAGGTTAAACTCGGTTACTTGCGGATGATCAATAGCGCCCGGCAACGATTGTATATTCAAACACCGTACCTGATTCCAGATGATAGTGTGCTTAACGCACTGCGCAGTGCCATTCACTCCGGTGTCGATGTGCGCATCATGGTACCACACATGCCAGACCACGCCTTCGTCTACCGAGCAACGCAGTACTATGCGCGCTTATTAGCGGAAGATGGGGCGAAGATCTACTTCTACCAAAACGGCTTTTTGCACGCCAAAACAATGGTGATCGATGATGCGATTTCCAGTGTCGGCTCAGCCAACATGGATTTCCGTAGTTTCAAGCTAAATTTCGAAGCCAACGCGTTCGTTTACGACTTCAAAGTTGCGTCACAGTTACGCACGATTTTTGAAGCCGATATCGAAAAGAGTACCTTAGTGGCGCCGCAGGACTTTCGTGAGATGTCACGGTGGTTACGGTTTAAACAGGCGTTTTCGAGATTGTTGTCGCCGATTTTGTAGGGACCGAATTAGAAAGCATCACCTTAATCATAAAAAGTGTGCCTCTCACAGCGCTCAATTTGAGTTTTGTGAGGGGCACGCTTTTTATAAATGACTTATTTTAGGTGTATATTCCTATACTATAAATAGCATTTTTACATAATTGTTCTTAATTTAGTGTGATTATTAACGAATTGCTAAAAAAGAAGTATACTCAGAAGTAAATAACGAACTTTTGATCAATCAAAGCTCATTCTATAAAGGAGTTCAACATGACCCAAACCTATCAACTCAACCTCGGTCCCATCACCCGAAACTTACCCCTGATCCAACTGACACCCAATTTAACCATTGCGTCATTCGTCCTACTTGGTGACGCGGAGCTAACGCACTATGCAGCAACCCAATTAGCTAAGAAACTGGCCAACGTATCATTTGACTACTTCGTTACTATGGAAAGTAAGGGGATTCCGCTAGCTCAAGAACTGAGTTGGTTAACGCATCATAACCGCTATATCGTACTACGTAAGTCGGTTAAAGATTACATGCAACAACCAATTGAACGACCAGTTGAGGCAATCACAACGAGTACGCCGCAAAAATTGGTATTAGACGGAGCGGATGCGCAATTGATCAAGGGAAAACGGGTCATCATCGTTGACGATGTCATCAGCTCTGGTGGGTCTGTCGAGACGGCTAAACAATTAGTAGTATCCGCCGGGGCAACGGTAATTCGACAATTGGCGATTTTGGCAGAAGGTGAGGCGGCTGAGCGAGAAGATATTGATTATTTGCAGCAGTTGCCTTTATTTAAAGGGAATAACGTCATCTAAAAAATGGTGGTTAGGTATTCCTTACTATCAAATATCATTCGTAATTGCCTTAGTTAACGCTTCCACCATCATCTTTAAATTATCCGCAACCGCAGCCTGCATATAGCTATCATAGGCGGGACTACTTTTTTTCAAATGCAGTGTAATCCCATTTTGTTCAGCAATCAGCGTAATAAAAAGTCGCTGTGTCCGACCATTTCCCTCGCGGAACGGATGAAACATCTTAATATCCAGTAATAGCTGCGCTAAATCATATAATTGCGTTTCTGTTGAATGATATGATTGACGGTTAAAGTGGCTAATTTGGGTGTTCAAGTCTTCAATTGCATACTTAAACCGAGATACCGGGAAAAATTCGGTACTATATTTATGGAAATTACCAGTTCTAAACTCACCCGCCCAAGAATAGATATCCCCAAACAATTTATAGTGGATCACCTTGAGCGACTCAATATCTTTAATGGTGATGGGGTGGTCAATTATCTCTTGATATCTAACCTGGGAAATTCTGGATTCAGCTATAAATAAGCGATGTGCATTCGTAATGTTTAGCTTATTAATTAACGTACCGTTACCCTGAAGTGTATCCGTTATCCAACTCATCAGGATTCCTTAAATTCGGCAATAATATTAGCGACAACTTCATCTGCTGACATGCCTTGTTCTAAATGCTGGTAGCGTCTTCAACATCTTTTTTAGTAGGTTGATAGCCTTCGTAGATGCTGTTAATAATACTGTCACGAGTGTTCCAAAAATTTTTTTTCGTGCTAAACTGAATCCCCATAATCGTTAGGGTGCTTAAATCAGTTTGGTTTAAAAAGTCACTTTCAACTTGTGACGGGCCTTTATCATAATCGGCCAAATAAGCGTCATTTACGACATCCAAAGAAATCTGATTTAATTTTAAAATTTTAGCAATGACTTTAAAGCTAGAATTACCAATCGGGCGATCAAGGGCACCCACGATTGTCGTTCTAGGTAACTTCGTTTTTTGAGCTAACTGAGTTGCACTTTGATCGACAACCCCCTGTTGATTCAACACTTGTTTTAACGTCATTTCCATGTCAATCACCTCAATCAATATTATCCCATCGTGTCGTTATACGGTCAATAATAACGTTTTAACATCATTAATTCAGCCAATTAGAGTAACTAACGTTTATGCAAATTAATTCGCAATAAGTATATTAATTCAAATCAGTCTCGCTTTATACGGGGGTAATACAAACTTAAACGAGTCGGATTAAATATTCTTACATTTAAAACCTAAAAATAAGTCGAATCACCATTCACTTATGCGTGGTTCGACCTATTTTTAACTTATAGCATCTGTAATAGTCCCATATACAACAACGTCCCCGTCGCAATCGACAAGAACAGATTACGTTTCCAAAGGTGCACAGCAACCGTCGCGGCGCCAGCCAATAATTGTGGCCAGATTTGGGCCCAGGGTAAATCCGGCACTGCCTTGTAGCAGTAAATCACCAATATTGCCAAAATCGCTGGTGGTAAAAAGCGCCCCAATTGTTGAATGTAAACGGGGGTCGGCTTATTACTCGGAAAGACCAAAAACGGTAAAAAGCGGGTGATCATGGTCCCCACGACCGCCGCCGCAATGGTGAGCACTTGTTCAGTCAACGTCACGCGCAGTCGCTCCTTTCCGTCGGTAATCAATGGTAAACCCGATGATCAGCAATACCATGGTTACCGGAATAAAGTAGGTTTTACCCACAATAATCAGCGCAATGATGGATAGTCCTAAACCCATGTAGGCACTAGTGTGATTCTTTTCAGCCAAAAATTGATTCAAGAAGAGCACGATAAACAGGGCGGTCATCACAAAATCTAATCCGGGAAGCTTCACGGTGATCAAACCGCCTAACACGCCGCCAAGCGTGGCGCCTGCAACCCAGTAACACTGATTCAACAAGGTCACGAAAAACATGTACCAGCCATGGTCAATATCCTTGGCCGGCTTGGTAGCATAGTTGATAGCAAACGATTCGTCACACATGCCAAAAATAATGTAAAACTTTTTCCAACCTAATCCCCGATAGCGTCCAGCATTGAAATCCCGTAAAACAGGTGTCGCGCGTTGATCACCAACGTTAACAACAGCGCGCTCCACGGATCAAACGGCTGCAGTAGCAAGCTCGCAATCACAAACTCCACTGAACCAGCATAAATCGTCAACGCCATCAGACAGGGATACCAAAAGCTAAACCCACCTTCGTGCATGTAAATCCCATATGTAAGCCCCAAAAATAAAAAACCGGTCATAATCGGCACAGTTTGGGGAAAGGCCGCTTTGAAAGCCGGCGCAATTACTGGTTTCATCCAATCACCTCAATTTTTAATCTAAAATTCAGTTTACCGGGACTTAAGCATACAATCAACGTTAAAATTGTATGGATTATAATTAGGTGGTGATTAGGGTGACTATTTAGGCATGAGAACCCGTCTTTAGTACCACCGGCATCCTGCTCTAGAAGTTAAGTGAGTTACTAAAAAACGAGTTAAAGCCAAGGGGACGCAACGACGTTCACTTCTGATGCAACGCGACCCAATTAAGCTTAATTGTTCAAAAAAGACCAACCTCACCATGATGAGTGAAGTTGGCCTTATTTAAGTATCGTTGATGTCTAACGTCATTTGATTAAGCCCGGTGCAGTTTAATCCGCAGCGCTGGTTGCGTGATCCACAACATCAAGAAGTTGACCATCAGTAGCGCAGCGGTTGAGATGAACACGACGTTGTAGCCGAATAAACCAGCTAACGACCCACCAAGTAGGGAACCAAACATGTTGCCCAGTGCTTGGAAGGATTGATTCCAACTAAAGATCGCTGAAGTTGCTGTAACTGGCGAATTTTTCGTTAACAAGGTCTGAATCGTTGGGAAGAGGGCGCCATCCGAAATCCCAATCATAAAGCGTAGGAAGCCCAAGACCCAGATACTGGTGACAAATCCCTGGGGAATGTACATGATCATCGCAAATAAGTACCCGACCATCAGCACCTTACTAGAGCCGTTGGAGTCCCCGTAAGCGCCCAGTCGTGGGGCCGCCATGATGTTTGAAATGCCGGGTAGCGCTGCAATGATTCCGGCAACGAACGCCACGGGACCGGCATTGTGCATCAACTGCTTGACGTACAAACTAATAATTGGGGCAATCGAGGTGTTCCCAAGTTGAACAAACATCGTCGAAAACAGCAGGACGATAATCAACCGAGGATTCTTAAACTGACTCAACAGCCCACCTAACATGTGACCCTGACTAGTCGCCGCTTTGTCACGCTTAACTGGCACAAAGTATTCCGTTACGAGGGTCGCAGACAAGATGCCGGCAATCACCAACAACGTTGCCGTAATAAAAAAGGTGTCGCGAATCGAAAAGAGTTCCGCCAACGTCCCACCGATAATCGGGCCCATCAGCATCCCGGAAGTGGAGCCGGTAACTAGGGTCCTAGTGCTTGGCCACTATGGTTTCGCGGCGTCTGTGACGCAATTAGCGCTTGAGCATTGGAAATGTAACCCGAAAAGAGGCCTTGTAATGCCCGTAGTGCCAACAATTGCCAAACATTTGACACTAAGCCCATTAAAAACATGGCAACGGCCATCCCAAATGACGCCCGGATCAACATGATCTTGCGGCCTTTTCGATCGGCCAAAGCCCCCAGAGTGGTGATACAATTGCGGTCACTAAAAACGTCGCCGCGTAAACCAGACCACTATAAAAGGAAACTTGTGCTTTCGTAAAGTGACCTAATTCGCTGACGTACAGCGACATAAAGGGCATGATCTCACTAAACGCGATTCCGGCAATAAACGTACACCCCCAGAGAATCGTTAAATTCCGCTTCCAGGGGCTTTTTTCTCGATGTGCTTCATCCATGGTTCTGTCTCTCTCCTTATAACTTAACTCACTTACTTTTATCAGATCAAACCGCACACAAATACGCCCTAGGAAAGCAGCGTACGGGGCAACTCAATCAGTTTAAATAATGGCTGGTATCACAAAAAATAAATGTAAGCCTTTTCTTAAATTAACTATTGTAAATTTAATTTACAAATGGTAATACTAGACTTATTACCTACAAAAAGCAAGTGAGTGAGCAGAATGGTCCAAAAACGAAATTTATCGGCGACCAAAATCAAAGCGGTCGCAACTGACATGATCAATCGATCCGGTGCGGAGCAATTAAGTTTCAGCCGGGTCGCGGACGCGCTTGGGGTTAAACCGCAAGCCATGTATGCGTATTTTAAAAGTAAGGAAGCTCTTCGCGCAGAGCTGATCGTTGATTTCTTAGACGGTATCACCGCTAAGATCAAGACGGAACTTGCAGGGGTGGCCGGCAAAGATGCCCTGCGCATCTTTGGGGAGCAACTTTACCAGTTGTTACTGGCCCAGCCGGAAATGACCCGGTTAGCGTTTGGTGGCGTTGATTATCAGCACCAGTCGGATGCTTATGAGCACCTGAAAGACTTAATCGGCCTCCTCAAACGACTGGTAGCACCGTTTTCGCAAGACGAGACGGAAATCCTAAACGATTCACGCTTGTTTCGGGCGTTTATCTTTGGTTACGTTCAAAACGAACTGTGGGGGCTATTTCAACGGTCATCCGTACCAGCCGAAACCAGTTTTCAGGTCTCGTTAAACCAAGTAATCACGCTGATCACCACAACTCATACCGAAACGAAAAGTAGTGACTTAGATGCCGATTAACTCATTTGAAGACTATCCTTTAACCTGGCAGCCGGATCGTAGTCAGCTGAGTCGACCTATTTATCGCGCATTGCTGAAACAGTTAGTCGATGCGATCAATAACGGCACTTTATTGCCAGGAACCAAGCTACCTTCCCAAAGAGAATTGGCCGACTACCTGGATTTAAACTTCACCACCATTACCCGAGTCTATAAACTCAGTCAAGAGCAGGGCCTCACGTACGGCATTACGGGTAAGGGGACCTTTATCGCGCAAAATGCTAGTACCAAGGTCACCATCTCACTGAACCGCCAACCGGAGTTAACTGAACTGGGTTTTTTGGCATCCTTTGAGTCAACTAACCAATTGATGGAGAAGGTCACCCAACAGGTGCTTCACGAGGCGCATTTAGCCCGTTTACTGACGTATGCGGAACCAACTGGAACATTGACCCATAAACGCGTCGCCCTGACTTATTTAAAGCGGGTTGGCGTTTCTGCGTCACTCGACCAGTTAGTGGTGACCTCTGGTGGCCAAAATGCGTTGGCGTTGATTATCTTTGGGTTATTTGAACCCGGCGACCGGTTGGCGGTTGATTCATTTACGTACACGAATTTAATTGAAGTTGCTAAAATGCACCATCTGCAACTAGTGCCCATTCCTAGCGATTCGGAGGGGCTATCAGCGGAGACGCTGGCAGAAATTTGTGCGACCCAGACCATCAAGGGCATCTACCTGATTCCAGACTTCAGTAATCCACGAGGTTTGACGTACACTGAGGCACGTCGACGACAGTTAGCTGAGATTATTCGCCAACATGGACTCATCTTGATTGAAGACGACTATCAAAGCTTCATAACCATCAATCAGTCACAGCCACTACCTAAACTCAGTCAGTTAGTACCTGAACAAGCCCTATACGTCTGCAGTATGTCCAAACCGCTATCATCCGGATTACGGGTCGCATACTTAGTGGTTGCCGCACAGTATCAACAAGCGCTTCAACGCGCACTGTTCAACATTAACGTTAAAACTAGCGCACTAGACGTTGAGGTGATCACTCAGGCCTTACTCTCCGGAGTAGCCTACCAGATGATCGGCCAAAAGCAACGGCTCGTCAAACTCGCCAATCAGCAATTTGATCAAGTCTTTCACGAACCAGCGCCCGCAACTCTTGGATTATTCCGCTGGCTACCGATTAACGACTGTGGCTTATCTGGGGATGCGCTTGAACAGCGTTTTCGGGATGCCGGCATCAGCATCTTTCACTCCGACCGGTTCTTAGTTGGACCGCGACCAGCGCAGACTTATTTGCGAATCTCGTTGGCTTCTGAGCCGATGCCAAAACTGACGGCAGGGTTGGTGCGATTGAAGGAATTATTGGTGGATTGGGGGTTGTGGCAACCGGCTGAAACGCGGACGCAACGATAACCCCAAATTCTAAAAACTGACTCTAGTTAAGTTAAGTGGGCTTTTTTGAGCACGCTTTGAAACAAACTATTTGACTTAGACCCTACTCTAAGTTTTAAACTAATCCCATTAACTAGAAAGCAGGCGACACACTATGGCAACAACTTTCAAATTCGACAACGACCTCACCGTTAACCGTTTGGGCTACGGGACCATGCAACTCCCAGGCAAAGGCGTCTGGGGACCATCAACCGATGCGCAAAATGCGGTAGACGTCATCACGACCGCTATCGACCACGGCGTCAACTTTATCGATACAGCGGATGCTTATGGGCCACTATTTGCCAACGAGTATCTTAAACAAGCGCTTCAAGCCCGGCCTGATAGTCACGTGATGGTGGCAACGAAAGTCGGTTTTACCCGTCAAGGACCAAACATTTGGACTGAACTTGGTAATCCAGCTTACCTGCGCCAACAAGTTGAACTCAACTTATGGACCCTTGGCTTAGACCACCTCGACCTACTACAACTGCACCGAATCGATCCCAACTTCTCAATTGAAGATCAAGTCGGTGAACTGGATAAGATGCAACAAGAGGGCAAAATCAAGCATATTGGCCTAAGTCAGGTCAGTGTTGACGAACTCAAGGCAGCGCAAAAGATTACGCCAATCGTTTCCGTTCAAAACCGCTATAACTTAATTGACCGGGCGGATGAAGATGTTCTTAACTATGCGGATGCCAACCACATCGCCTTTATTCCGTGGTTCCCACTGGCAACAGGGCAGTTAACCGAAGGGGATACCTTATCCACCATTGCGGCTAAATACAATGCTAGTCCTGCTCAAATTGCGTTAGCTTGGTTACTCAAACGCTCAGATGTGATTTTACCAATTCCTGGTACGGCTTCTGCTGATCACGTTGTTCAAAACATCGCTGCACAGGAGATTACCCTGTCCGACGCTGACTTTGAAACGTTAAATCAATTGAAAGCTTAATCTGTTTATCTAACAAACCGCCAGCAACGATCCTAATTATCGTTGCTGGCGGTTTGTTAGCGTTCATGAGCAATCTAATTGCATTGAATTTTATAAACCGCTTACATAGTTTGGTATAATGAGCTTAATTACTCATTGGAGGCCCACAACTATGACGGATGCACAACATAACGGGGATCTATATTTACCTTCAGATCCCGAAATTTTAAAACAACAGAATCACTATCTGGATTTACTTTACGATTTTAACCAAACTCGCCCAACCGAATTGGACCGACGTCAAGCTTTGCTAAAAGAATTATTTGGTGACATAGGCGAGGGCTGTTATATTGAACCACCATTCCATGCCAACTGGG
This sequence comes from Secundilactobacillus similis DSM 23365 = JCM 2765, assembly GCF_001311075.1. Lineage (GTDB taxonomy): Bacteria > Bacillota > Bacilli > Lactobacillales > Lactobacillaceae > Secundilactobacillus > Secundilactobacillus similis. Next base: position 79,602 of record NZ_BBAD01000003.1, read on the forward strand.
GTGGGCACCATGTTCACTTCGGTAACCACATCTATGCCAATTTTAACTTTACCGCCGTCGACGACACCCACATTTACATTGGTGATCATACTATGATTGGTCCCAACGTAACGATTGCGACGGCTGGACACCCGATTCTCCCTAAACTGCGTGAAAAGGAGTATCAATATAATTTACCCGTGCATATCGGTAAAAACTGCTGGTTAGGCGCTGGCGTGATTATTTTGCCGGGCATCACCCTTGGCGATAACGTGGTCGTTGGTGCGGGAAGTGTTGTCACGAAAGACTTGCCCGATAACGTGGTTGCGGTAGGTAATCCCTGCAAGGTCCTTCGCAAAGTCAGTGAGCGTGACCGCAAGATGTACGCCCACGGTCGAGCAATTGATTGGCAAAAATTAAGTGAATAAGTAACGTGTAAAAAATGCGACTAGCAAATTCCGATGATTCCGGATTTGCTAGTCGCATTTTAGGTTAAGATTAGTTGTTCAAATCACGTTCAAAACTCCGCCGATTGACCGTTACCCGGTAAGTTTCTTCAATTGTTTTGATAAAACTACTTTGCTGGTCCGGGTCCGCTGATTCTAGTACTTGTTCCTGCATCCGTTGCATCTTATGCAGTAACTTGATTGCTGCTACGTAGGAGCTAATCAAAACAAGCGTTGACCCCAACCAAGCTAATGGGCTAGCGAGACACGCCCCAAAGTACTGGAAGTAACGGGCTAAAACAATTGCCGCAAACGACCGCATGACCAGTTCGGCCACGCCCGCTAGAGTCGGGACCAAACTTTGACCCAATCCTTGAAGGGTATACCGCACAATAAATAGAATTGCCAAAATCCAATAGGAGCTACCCACCACGTTAAAGTAGGTCTGACTCAAAGCCAAGGCCCGCATATCCTGGTGACCGATAAATAACATAACGAGTTGTTGGCCAAACACGATAATCAAGACCCCAACCAAAACGCTAAAACTAATTGAAGCCGTTAACGCTTGGCGAACGCCCTTAATGATGCGTTCAAACTTCGCCGCGCCAATGTTTTGCGCCGTATAAGTCGCCATGGTGATACCAAAGGACATCATCGGTAAAATCGCCAATTGATCAATTTTCGAAGCGGCTGTCGTTGCCGCAACGGCGTGTTCACCCAAACTGTTGAGGGCTGATTGGAGCACAATGGAGCCAATCGCAATAATTGATGTTTGGAACGCCATGGGTAAGCCATACCGCGCATGGTTCGTAAACTCCGCTTTAACCCGTTTTAAATCTTCAAGGCCAAAGTGGAGCACTGGCACCCGCTTGGCAATGTAAATCACACACAGCGCGCTCGCAAACACCTGTGAGAGCACGGTAGCCCAGCCGGCACCGGCAACACCCCAGTGAAATTTAATAATGAACAATAGCTCTAAAATGACGTTGACCACGGTCCCAATAATTAAAAAGTACAGCGGCGTCCGTGAATCACCCAGTGCTCGAATCTCATTTGAGAGCATGTTAAAGGCAACAGACGCAAAAATACCGGTAAAAATAACCGAAATAAACCGCTTTGCATCAGCATAAATACTAGCTGGTGTACTCATCAGGTGCATGATTGGATCCAGAAAAATCAAACTCAGCGCTGTAAGAACAATGGTGACCAACAGACTAAAAATAATACTCGTTGCAAAGCTTTGCCGAATACCCTTATAATCCTTGGCACCCCAGCGTTGAGCTGTCACAATTGAAAACCCGGCTGTCAGCCCATTGGCACAGCCAATAATCAAAAAGTTTAAACTACTCGTCGAACCCACTGCCGCAAGTGGTTTCACCCCGAGTGTCTGACCCACGATCAGCACATCCGAAAAGTTATATAGTTGTTGAAACAAATTTCCAATAAAGAGCGGCATCGTAAACATTAAAATTAACGTCAACGGTTTCCCTTGAGTCAAATCCCGCATCGTCCAATATCCCCAGCTTTCTAAATCAAATGCGTCTCACAATTTCATATACCATAGTTAGTATACTGATTTGATTACAAAAAGAAAGGGGGCGTGGCTAAATATTGTGATGTAAGGGCTTTTTAGTGGTTAGGAGGTTCAAATTGCAATAAATCGTTGTAAGCCTGTTCGAAATTGTTAACAATTTCAGTTGGACTGCCAAGCACCGCCAATTCGTCTTTGGTGATTGCTCGCCCAAAACGATATGGGCCTTCTTGGTTTTCGTCTGAGTGATCAACACACGGATAATTCGTTCGATCACCAAATGCCGTTAATGCTTTTCGATAAGGCACGTGAAAGCCATATCGAAGCTTTTCATTGTTAATCTCAAAAAAATAAAGGGTGTAATAGTCTGACACAACCTGTAGCTCACAGCCTGGACACTGATTAACGACTGCCTGATTGGTCGCATAATACGTCATGACTGAGTCACCCCAATCACGATAGTACGCGCAATATTCATCAAAATGATGTGAACAAAGAGTTAAGTGGCGTTTATCAGGCTGTTCAGGCGTATAGACACCTACAGAGACAAACTCAGTGTCCCGATATCTAAAAAATAGTCGTAATGCCTGATCTTTATAGTGATAGTAGTCGACTTTCTGGTCTAACTTAGCTAAGTGGTTAATGTGGTGCGTCCAAAACGCCAGATTCAATAATAGATACGCTAACGTTCCCGGTTCACCCAGCTGAGCTTGTGCGAGCTTATACGCTGCTCGAAATTCGGCCTGTTGTTCTCGATGAAGCTGTCGGCGCTGGCGTTCACGTTCTGTCGCCAATCGCTGTTTTTCCTGATGAGTAGCTGATTTTAAGCGAAAATACCGACCATAAGCGATTGCGTCTGGAATTTGGGTCTGATGAGCCAATAAATTCAGATAGTCAAAGTAATCATAGTAAGGCACCATTAAAACTTTGCCATACGCCGTCACTTCGGCAGTCCGACTAATGGTGAGGTAGCCACCAGCGACTAAGCTTGCACGCTGAGTAGCTGTTAAGCGTTCGAAAAGCGTTTTTAAATCAGCCACAGACGCATCTAGATACTGGGTGACCACATCTACCAGTTCCGAAACCGCATGCCGTTGAAAGTAGGTGGTGAGGTGCTCTGTTAACAGGTGCTTGGTTGCGTGTGCAGGAACTTCAATTTGGTGTTGTTTGCACAATGATAATAAAGGGGAAATAGGGAGGTCACCTAGGATTCGATTGAGGTGTTGTTTGACCAAGCTTCGGCGATTAGGGTGGACGGGAAAGGGTTTTGGCGGCACTGGTTGTTTCCGGGGCACGGGAATCATCCTTTCGAAATAAACTTAATAGGGAGCACGCATTAACTGATTAAGTTAAGTTTAGCAAAAGGCGGATCCCAAAGAAAGAACATACGTTCCAAATCCGTAAAGTCGGTTCAGCCGATTACTTTCGTTATAAATCAGACAATCGCGCAATAGTTATCATTAAAGTAACTGTACAGTATTAAAATAAATGGGCGTGTTCATTAATCAATAAAATAGAGGTTTTATTAAGTTTACTATTTAAATGATGCTCATTAGACCCCCTCGCGTCAAAATAACTCCCCCGAAGCAGATTTTAGCCATGAGGGGAGTTTAATTCATACGATTTATCATCAGATTACCAACGATTAACTTAGGAGCTATTAAACCAACGATAGATGTGAAACATGGTTTTAACTAAATTAGTAAACCGTAATTGTCATCATAAATTGATTTAAACTACGCTTATGAATATCCAATCGCATCTAAGTGCATGATACCGTGGAATAAGGCGTACTAATCATATAGCTTGATAATTAACAAACAACGTGAATGTGGTTGCATTAATAATTCTTTCATCCATCGACAATCAACAATGATTCAAGTTGCAACTCAACTTCAAACTAGCAACCGTTAAGCGTTAAAATCATCGTTAACTTTCGATTGAATAAGCGTGAATAAGCGGCGCTGATAACTAACAGTCATCTCAAATTATTTCGCATTTCAATAGAACGTCTCCAGTACTAACTTGATAGACTCACTAAACAGTTATCGCGTTAGCAACTATCCGAATCCAGTTATATACATCAAATCAGCATTGAAAACTACCCAAGCGAAACAAATACGATCATTAAGGCCAACAAAACACTGGTATATCAACGTTTATAGGATTAGCTACCTCTAAAACGCATTCTAAGCCCATTTCAGATTAATTGACGGGTAACTGATCAATTGATGACGGAGAATTCAATTGCAATTAAGCAATTTTTAATAACAATTTGACCAAACAGTAAAAACGGTAATCAGTCAGCGATAACTAGCAATTTATGCTGATTAAGAATTTGTTGGATCTTGGTTGAAGAAGAGTTGCTAATTTAAAACTTTAACCTGAACTCGCTTAAACTGATCAGACTCGTAGCTCGTAGTTAATTGGTAATCAATTAACTAAATTAAACATCTAGACGTGGCCATATAAATCGTTAACCATAAATTAAGTTGCAAACAACAATCAACAAAACTAAGAAAGGGAAGTTCAATTTAAGCAAATAAACTGATTCTTTTTTCTACTTTACATAATATATATTATTCAAAGTATTGATTCAGATTAAAAATATACACCTCATCACGATTTCTTCAAATCCAAAATAAAAAACACCGATTTCAACATCAGTGTTTTAAATACGCTTTATTTATTTACCGTTAATCGACTAACTTGCTCTCGGTTATTTTTCAGACTCAGTTTCCGATGGTTTTTCAAACTTGTTATTAAACCAGATTGCTAATAAGCCGCTTACTGAACCAACGATGCCAATTAACATCATGATGACGCGCATGATACCCGCATACTTTAAAAATGCGACGTACGTTAACGACAACAACATCCCGGCACCCAGAATGTTCACGAACGTTAACACGATTTTTTCTGTTGAATTACCTCTAGAAAGATACGTCGCGATAGCATAGACACCTAAGTAACTCACAACGTTGATTGCGACGTGGTACGACAAGTTCTGCTTACTGATTGCTGATAATAATGATACCAAACACAAACAGACTGCGGTAATCCAGGATGCAATAAGGGTCTTTTTGTACAACACCAACAACTCCTCAATAATGATTTACAACTCCCATTATTCGTTAGTTGAAACGCTTTTGCAACCGTCTAGCACTAAAAAGTCGTTTATCTTTCAGTTTCTGAGCCATCAAACAATTCTAAATACTGACCATATCCAGCCGACTGAAGTTCAGTCACCGGCACAAACCGCATGGCAGCCGAATTCATACAGTATCGCTGACCACCAGTAGTTTTAGGCCCATCCGAAAAGACGTGACCTAGGTGCGAATTGGCCTGATTAGAGCGAACTTCTTGGCGAAGCATCCCATGGGATTGATCTAGTTGCTCGGTAACCGCAGCGGGCTGAATGGGCTTCGTGAAGGATGGCCAGCCACAACCAGCATCGTATTTATCTAACGAACTGAACAATGGCTCACCACTGACTACATCCACGTAGATTCCGGGTTCGTCAAACTGATCATATTCACCGGTATACGGGGCTTCTGTTGCTGCGTGTTGGGTAACTTCATAGGCCGTTTTTGATAGTCGTTGTCTTAATTCGGCATCCGTTTCGTTCATTTTTACCAACTCCTTGATTTTTCAAGCAACATTCGATTGTACACAATTTAATCAACTTAAGTGTAACAGGTTCTCGTCAAATAAGCGATTAATCCAACCTGCAACAACTAAAAAAGTAGCCAGCATCCGTGCTAACTACTTTCTACACAATATTTCTAGTTTAATTTAGCAATCAGTCGTGCAACGTTCTCCGCTGTTCGACTAAGATTCTGAGGTCCGTTAGCAAGTGCATCCGCCAAAGTCGTCACCCCTGGCACAATTGAGAACACGGCATCAATCACATTATCTTCATATAATGATTCGATCCCCTGACCAACGTTCCCAGCAACAACGACAACCGGCGCATTTGGCGCAACGGCTTTGGTTGCTTGAGCGACCCCGTATGGCGTTTTACCGAATTTGGTCTGAAAATCGATGCCACCTTCACCAGTAAAGACTAAATCAGCCCCCTGCGCCTTTTCCTTTAACCCGGCGTATTCGATGACGATTTCAATGCCTTTGCGCATCTCAGACTTCGTAAAGGCAAGTAGCCCAGCGCCAAGGCCCCCCGCTGCCCCAGCACCTGGATAAGTTGCCAGATCAACACCCAACGTTTCTTGAATCACAGCGGCATAGTGGGTTAAGTTAGCGTCCAATTGAACAACCATGGCCGAAGTTGCGCCCTTTTGCGGGCCAAATACGGCAGACGCCCCATCTGGCCCAACCAATGGATTAGTTACATCAGACGCAATTAAAATTTGGGTGTCTGCAATTCGTGGATCGACTTGGCTAAGGTCAATGCGCGTTAACTGATCTAACGCCCCACCCCCTGGTGCTAATTCGGTTCCAGTCGCATCTAGCAGCTGAACGCCTAACGCTTGAGCCATCCCGGCGCCACCGTCATTCGTGGCACTGCCACCGATACCGAGAATCAGTTGCGTTGCACCACGGTTCAAAGCGGCAATCATCAGCTCACCAGTGCCATAGGTCGTCGTAATCAATGGATTATGGGTGTGGTCATCGACGTACTGAATGCCACTCGCAGCAGCCATCTCGATCACTGCAGTCTGACCATCTCCCAGGATGCCGTATACCGCATCAACTGGTGTGCCTAAGGGTCCCGTTACCGTTTCGTGAATCAGTTGTCCATCCGTTGCATCAACTAACGACTGAACGGTGCCTTCCCCACCATCCGCCATAGGTACTTTCACAATCTCAGCGTCTGGAAAAATAGGCTGAATCCCAGTTTCAATGGCATCCGCTGCTTCCTTGGCCGTCATACCACCCTTGAAAGAATCTGGTGCGACTACGATCTTCATTCAAATATCCTCCCTTTATCTATCGTTGACCGACTGCAGTTAACAGTCCTACCGTCAAAATCGATACTCTAATTATACCGCGTGACTAGCCTAAGAAGCCTAGCATAATTGTTGCAACCGCACAGCAGGTCAACCCAACGAGTGATTCGTAAAGAATACACTTTGACCGTTCGGCGATGTCCATGTGCATGGCGTTGGCCGTTACGTGGAAGTAGTTCCCGTGTGGCAAGTGGTCGATCACAATGCCACCGGTGTGCACCATGGCTGCGGCAGCTAATGGCGCTACACCGAAGCCAAGAATTGCCTTACCAAACGACCCAGTGGCTAAGATAACCCCGGTCGAGGTTGATGCAGCAGCGGCGCCCATTAAGATCCCAGCAATTGGCGCTAATAACGTGCCTGAAACGTGAGCCGCTTTGATTAAGGCAATGACCTGTTCTGGCAAACTTGAGTTAGTGATTAAGCCACCGATTGCCCCTGCACCTAATAAGATCAAGACAACGTCCGTCATTCGACTCATCGGCCTTGGCGTATTCTCTTAGCTTACCACCCTGCTTCATCGCTAACGCGCCAATAATTGCCGCGATTGGTAACACGTACATGGCATCTAAGTTCAACTTCGTTAATGCCGTAATATTGAGCACTGAGCCAATCGGATTAAGTAACAGTAAGACGATTGCAACGACTGGCGTTACTAAGGAACTCCCCAAACTAGGTAAGTTCTCAACATCTACCGCATCTGCCGTTAAGTTTTCAAGGTCTTCGTCTAATACCTGTGAGCCCTTGTTCTTTAACAACGTTGCCAAGATAACGGCCATAGCTAACCCAAATAACGCAGGAATGAAGTCGGCAATCATGACTTGACTCAATTCTACGTTAAACCCCTTGGCAGCCGCAATCGTGTTGGGGTTAGGTGAAATAATGTTCCCGGCTTTACCGCCACCGGAAAGCGCTACCAAAAGTGCCAATTTTGAAATGTGCATCCGCTTCCCGGCTTCTAGTGCAATTGGGGCCACGATCAAAACAGCAACGGGAATAAAGACTCCAACTGCGGTAATCACCATCGTGGCTAACGCCAATGCAAAAATCGCTAACCGGTCCCCTAGCTTCGTGACGATCGTTCGTGCCAACGTCTCTGCTGATCCGGACTCCATCATGACCCCAGCCAGCATCCCGGCTGCCAGCACCCGTAAAATCGTCCCAACCACGCTTTGTGACCCGGCAATGAGAATGTTAATCGTTTGAAGTAAGTTCGCCCCACCGAGTAATGACCCGATGATTGCCCCTAATAGTAGTGAGTACACTGGGTTTAACTTTTTAAGAATTAAGATAATGGCTAATGCCAACCCAATCAGTGCGGCCCACCATGACACAACGACCGTTCCTGCCATACAAATCGACTCCCTCTTGTTTAGATTGTTCAAGCTTGCACCAATTATATAACGTTGTATTTTAACTTTCAACCGTTAATTAATATATCATTAAAATAATTATCAGGCTTTTATTAAAATATTAACCGTTCCAGTGTTATATAATACCCAATTCATGAATGAATTTATCTGATTTAATCATTTAAAACATCATAATAATCCGTTTTCTATTACCTCATCTTCACACTAAATTACACTTGTACATCAAAAAAGCGCTTCTCAAGGATAATCCTCAAAAAGTGCCTCGTTTTAAAATCGATTTAGGCTAATAGTCAAACAAATGTGGTCGCCCGTAATAGTAACCTTGGCGAAACGGTAATTCTAACTGATCTAACAATTGCTCATCATCTGCATTTTCGATACCCTCAACGATCAACCGTAAATTATACTGCTCCGCTACCTGACGCCAGAACTGCAAGGCCGGTTGAATTTCCTTAGCCCGTTGTTCAGTCCGAAAATTTTGCATCGCAAACTTTAGCTCACTGGCGAGTGGCAGCAACGGCTTGATTTGCGCGTACCGATTATCACCCGTACTCACGTCGTCCAAACTAAATTGGATGCCATGCGCCGCAAACGCGGTAATCTGCTCCTGAAGCTGCGACAAACTGACATCCTGATCACCAGGCTCTTCCGTCACTTCGACAACTAAGGTCACGGGATAAATAGCATGCTGTACTTGAATCAACGCCGCCGCCATTTCAGCGTTCACGAATTGAGTCCGATTTAGATTAAACGACACTGACCCAATCTTGAGGCTAATTGCTGTGCAACCTGAGCCAATAACCGAGTTTGAATGGCAACCGGAATCGTTGCAAAATGCTGTGGTAGGATCCAACGATCGTCTTCATACTTGCGAATCAGCATTTCATAACCAATCAGCGATCGAGTATCTTGATTAAGTTGGGGTTGGATAAAGTAACGATACATGACAGGCCTTCTCACACATTTGATTAGTTTTGCTAATTCTAGTATAACATCAATCTATAAATCATTGGTTAGTTAATCAGACAAATGCGGCTTACCATAGTAATAACCTTGACGATAGGGAATCTCCAGTCGATCCAACAACTGGTCATCTTCAATCGTTTCAATGCCTTCCACAACAAATCGCAATTTGTACTGATCAGCAATTTTTTGCCAATGAACTAGCTGTTCTGGGATCTCGCTGCCCGACCCTCACGCCGAAAGTTTTGCATCGCAAACTTAATTTCGTGCACCAGTGGTAAAAACGACTCAACGTTGGCCAACGTATTATTCCCACTACCAACATCATCAAGACTGATTTGAATGCCATGTTGATCGTAATAGCTCACTTCAGCGGCTACCTGTGCTTTGGAAATACCCTTATCCGTTGGTTCTTCGGTCACTTCAACGATCAGACGCACTGGGTACAACGCCAACTGAACCTTCGCTAACGCATCCGCCATTTCCGGGTTTATAAACTGCGTTCGATTCAGATTAAAGGACACGGAGCTGATCTTAAGGGCCAATTTGCCAGCAGTTTGCTGAAGCAGTACCGCTTGAACGTCTACTAAAATCGCATTAAAGTCTTCCGGTAAGATCCAGTGCTGGTCATCAAATTTACGGATCAAGAACTCATACCCGAATAACGACTTGGTAAACTTATTAAGTTGGGGTTGGATAAAGTAACGGTACATTGCACAGACCTCTTTAGCGGTTAGTTTTAAACCGAGTTTTAATTATTACATGTTATAACATCTATATTACATTTTACTAGGATAGTCAAATAATTGCTAGCGGTAATCAACTAAGTTACCCGTTTTTCGCGTCTTTTTTCAGTCATCAACCACAGAACACCGCTTTTTTCATTAGTGTTTTCAATTTAGCACCGACTTAACTTGGTCGTTAAACCCAAAAAGAGCGCTACACCTCCACCGAGGTTATAGCACTCTTTTTAATTTAACGCATTAATTCAGTTGTGACTAAGCACCAAATGCCGTTTGCAATGGTGGGACAACTTGCTTCTTACGTGAAACCACGCCAGGCAAGTTGGCTTTGTCGTCCTTCAACGTGGTGTTAAAGGCCTTTTCAACAACGTCCTTAGGTTCGCCATAGACGAATAATTCGGAGTTGCTATCAAGCACGTTCGTTGCCAAAACTAAGAATAAGTCGTAACCTTCCTTAGCGGCTTCGTCAGCCATCGCTTGCTTGATGCCAGCTTCACGACTGATAACGTCGTTCAAGTCAACCGTGTTGATTTGGTCGATACGAACGTTCTTGCCAGCCATGGTAAATGACTTAGCATCAGCAGCAACTAATTCGGCATCGCTCTTAGCAGCCAAGTTAGTCCCAGCCTTCAGCATTTCGATACCGTATGATTGGTAGTCCACGTCAGCGATTTCAGCCAAGGCTTTAACGGCTTCGCGGTCCTTATCAGTGGTGGTTGGTGATTGTAACAACAACGTATCTGAAATAATAGCAGATAACATCAAACCAGCCAATTGCGCAGGAATCTCAACCTTGTTTTCAGCAAACATGTTGGTCAAGATCGTGCTGGTACAGCCAACTGGTTCGGCCCGGTAGTACAAAGGTGCTGCCGTGTTAAAATCAGCGATCCGGTGATGGTCAACCACGTGTGTCACTTGAACGTCGGCGATATCGTCGGCGCTTTGTTGTGGTTCATTGTGATCGACTAACATTACAGCATCCACTTCGTTAGCAACCGTCTTAACGATCCGTGGGGTTGGTTCGTTGAAGTGGTTTAAAACAAAGTTAGTTTCCATGTTAGGTTCGCCAAGCGCAACGGCTTCAGTGTCGTAACCTAACTTTGATTGTAAGTAGGCGTAAGCCTTAGCCGCCACGATGCGTCGGTATCAGGACTTTTGTGCCCAAAAACGAGTTCCTTTGACATAAATTGATCGCTCCTCAAAATAATAAAATACGAACACTCTTATTTTACTATGATTTTACTTATTTTGCTGAATTTCTTGCAACCGAGCAAGATAATCCTTGGTCTTCAAATATTGATCAAACTGAGCTAAGAAATGGCCGATGCGGGGGATCCGATCCTTACCTGAGCGGAAGACAAAGCTAATTCAAACCGAATGTTAGGTTCAAACCGCGCCGTCCAAGTGTTTTCTTGTGGGCCTTGGCCAACCACGAATGAGTTTGGCAATGCCGTGTAAGCACCGGTCTGCGTTGAAAACCGTAACAGCTGTTGAGGTGTCGTAAACTGTGACACGCTCACTGGTAAGTCAACCATGGCGTTCTTGTAAGCTTCACGCATCACGTGGTTCAAGTAGTAGTTAGTTGGGTACGTGGTCCAAGGACGACTTGGCGTATCCGCAAACTTGATGCGCTTCTTCTTGCTGAGCTTTTCGTCGTGGTGAATGAATAACAGGTCGTCACTAATGATCCGCTTCGATTCGTACGGCTTCCAGTTTTTGATGGATTCATCAGGTAAGTACATGATGGCCAGATCAATCTGGTTGTTTTCCAACTTGTCCCAAATTTCTTTTCGAGTCAGCATGTGAAGGGTGATCTTCACATCTGGGTTTTCTCGGTAAGATTGAATGGTAAAGTCTTCAAACACGCTGTCTTCAACGGATGCTAAGATCCCAACGTTGATATCACCTTGCGTTGCGCTAGTTGATTGTTGGATCTCATCGGCTGCATCGTTTAACACGTCATAAATCTTATGGGTCGCATCAAGCATCGTGTACCCAGCATCCGTTAGACGCAGTTTTTTACCAACGGAGTAAAACAGGCGGGCGCCAACGGTCCGTTCCAGTTTCTTAATTTGTTGGGTCAAAGCTGGTTGCGTGATGCCTAAAATTTGAGCAGCTTGCGTATAGTTCATTGTTTCGGATAATTGTAAAAAGTAAGTGAGCGTTTTCGATGAAAAGATGCTTTCTTGCTTGCTTTTCATGGGGGAAGCCTCCTAAATGATTGGTTGTCTTTGAAAGTTTATTTATCAAAGCTATAATAACCATCTTTGAGCAAATACGCAATTATTGTAATCTAAAAATAACGGATTACTAATAAAATTTAAGACAATGTTAAAATAGTGGGTTTTAATCGCAGGATTTCTGGGACACCTTCGGATTCTGTGTCAATCACAAATGAGCCGTTGGAATAGCGATTATTAAGCGGATGTTCCGCCGGTAAAATATCGTGCATTCGGCGACGATCAGTAATGACTTCCAAAGCGGCCGTTGCATCCGCTAATTTAATAAAGTCAACGACTTCGTGTGGCTTGGACTTCAAAGCATGTAATACTTGGACCCCTTTACGCGCACGAGTGGTGACTGAGATTTCCTTAGCCGCCATCTTCTTGAAGGCACCGCGTTGGGTAATCAAGCTGACCGTGTCCGCATCCGTTACCAGTTGCAGATCAACGACTTGATCACCGTCACCAAGGTTCATTGACCGAACCCCAGTCGTTCGCGCACCGTTAACTGGCACTTCCGCTAAATCGTACCGAAGCGCTAAGCCCAGTTTTGACATCAATAGAATCGATGTCTCCTCTGGTTTGGCTAGATACGTGACATCAACCACGTGAGCCTCTGGATGCTTGAGCTTTTCGTAAACAATTGCCCGGCTCTTGTACGTCCGGCCAGGTAAGAGCGACTTAAACTCGGTTCGCTTCACGTACCCGTCATCGGTTGCAATCAAGAATTCACCCGGTGCTTTGAGATCCTCAAAAGCGTAGGTGGCAATAATTTGTTCATCATCCGCCAACCCAATCGTTTGCGAAATGTGTTCACCAGTTTCCTTCCAGCGCGCATCCGTAATTTCGTGCACTGGTCGATAAATCAAGTTCCCCTTGTTCGTAAACATGTAGAGGTGGTTTAACGTACTCAATTTTTCAGTGAAGATTGGGTAATCGTCTTCCTTGAGTCCGTTATCTTCAGGATCGGACGCATTATACGACCGGACCCCGCTGCGTTTCAGATAGCCATCCCGACTGACCAAAACAACCACGTCTTCATCAGGCACCATGACTTCGGTTGAAATGGTCAATGGTGTAATTTCAGCCTGAATCTCAGTTCGGCGATCGTTACGGTAGGTCTTGTTGATCTCCCGTAATTCTTGACGTAGCACTTTATTCAGTTCTTTAGGGTCCGCTAAAATCCGTTGGTAACTGTCAATTGCCTTGGCGAGTTCAGCAGCTTCAGCTTCTAACGCCGTCACGTCAGTATTGGTCAACCGGTATAGTTGCAAGGCCACAATAGCATCGGCTTGCGCTTCAGAGAAATCGTAAGCTGACATCAAGTTATCGCGGGCGTCTTTACGGTTTTTGCTGGCACGGATGGTCTTGATAACTTCATCAAGAATCGATAAAGCCTTGATCAACCCTTCAACGATGTGTTGCCGTTTCAACGCTTTATCCAAGTCAAATTTGGTCCGACGAGCAATGACGTCTTGTTGATGTTCCAAGTAGGCACTCAGAATCGTCTTCAACGACACGTGTTCTGGCCGCCGGTGGTTGATAGCCACCATGTTGAAGTTGTAAGTCACCTGCAGGTCGGTGTTTTTAAACAGGTAGTTCAAAATCCCATGAGCATCAACGTCACGCTTCAACTCAATCGCAATCGACAAGCCATCCCGGTCAGATTCATCCCGAACTTCCGAGATGCCATCCACTTTTTTAAGCAACCGGAGTTCATCGATTCGCTTAACTAACGCGGCCTTGTTAACTTCGTATGGAATCTCACTGACGCGAATCAGTGATTTATTCCCACGTAGGGTTTCAATGGCCGTTCGTGAACGCACGACGACCCGGCCACGACCAGTTTCGTAGGCCTTCTTGATGCCATCAAGACCTTGAAGGATGCCGCCAGTTGGAAAATCAGGCCCTTAACAAATTGCATCAGTTGATCTAAATCGGCGTTCGGGTGTCCCAGCAGGTAAATCAACGCGTCAATCACTTCACCCAAGTTGTGCGGTGGAATGTCCGTTGCGTAACCGGCCGAGATCCCGGTTGCCCCGTTAACTAGTAAGTTCGGAAACTTTGCTGGCAAGACGGTTGGCTCGTATTCGGTATCATCGAAGTTTAACACCATATCAACGGTGTCTTTATCAATGTCTTTTAACATCTCACCGGCAATTTTACTTAACCGGGCTTCGGTATACCGCATGGCAGCAGGCGGATCACCGTCCATGGAGCCGTTGTTCCCGTGCATCTCAACCAATGGTTCACGAACTTTCCAGTCCTGACTCATCCGGTTGAGGGCTTCGTAAATCGAGCTATCCCCATGGGGGTGGAAGTTACCCATAACATTCCCCACAGCCTTAGCTGACTTTCTAAAGGGTTTGTCGTAGGTGTTGCCATCCTTGTTCATGGCAAATAAGATTCGCCGTTGAACGGGTTTTAAGCCGTCACGGATGTCCGGTAACGCCCGTTCTTGAATAATTGACTTTGAGTAACGGCCGAACCGGTCACTCATGACTTCTTCTAAAGTCAGTTCTTGTATCTTTGTTCCCGCCACTTAAAACGCTCCTTTCACAGTGAAGATTGCTTATTGCGCCGTCGTGGTATCGTGAGCGGCATTGGCTAAGTTACTATCCAAGATGCTGCCCTCTTCTTCCATGGTAAACGCCACGTTTTCTTCGATCCATTTCCGCCGTGGTTCAACTTTGTCACCCATCAGCGTGGTCACTCGGCGTTCTGCCAAAGCGGCGTCATCGATACGAACTCGAACCAACGTCCGCGCATCGGGATCCATCGTGGTTTCCCACAACTGTTCGGCGTCCATTTCACCAAGCCCCTTGAACCGCTGGAGTTTATACCCTTTTAAGCCTTAGTCCGCTTGGCTAATTCATCGTCTGTCCAGGCGTAATCTTCAGTTTGCTTTTTACCAGCACCCTTTTGAATCATGTACAGCGGCGGTAGGGCAATGTACACTCGACCAGCATCGATCATTGGCCGCATGTATTTGTAGAAAAACGTCAACAACAGGGTTTGAATGTGGGCACCATCATCATCGGCATCGGTCATGATAATGATCTTGTCGTAGTTAGCGTCCACAATGTTAAAGTCCGCTCCAACGCCAGCACCAATCGTGTAGATCATGGTGTTGAGCTCTTCATTTTTCATGACGTCTTCAAGTTTCGCCTTTTCGGTGTTCAGGACTTTCCCACGTAATGGCAGAATCGCCTGAAACTTCCGATTCCGGCCCTGTTTAGCAGAGCCGCCGGCAGAATCCCCTTCGACAAGGAAGAGTTCGTTCTTATCGGCGTTTTTTGACTGGGCTGGCGTCAACTTACCAGACAGTAAGCGTTCCTTACGCTTGTGCTTCTTACCAGACCGGCTTTCATCCCGTGCTTTCCGGGCAGCTTCTCTGGCAGAGCGAGCGCGTAACGATTTGTGAATCAGCATTTGGGCAAATTCACCATTTTCCATTAGGTAGTAACCCAACTGTTCGTTCAACACGCTATCAACGTCAGTCCGAGCTTCAGGTGTTCCCAGCTTTTCTTTAGTTTGACCTTCAAACTGAAGCAGTTCTTCAGGCACGCGTAACGAAATGACCGCTGCCAGTCCTTCACGAACGTCAGCACCTTCAAGATTTTTATCTTTATCCTTTAACAACCCAACTTTACGGGCATACTCGTTGAAGGCCTTCGTCCAGGCACTCTTCATCCCAGATTCGTGCGTCCCACCGTCCTTGGTCCGAACGTTGTTCACGAAAGAGAGAATGGTTTCAGAGTAACCATCGTTATACTGCGCGGCAACTTCCACTTCAACACCATCTTTGGTGCCATCGAAGTACATCACGTCCCCTAAGGTTTCTTTGTCTTCGTTTAAGTATGAGACAAATTCCTTGATGCCGTCTTCGAAGTGGTAAACTTCTTCACGTTCTTGATCGTGACGCTTATCCGTCAACGTGATCTTAACGCCCTTCAACAAGAAGGCTGATTCCCGAAGCCGTTCCGCTAAAGTGTTGAAATTGTAGACCGTGGTCGTAAAGATGCTTGAGTCGGGCTTAAAATGCAGCTTGGTCCCAGTTGGTTTCCGAGTGTTCCCTTTTTTCACCAACGTGGTGATTGGGTGACCGCCATCTTTAAACTGTTGTTCATAAAGTTGGCCGTCTCGAACAATCGTCACCGTTAGCTCAGAAGACAAGGCGTTAACAACACTGGCCCCAACTCCGTGAAGGCCACCAGAGGTTTTATAGCCGCCTTGACCAAACTTACCACCGGCATGTAAGACCGTTAAGATCACTTCAGGGGTTGGCTTACCAGAAGCGTGCATCCCCACCGGCATGCCCCGACCATGGTCGGTTACGGTAATACTGTTATCCGCTTCGATCACCACGTTGATTTCGTCCCCGAAACCGGCTAACGCTTCATCCACGGCGTTATCCACGATTTCGTAAACCAAGTGATGCAAACCCCGGCCATCGGTGGAACCGATGTACATTCCGGGGCGCTTTCTAACGGCTTCAAGGCCTTCTAAGACCTGAATAGACGACGCGTCATACGTTGCTTTTTTACTCGCCACTAAAAAGACTCCTTTCAACTCATTCATTTTGGATCAGTGCGATTTTGTGATTCCTTTAAAAATTCAATGTTAAGTCCCATGAAACATGCTAAAATATTAGCCAGTGACTTGTCATCATGCACAATTGGAGGAATAGATCTTGAAACTAGCGCTATTTTTAATCCTCGCCTACCTCTTAGGCGCAATTCCTAACGGTGTCTGGGTCGGTAAACGATTCTTTCACACCGATATTCGAACGGCTGGTTCGGGCAACATTGGCACGACCAACACGTTTCGGGTGCTGGGACCAGTAGCCGGTACCACTGTTCTTGTTTTGGACATCGCTAAAGGCTCAGTCGCAACCTTATTACCAACCTGGTTTCATCTTTCTACGGGCCTGGGAACGGCAACGCCGCTCTTATTCGGGTTAATGGCCGTTCTTGGCCATACCGTATCGATCTTCGACCATTTTAAAGGTGGTAAAGCCGTTGCAACCAGCGCGGGGATGTTACTCGCTTACAATCCCTTACTCTTCGTCATTGCGGCATCATGTTTTGTCAGCCTTATCTATTTAACCAGTATGGTGAGCCTGGCGTCAATGATTTCTTTTACAATCATCGTGATTATGTGCATCCTGTTTCACGATGTCTACCTCACGATCGTTGCTGTTTGCCTCACCATTTTCGTTTTTTACCGACACCGAACCAATATTAGCCGAATCAAAGCTGGAACCGAAAATATGGTTTCGTTTGGCCTCGGCTACCGGCATCGTCAACGACAACAACAGAAGTAGACCATTTAAGGGTCTAACAAAAGTGGAGCCATGTCAAACGACATCGCTCCTTTTTTGTTAGATTTTAATCAAAGATTTAGTGCTTTCACCTAAAAGAACCGAATTTGGTAGTTTGCAGTGAACTGTTGCTGTGGCTGTAAGGTTTGGATGCCAAGTTTGTGGTTAAAGTCACCATCACTCTCAAGGCTATCCGCGATTCCCCACCAAGGCTCGATACAAACGAATGGCGCTTGTTTAGGGTATGGTGACCAGATACCAACATAAGGTGCGTCTTCAACCGTGAGCGCCACGCCATGGTCGTTTAACGGCGTGCTAAGCATCAAGGTCGTCTCCACGTGGTCAAGATCTAAGATCAGTGCGTCTTGATCAAACAAATCGTGATCTAGTGTTAATGGTGTGGTTAAATTCAACATTTTTTCGTGTTGGTGATCATTATATGGTCCAACCAATGGTACTTGAGGGTAAACCTTCTTAGGTGCGACGGTTAAATGATAATCGGAAAAGTCACCTTCAACCGGATTCAACGGCACGTTAAACGCTGGGTGTCCGCCGATTGAAAACGGCATGGTCTGATCGTTAGGATTCGTCACCTGATAAGCTACGGATAACGTATGAGCATCTAACGTAAAGGAAATCTGTAGGTCAAATTCAAACGGATACTTCGCTAATGTTTCGTCAGAAGCCTGTAACTGAAAAACCGCGTGGGTGTCATCGTGGTCCAATACCCGAAATTTCTGATTCCGCGCAAAGCCATGCTGTGTCATCTGGTAAGTCTCGCCATTCAACTGATACTGGTCATCCTTCAAACGACCAACAATTGGGAACAACACTGGTGCGTGGCGGCCCCAAAACTTCGGATCCGCTTGCCAGATGTATTCCAAGCCATCTTCCGGTGCGGCCACACTCGTCAGTTCGGCACCGCTTTCATTCAATTTTATCCGTAAATCGGCATTCTTCAATTCAATCACTGCGCAATTCCTCCCGTAGCTTTCGTTGTTAGAATTAGTATAGACCTTTGCTTTGCGTGGCGTCAACTAAGATTGTGATGAGTACGTTGTCGTACAGTGTGCGGAGCGAGACGGGTTGAGAGCGGTGTGCAAGGCAACATCGGTGAAGCGCCCGGCTGATGTGCAACGGTAAAGTTAGACATTGTGTAAATTTCTATGCTGCCAATAGTTCATCTCGGTAATTCATCGGTGATTTACAGTTAGTTTTAAGCGAAATTCGAG